>CALXVR010000016.1 GCA_944392155.1 uncultured Alphaproteobacteria bacterium | reverse complement strand
CTCTCAACTCCCACCAATTAAAAAGCCCCGCCTTTATGGCGGGGTTTTTTGGTGCGGAGTTGCCAAGTTGTGCGTCGCAGAGCTCGCGCAACTTGTAAGAGGTTCCGAGCTTTTGAGGCTTCGCAGCGGTTACTGTCGTTTCCCTTGCTCAGTTCTAAAAGACTAGGGTCTACATAAAAAAATATAACATCGGTTATATTTTTTTCTTTGACTCTCTCAACTCCCACCAATTAATAAGCCCCGCCTTTATGGCGGGGCTTATTAATTGGATGAAGTTGGAAGTGAGAACTCCTGAGGAAGGGAGTTCGGGCTGAGTTTTCAGGCGAACGGGAGTACGCCGGTGAGCGGTAGCGAAGAAAACGAAGCAGGCGTATATGAGCGAAGCGAATTAGCCAGCCTCTCAACACATATTTAGCCCCGCCTTTATGGCGGGTTTTTTAATTGGATGAAGTTGGAAGTGAGAACTCCTGAGGAAAGGAGTTCGGGCTGAGTTTTCAGGCAAAAGGAGAAATGATTTTGTTATAAAAAAATCCCTCGGATTTCCGAGGGATTTTTGAAGCTTTATTTTAGCTTAAATCTTTCTCAAAGGGGTTTTGGTTTTAGTCTTCAAGGCTGCATTTGTTGCAGCAGCAAGATTAATGGCCAAAAGTTTGCTGGCTGCACTTACAGGGCTGATTTTTTTGCCTTTGGCAGCGGCTAAACGATTCAAAGCATTGATGTCGGTTTTGCTGATTTTGGTTAAAACAGAAGAACAAGCGGCAGATTTACGCGGAGCAGCCTTATTAGCGGCTGTAAGCTGTTTGATAGCAGCGGCCCAATCTTGAGCTTGTGTGTTGGCCGGACAACCATTGTTTTGCCAGATGTAATATGCGGCTTCGGCAATTGCTTTATCGTTTAATTTGGTCATTGTTCATCTCCAGAGGGTTGTTAAAATTTGTTTACTTGTTTTTCTTATTAGATTACCCTAATCAAAAATTGTTAAAAAAGTTTTATCAAATTGTATTTGTTATAAAAAATTTTTGAGGAGAAAGAATATGGAAAACAGAGTGGCGATTATTGGTGTTATTGTTGAAAATTTGGCTTCGGCTGAGGCTTTGAATGCTATCTTACATGAGTATTCAGCTTATATTATCGGTCGTATGGGAATCCCGTATCGTGAGAAAAAAATCAGCATTATTTCGGTTGCGGTTGATGCGCCTGAAGATGTTATCAGTGCGATGGCCGGAAAAGTAGGACGTTTGGAAGGAGTTAGTGCTAAAACTGCTTATTCTAATTGTTAAAATTGCTTGCCAAGAGATGTGTGAAATATTATAAAATAAAGCAGTGTTAACCTGACGGGGAAGCTTATTCTGACCCGAAAGAAAGTGAGTGATATATGTATAATCCAAAATCGTTGAAGGCAGAGGAGTTTATCTGCCACCAAGAAGTGTTGGATACTTTGGCTTATGCCGATGCCAACAAAAATAATGTTAAACTCATTGATGAAGTCTTAAACAAAGCTCGCGAACGCAAAGGTCTTTCGCACCGCGAAGCTATGATTTTGCTTGATTGTGATTTACCTGAAAAAAACAAAGAGATTTTTGAGCTCGCCGAACAAATTAAGAAAGATTATTACGGCAACAGAATTGTGATGTTTGCGCCGCTTTATCTTTCCAACTATTGTGTTAATGGTTGCGTTTATTGCCCGTATCATGCCAAAAACAAGCATATTCCACGGCGTAAACTGACGCAAGAAGAAGTTGCCAAAGAAGTGATTGCTTTGCAGGATATGGGGCATAAACGTTTGGCAATAGAATCCGGCGAGGACCCCGTTAATAATCCAATAGAATATATTTTGGATTGTATTAAAACCATTTACAGCATTAAGCACAAAAACGGTGCAATACGCCGTGTTAATGTGAATATTGCCGCTACAACTGTTGAAAACTATCGAAAGCTCAAGGAAGCAGGAATCGGAACTTATATTTTGTTCCAAGAAACTTATCACAAAGAAAGCTACGAAAAACTCCACCCGACAGGACCAAAACATAATTATGCCTACCATACCGAAGCGATGGATAGAGCTATGGAAGGCGGTATTGATGATGTGGGCTTGGGCGTTTTGTTTGGACTGGAATTGTATCGGTATGAGTTTGCCGGGCTCTTGATGCATGCAGAACATTTGGAAGCCGTACACGGCGTTGGTCCACATACGATTTCGGTGCCGAGAATCCGCAGAGCCGATGATATTGACCCCGATGTTTTTGATAATGGAATCGATGATGATACTTTTGCCAAGATTGTGGCTTGTATCAGAATCGCCGTGCCTTATACGGGAATGATTATGTCTACGCGTGAGAGCAAAGCTTGCCGCGAAAGAGTCATTCATTACGGAATCTCACAAATAAGCGGTGGCTCTAAAACCAGTGTCGGCGGTTATGATACACCGGAGCCGGATGATGAAAGCTCAGCGCAATTTGAAGTCAGCGATACCCGCACGCTTGATGATGTGGTTAAGTGGTTGATGGAGATTGGATATATTCCAAGCTTTTGCACGGCTTGTTATCGGGAAGGGAGAACGGGAGACAGATTTATGGCTTTGTGCAAAAATATGCAAATCCATAACTGTTGTTTGCCTAATGCTTTGATGACCTTGAAGGAATATCTGATTGACTACGCAAGCCCAGAAACGCGCAAAGTCGGCGAGGCATTAATCAAAAAAGAACTGGACAATATTCCGAAAGAAAAAGTTCGCACGATGTGTGCCGATTATATTGAAAAAATTGAGGAAGGCGAAAGAGATTTTCGTTTCTGACAACAAAGCCCCGTTTGATGACGGGGCTTTGCTTTTATGTGATTGCAATCTGTTTAGAATCTTGTATCATATAGAAAACAACAAGCGAGGTTTTGAGATGGTCGGAAAATCAAAAATAAAATTCTGTATTTGGGATGTCGGAGGTGTGATTTATTCATATAGTCTGAAGTTCTTGAACGAGTTTATGAAAAGCCGTACCGAAGATATGGAATTGTTTAATGCCAACAACGGGGCAATCGGTTTTGATTATGATAATTTTATGCGTGGTAAGGTCAGCTTTGAAACCTTGTGTAAACAGCTTTGCAAATATTGCGGGGTTAAGTATCAGTCAGGGATTGATACGCAGATTAATTTGGCTTTCAGAGACGGAATTGGTGAGTTTAAGGAAGTTACGCATCAGCTGATGGAAAAGATGAAAGATGCGGGGATTGAAAACGGTTTGTTATCCAATGCTCTTCCGAATCTGAAAGATACGGCGGATATGTTTGGCTTGATTAATCCGGAATATGTCTTTTGTTCTTTTGATTTGGGATTGCTTAAGCCTGATGTCAGAATCTTTGAGGCGGTTAAGGAAAAGCTCGGTTGCGCATATGAGGAGATTTTGTTTGTTGATGATAAGCCGGCAAATGTGGCTGCGGCAAAGTCTTTGGGAATAAGCGCGTTGTTATTTGATGAAGAGAAAATTGAGAAAGATATTTATAAGCTCTTGGGATGGAAAAAGAAAGCAAAATGATATCGGAATGCTGTTTTTCAATTATTATGCCAACGTATAATCGTGCTTTTTGTATTTGCGATGCAGTAGATTCTGTTTTGAAGCAAAAGTATGAAAATTTTGAGTTGATAGTTATTGATGACGGCTCAACGGATAATACGGAAGAGATTTTAAAACATAAGTATACGCAAGAGCTGTTTTCCGGAAAATTAAAATATTTACGTGTTGAGCATGGCGGTGTTAGTTTTGCCAGAAATAAAGGTTTGCAGATTGCATCTAATGAGTGGATTGGGTATTTAGATACAGATAATTTGATGTGCGAGAATTATTTTCATGTTTTTGACAGTGTAATCAAAAAGCATGAAAATAAGATGTTTTATGCTCAAATTAGGCATTTGCATAGCGGAAAGGTTGTCGGAAAACCTTATGATGAGAGGCTTTTTTGTCGGTGGAGTTTGGCTGATATGAATGCTTTTGTTCATCATGTAAGTTTGTATAGGGCTTTGGGCGGCTTTGACGAAAAGATGAATAGACTCGTAGATTGGGAATTGATGCTGCGTTACAGCAGAAAAAATATACCGCTGTTTATTCCCAAGGTTGTGGTTGAATATAATGATTCTCAAGAAATTAAAAGAATATCAAATACCGAAGATGCAGAAGAAATGAGGCAAATTATTTATGATCGTTATTTGCCTGAAAAAAAAGTGCTTAAGAAAAAGAAAATTTTGATTAGAGTTGATATGTTTCAGGAAAAAAATTTGCCTTCGGATGATGCTGAGATTTTTAGAGAATATATGGATTTTTATTGGAACAGGTTTGTTTTGTTTGAGAAAAAAGACACTGATAAATTTAACTTGTTAATCAAAGTTCCGAAAAGTTTGTCTTTGTTTTTGAAGAATAAAATACGTGCTTTAGAGGCTTTTTATGATTTTGTAAAAGTTTATGATGATGATGGTTTAGTTGATGCGGTGCAAGAAGCGGCAGATTTTGAAGACGGAAAAGTTGTTGGTTTTATTGTAAAGGATTGTGTCCCTGAGGATTTGGTATCTGTATTGGATAGAATTTTGCGTGGAAGTCTAGATGGTGAAACATACGAAGCTTACGAAGACAAAGTTGTCGTTATTTCGTCGCTTGACAAAGCAAATGCCTTGCAATAGCTTTGGAAAAAAGTTTTTTTACGGAAGATTGATATGAAACAAGAACTTTTGGCTCCGGCCGGTGATATTGAAGCAGGTTATGCTGCGTTGTATTATGGTGCGGATGCGGTTTATTTGGGTTTGAAACATTTTTCGGCGCGAGCAACAGCGGCAAATTTCAGCGAAGAAGATTTGAACGCTTTTGTGGCTTATGCGCATTCGCTTAACCGTAAAGTCTATGTCGCTATTAATACTTTGGTTCAGGAAGACGAGTTGCCTGAACTTCTAAAAACACTTGATATTTGTGTGAAGTATCAGGTCGATGCGCTTATTGTGCAAGATTTGGGTGTGGCTCGCGTGGTGCGGGAAAAATATCCGGAACTTGAGCTGCATGCCAGCACGCAAATGGCGGTGCATAACAAAGAAGGTGCGCTGGCTTTGCAAAAATTGGGCTTTAGCCGTGTGGTTTTGGCGCGAGAACTGACACTTGGCGAAATTAAGGAAATTGCCGCTATTCCTAATCTGGAAACAGAAGCATTTATACATGGTGCTTTGTGTTATTCATATAGCGGATTATGTATGTTCTCCTCTCTGGAAACGGGAAAAAGCGCCAATAGAGGCAAATGTTTATATCCTTGTCGGGCGGTGTTTGAAGGAGAGCAGGGGGCAAAGCACTATTTTTCTATGAAAGATATGGCTTTGCAGAGCGATGTTTTGAAAATGCCTGTAACATCTCTAAAAATTGAGGGGCGCAAAAAAACGGCTTTGTATGTGGCGGCGGTGGTAGATTATTATCGACATATTTTGGATGGCAAAGGGGATGATGCAACCAAGGCTGAGCATATTCGGCAGATTTTTTCTCGTCCGTGGACAAAGTTTCATCTGCATGGCAAAAACAAAGATGTGATTGATAGGGATTTTGTCGGTCATAGAGGTTTGAAAATCGGCAAAATAGGTAATGTTACCAAAAATGCGTTATCTTTTAAGACGAATCATAAAATTGCTCGGTTTGACGGGATTCAGATTGATGTTCCCGGAGAGGAAAAGCCGTTTGGTTTCTCGCTGCAGAATTTGAGAGTTAACGCCAAAAACGTGTTTGAAGCCAAGGCCGGTGAAAATGTGGAGATTAAACTTCCGCCTTTTGCGCCGAATCTGGTTAAAGGATTGGATATTTATTTGGCTTCCGCCAGCGAGGTTAAGGGGGCTTATGATTATGAAAAACCAAAGCCGGGGGCATATAAGCAGCGATATCCGATTGATGTTTCGGTGAAGATAGAAAAAGATAAAATTTCGGCAGAATCGAAAAGCTTTTATTATGAGGTGAACGGAAGTTTTGAAAAAGCCGAGAATCCGTCAAAGACTTTGGATGCGGCACAAAAGGCTTTTGCCAAGACGGGAGAAACGGATTTTGTTTTGCAAAATTTAGAGGTTTTGAATCCTCAAGGGTTGTTTGTGCCGGCATCTATGTTTAACGAACTGCGGCGTGGTTTGTACGAAAGTATTAAATTTGAAGATAAGCCGCGCATTTTGCCAGACATTCCGCAACCGTTTAATGCTAAAGAGCCAAAGTGGATTATTAAAACTGACAAGATAGATAGTTTGAGCAAAATTGATTTGCAAGAAGTTGATGAGGTTATCTTTTTGCTCTCAGCTGATACAAAGCCCGAAGTGTTGCGTGATTTACCAAAAAATAAGTTGCGTTTGGCTTTGCCGACGGTTTGTCGCCATACGAAGTTGTTTGAGCCTTTGGTTGAACAGCTTTTGAGTGAGGGCTATAAGAAGTGGGAAATCGGCAATTATTGGGCATTGAGTGTTTTGCCGGAAAAAGGAATTGATTTGAGTTTTGATTATTCGTTGTACGTGATGAACTCTCAGGCCAGCTCTCAGGCAAAAGAAATGGGGGCCAAAAGAGTTACTTTTTCACCTGAAGATGTGTTGCAGAATATGAAAAATTTGGCAGAAGTTTCGCCTTTGCCGATGGTTTTGCCCGTGTATAGCGATGTACCGTTATTTATCAGTGCGGATTGTATTCGTTCCAATGCCTGCAAAGATTGTCCGCGCGGAGAAAAATGGTTGAAGCTGAAGCGAGACGGAATCTCTTATGAAGCCTTGTCTCGAGATTGTCAGATTATGTTGTTTGATACAAGACCTTTGTGTTTTGCCGCAGAGGCTAAAGAGATTAAGGCGGTCTATCGGGTAGATTTTTGTTATCGTTCTTATACGGCGGAAAAAGCCGCAGAGATTTGGGCAAAGGTTCGGAAGTTTGAGGATATAGAAAATTGTGCCAAAGCAAATATCAATAAGCCGGCGTTGTTATAAAAAAAAGCCCCTCTTTTATGAGGGGCTTTTTTTATTCTCCGATGGGGAGGACATTATTGTCTTTGGTCTTGATGAGCCTCATTTTATGCGCGGCCATTTTTAAGTTGTTTTGTAAGAAACGGCGATCCATTTTGCGGATGGTAACGATGTAACCAATGGTGACAACTGTTCCCGCGCCAAACCAAGCAATTGGGCTGGCCCAACAAACGCCAAGATAACCGATATGTTTTGCCAACCAAATAGCGGCAAAAGAACGCATAAATAATTCCGTGAAACCGGCTATCAGCGGAATGATGGATTGGCCCATTCCTTGCAACGTATTACGGAAAATGAAGATTTGTCCCAAAAAGATGTAGAACAAAGTGCTGATATTTAGGTATTGGCGACCTGTGTCTACAATTTGTTCGGTAACATCTTCAGAGAAGATGGTTATCATATTCTCGCCGACAAAACGCACCAAAAGTGCAACAAAAATGCTGAAGCTTGTTGACATTATGGAGCTGTAAAAGACACCGGTGCGAATTCTTTTTATCATACCGGCACCGAAATTTTGCGCGGCAAAGGTAGCCATGGCAATACCCAAAGCAACCAAAGGCTGGGTAGCAAGTTGTTCAATGCGCAGAGCTGCCGTGAAAGCGGCAATGGTGTCTGAGCCGAAAGAGTTGCAAACTTTTTGCATAATCAGCAATCCCAAAGACAAGACAGAAAACTGAATGGCCATCGGAACGGCGATATTCATATGTTCTTTCATAAAACTACGGCTGTATTTCCAGTCTTCGCGATGAAGACGCAGAATGGGGAATCTTTTACCAATATATAAGACGCAACAAATGCCGGAGGCGGTGATGGAGATGAGTGTGCCGAGAGCCGAGCCGATAACACCTAATTTGCAAACCGAAATCAGAAACAGATTGAGCAAAATGTTGACTATGGTGGTGGCGATTAAGAAATATAACGGTGTTTTGCTGTCGCCCAAAGCTCTGATGAAGCCTGACAGCAAGTTATAAGCTACGATAACAGGAAGAGCCAGTCCCAAGACAAACATGAAGTTATAAGCATCGGTCATAATGTTTTCCGGCACATTCATCCAGCGCAGAATCGGGTGCAAAAAGATGAGTAAAATTGTTGTAAATGTTAGGCTTAAAACAAGGCAAGCTCTCAGAGAATGAGTTACGGAGCTACGAACACCTTCTTCATCTTTGGCGCCGAATCGTTGCGCCGTGATAACGGTTAGACCACCTGTGAAGCCCAAGGTTACCAGTAACATTACAAAAAATATCGGTGCAGATGCGCCCAGAGCAGCTAAAGCTTCAACACTAATTAAACGTCCGACAATGATGATATCAGATATTTGATAGAGCTGTTGAAAGAGGTTGCCGATGAGTAACGGAAACGCAAATTTGATGATTAAGGAAAACGGATTTCCTCTGGTTAAATCTTGTATCATGGATTATGCTTCTTTCTGAAACTATGTGATTTTTTTTGTTCGTCGTCTTCTATAAAACTCAAAAAAAAATTTGTAAAGAGCTATTTTTTTTTAAACGGTATGTAAATATTTGATAAATTATTTTATAAAAAATGAACTTTTCTGAAAACAGCTTCGTTATAAGTTGTGTAAGGAGAAAAACAATGGATGATATTTCCGCATTGATTAAAGAAGCAAAGCCTTTGTACTTTGCACGCAAAAAACGCAATAACCGAATTAAGGCTGCGTTGTGCTCACTGGTGTTGCTGATTGGTATCGGAAGTTTTTATCCGAGAAAGAGTAGTTATAATTTCAGTTATGATTATTATCTTTTCGGTACGGAATTTTCGGTGAGCGAAACGTCGTCCGTTATTGAGGAAATGGGTTTTCCCGTGGATGAATATGGTTTGTTGATGGTAGGCTGATGAAAGAAATTATTGAGCAAAATAAGTCTTTGGTGAAAGCTATCATCAAAAAACTGACCGGTTCTTATAATGAAGATATTGAGCAGGAAGTTTATATTAAAACCTGGAAAAATATGGATAATTATAAAGAACAAGGAAAGTTCAGCCAATGGATAGGGGCTTTGACCGCTAATGTTTGCCGAGACTATTTTAAGTCCAGGCAATATAAGATTGAGGCTTCTCAGGTTAACGGCGACGAAATTCTGGATAATGTGCGGGTTGGTGGTAGGCAAGAGGAGATTTTGGATGCCAAAGCCCGCCAGAAACAGATTTTGAAGGCGGTGGACAGTCTTCCCCGCAAGATGCGGCAAGTGGTGATTTGGTATGAGTTTGAGGAAATGACCTATGAACAAATTGCCAAAAAAACAGGCTTGCCGGAGGGAACCATTAAATCAAGATTGTTTAATGCCCGAAAAATATTGAGTGAAAAATTACAACATTTGAGAGGAGACAGATAATGAAAAAATTGATGTTAACGGCTCTTTGCGCAACAGCAGTTATGCTGGGTTCAACTTCGGTAAGTGCTCAGGAAGAAATGTTGCCGCCACCTCCGCCGCCGCATGATGAAATGTTGCCCCCTCCGCCGCATGATTTCGCTCCGGAACATAAAGGTCCGCGTGCTTATGGTCCGAAGTTTGATAAGAAAAAACATGAGGAAATGGCTGATAAATTTGCCGATAAACTTGATTTGACCAAAGAACAAAGAGAACAAGCAGAAAAAATCAGACAAGATGGTCGTAAAAAGATGGAGCCTTTGATGAAGGAGATGAAAGAGCTTCGTCAGAAGATGGATGAGCTGCGCCGCGAGAATATGGAAGAGTTTGAAAAAATCTTGACTCCGGAACAGAAAAAACAATTGGATGAAATGAAGCCCAAACATGATAAAAAATGGAAGGCTGACAAAAAACACCATAAGAAATTAAAGGCTGAGAAGAAAGCTGAGAAAAAAGCTAAAAAAGCCGAAAAGAAAGCTGAAAAAGAAGACAAAAAAGACTAGTTCTTCGCCGCTTTTATAAAAACCCCGTCTTGAGGAATCAGGGCGGGGTTTTAGTTTGAAAGTTATTGATTTTGTTTTTGGGCGTTTATCATCTCATCTACAAAAGCGGGTAGGGTTTTGCCTGCCGGACCATAGATATGTTTATCAAAGTAAAAATTATTTGAGGTCGGCTCTAGGGTAAACTCTATAGTATCCGCGCTATAATGTTTGGCGGTTTGCACAAAAGCAGCTGCCGGAAAAACAACGCCCGAAGTGCCGATGGAGATAAACAAATCACACCGCCTTAACAGCTCTTCAACTTTATCCATACAGAGCAGATTTTCGCCGAAAAAGACAATGTTTGGTTTCATCATGCCGGCAACAGAGCATTGAGGGCAGGTGGTTTCGGTTGTTACATCGCCGAAGGTTTCCAAAATATGTTCGCAGTTTAAGCAGACGGCTTGGTTGATTTGTCCGTGAATGTGGTAGATGTTTTGGTTGCCGGCTTTTTCATGCAAGGTATCCACATTTTGGGTGATGACCGAAATTTCTGCCGGATATTCTTTTTGTAATTTTGTAATGGCTAAATGCGCCGGATTGGGTTTGGCTTTTTGAATCTCCAATTTCAGCTCATTATAAAAATCGTGGACAAGCTCGGGGTTGCGTTGAAAACCCTCTATCGTGGCGACATCCTCAACCCGATGATTGTTCCACAAGCCATTGGAGCTGCGAAAGGTGGCAAGACCTGATTCCGCGGATATGCCCGCGCCGGTTAAGATAACAATATTTTTATATTCTTTGGTCATTTTAGTTCTCCGAAAAGTCGGATATAGTATAGTTTTCTTTTGCAATTTTTAAATAAAAAACTAAAATCGGTTTATATTTTGCAGATAAGGAAATAAGAAATGAAAAAAATCGGTTTAATCGTGGCAATGGACAAGGAGTTTAATCTGTTAAAAGGATTAATGTCTGCTCCGAAAGAAGCTCAATGCGGCAATATGGAAGTTGTGGAAGGAAATATCGGCGGTAAGAATGTTATTTTGGCACATAGCGGTATCGGCAAGGTTTGTGCGGCGGTCGGTGTGCTGGAGATGATTAAGAATTTTGCACCGGATGCGATTATTAACAGCGGCGTGGCCGGCGGAATTGATGTTAAAACACAAGTGATGGATGTTGTTGCGGGTGAGAATGTGTTTTATCACGATGTTTGGTGCGGAGAGCCGAATTTGTATGGGCAGGTGCAAGGAATGCCGGCAAGCTATGCCGGAGACCGCAAGATTTTGGATATGGTTACTTCGCTTGAGGCGGAAGCTAATATTTATGCCGGACAGATTTGCAGCGGAGACAAGTTTATTACTGAGCGCAAAGAGCTTGATGAGATTAAGGCGAAGTTTCCGCAAGGTTTGGCGGTGGATATGGAATCTGCGGCTATGGCGCAGGTTTGTTATATGTATAAAGTGCCGTTTTTGAGCTTGCGTATTATCAGCGATACGCCGGGGGTTAAAGACCACCAAAAACAATATGAAAATTTTTGGGATGAAGCTCCGAAAAAGTCTTTGGATGTGGTGGCAAAGCTCTTGGCTAAATTGTAATTTTAGAAAAAACTTGATTTTTGTCTAATGAATGCTAAAGTGTTTAGCAGTTAAAATGTATTATAAACTTAATTTTTACTATTATGAAAGCGGAACAAATTAGGGTTTTGGAAGCAGTTGTTTCTGCTATGAAAATCAGCAACAGCGATTTGGAAGATTGGTTTAAAACCAGAAAAAGAGGTAATTTTATTCCGACGGATTTACCTTTAGTGTATTGCAAGGGTAATGAGTTTTTTGTTGAGAACGGATTGAATCTGAAACGCAAAAAAGAATTGTGGGGAATTCAACTTTTTTCAGGAGTGATGGTTGCCTTAAAGTATGGTTGGCAAACGATGTCTTCCTTGGAGTTTGCTGCCCAAAACAGCATTTTTTCAACGGCGTATAAAGATGTTAAAAAGTTTGCTGAAATAATGCGCTTTAATGGGAGGCAAGGTTTTATTCCGTTTCGTAGTGTTTTGGATAAACATTGGGGAAAGGAAGAAAAAGAAAAGTTTGAGGCAACGGTTGAAATCCTGAGAGAAAATGGGATTGATGCAGATGATTATAATGGTGCCGTTTGGTGTGTTGATGATATTCAAAATACCGTGAGCACTGGCTATGCACATTGCTTCATTTTTGGAAACGGTCGCACAGCTTGTTATTCTGAGGATACTGTTAGCATAGACGACCGCGTGGCTGTGGCGTTCTAAGCAAATCTGACTTTGAAAGAAAAGGCTGAGTTATTTATGACTCAGCCTTTTTGGGTATTTTGCCCGTTCAACAGAACAGCAAGGAGCCATAAAAAAAACCTCCCACGAGGGGAGAAAATTAGCAGGAGGCTCCGGCTCTAGCTTGGTAAGTTCGTGCAAGGCACTCACTAACCGCGCGTCGGTCACTCGTTTTTTAAGTTTTTTATCGGTCGTTTACACAACCTCAAAAAACTAACAAAACTTCGCTTCTTGCGGTAAAATCAACCGGAGCAACGGTTGATTTTATCCTTGAGCCTGATACGAACAGGCTTCGCCCGTTCAACAGAACAGCAAGGCTGCCAGATTGGGTACTCCCGCAAGCGGGTCCTCCTCGCGCCGTAGGGTTCAAACTTCGCAGGCTCGTTTGAACCAACTATCCGCTCCAAACAGGCTCCCGTTGGTCGCCACTCGCTCAGATAACCGGAGCCATAAAAAAAACACCATCTTCAGGATGGTGTTTTTTTTATGGCTCCGGCTGCCTGATTCGAACAGGCGACCAATCGGTTAACAGCCGATTGCTCTACCGCTGAGCTAAGCCGGAATAATATGCGGTACTAAGTGAATTTTTGGAGGCCGGTACCGGAATTGAACCGATGTACAAGGATTTGCAGTCCTCTGCATGAGCCACTCTGCCAACCGGCCATTCGGAATACCTAACTGAGTTCCTCATTCACTCAACGTCCTCTATATATACAAACTTTTTGTTCGTCGTCAATAACTTTTTTTAAAAATTTTATATTTTTTTGCATAAGCGCTAAAAAAGTCTTTTTTTATGCTGTTCTTAGGCTATCATATCTCAAAATTTTTGATGTTTATATATAAGGAGTTTTAGTTAATGAAAATTGCTCTTGCCGCTGACCATGGTGGCTATCAGATGAAAAATCTGATTGCTCAAAACCTTAAAAATCAAGGCTTTGATGTTCAGGATTTGGGGACAAATTCAGAAGAATCGGTGGATTATCCGGATTTTGCACAACGCGTTGTTCAGGAGATTTTGGATAAAAAGGCTGAACTTGGAATCTTGGTTTGCGGAACAGGAATCGGTATCTCTATCGCGGCAAACCGCCACAAAGGTATTCGCGCTGCTTTGCTTTATGATGATTATGTTGCCCAAGTTGCCCGCGAACACAACAACGCCAATATCTTGTGTTTTGGCGGACGGACGATGAAGATTGAGGATGTTATGCGCAGAATCGACATCTTCCTGAATGCAAAATATGAGGGTGGGCGGCATGATCGCAGACTCTGCAAGCTTGATTTGGATTAGGAGAAAAAACAGATGGATTTTGTAAAAGATTTGAAAACCGAAGATAAAGAAATTTTTGATGCCATTGAGGCTGAGTGGGACCGTCAACAAAACCAAATTGAGCTGATTGCTTCTGAAAATATTGTATCAAAAGCCGTGTTGGAGGCTCAGGGCTCTATCTTGACTAATAAATATGCCGAAGGTTATCCGGCAAAGCGTTATTATCGAGGATGCGAGTTTGTGGATGTTGTTGAGAATCTTGCAATTGAACGTGCAAAAAAATTGTTCAACGCCAAGTTTGTTAATGTGCAGCCGCATTCAGGAAGTCAGGCAAACACAGGCGTCTATGTTGCCTTGCTCAAACCTTGTGATACAATTATGGGAATGTCTTTAGATGCCGGCGGACATTTAACACATGGGGCAAAAGTTTCTTTCTCCGGCAAATGGTTGAACTCGGTTCAATATGGCGTTTGCAAAGACACTGGCTTGATTGATTATGATGAAGTTGAGCGTTTGGCTTTAGAAAACAAACCAAAATTGATTATTGCCGGCGGTTCGGCTTATCCGCGCCAGATTGATTTTAAGCGTTTTAGAGAAATTGCCGACAAGGTAGGGGCTTATTTGATGGTGGATATGGCGCATTTTGCCGGACTCGTTGCCGGTGGCGTGCATCCGAATCCGTTGGAATATGCCGATGTGGTTACAACCACCACACATAAGACTCTGCGTGGACCGCGTGGGGGTATGATTCTGACTAATAATGAGGAAATCGCCAAGAAAATTAACTCCGCCATCTTTCCGGGAACGCAAGGCGGACCTTTGGAACACGTGATTGCGGCCAAAGCTGTTTGCTTTGCCGAAGATTTAACTCCGCAGTTTAAGGAATATGCCGCGCAAGTGGTCAAGAATGCCAAGGCAATGGGTGAAAGACTGAAAAAACGCGGGCTTGATTTGGTATCTGGCGGAACAGATACGCATTTGTTGTTGGTGGATTTGCGTCCCAAAGGTTTGACAGGCGATGTTGTTTCTGAAGCGATGGAACGCGCACATATGACCTGCAATAAAAATGCTATTCCGTTTGATCCGCAACCGCCGAGAGTTACCTCCGGTGTCAGAGTCGGCACACCCGCCGGAACGACCCGAGGTTTCAAAGAAAAAGAGTTTGAGCAAATTGCGGATTGGATGGGTGATGTGATTGATGCTCTTGCCCAAGGTGATGCGGAAAAAGTGATTGCCGAAACGAGAGAAAAGGTTATTGCGCTTTGTCGTCAATTTCCGATTTTCTAAAACTTGTATGAAAGCATAAAAAAACATCTCCGGCTTATGCGGGAGATGTTTTTTTTGTTTGGGTATTCCATTGTCGTTAATAGGCAACTTTGCTGGAATAAAGTCCTTTCATTGTGTTATAGTCCAGAGCACCTTTGGTGTATTTTGATGCTTGAACTTTGGACATTTTGCGGACGAGTTTTCCTTCGGCATCATAGAGCTTAAAGCCACTATCTTCCTTACATAGGTAGTAAGTCGGGGCTTTTTCATCTTTTTTGGTTTTTCCTTTCACAATGTAGATTTCTTCCATATTTTGAAGAATCTCCTTATTGTCATAGGAAAGGACACCGAGTTTGCCGTCCTGCCGATAGTAAATTTGTTCAGCGCTGATAAAAAGCTTTTCCTTCGGTCCAATAGCTTTACCGTTGGCTACGATATAAACCTTTTCACCTTCACTTTCGGGCGACCGGCTGACAATAAATTTTTCGCCACCGACTAGTTTGTCTATGAAGCAATAAGTGCCGGAAATCAGAATCTTTCCGGTATTGTCAAAGACAATCTTCTTATCCGAGGTTTCGCCAATAAAGAATTCCTCCAGAGCCTTGGGCGGCGCAGTGAATACACACTTGATTTTGGCCATACCGGATTTGGTTTCACGCACACCCCAGAAGAAGGTTTTGGATACATCATCTTGCAGGGTAGCATAAGTTGTTAAGTTTCCGTCTCCAAGCAAAATTGGTTCAGGAGTTTTGGGTCCGCAGCTTGTTGCCA
Source organism: uncultured Alphaproteobacteria bacterium (assembly GCA_944392155.1). Lineage (GTDB taxonomy): Bacteria > Pseudomonadota > Alphaproteobacteria > RF32 > CAG-239 > Scatacola_A. The sequence goes on along the minus strand of CALXVR010000016.1, from coordinate 22,472 downwards.
AAAAGGCAACCATCATCACCGTAGCGATGATAAAAAACATCTTTTTCATAAGGCGTTAAAATTAAAAAAATTAAACAATAAATTTAAAAGCACAAAAGTATGGATATGAAAAAAGATATTTTTCATGGGTAATAAATCTATACTAATATGCTGATGTAAGGCAAGCTAACATAGTTTTTTTGATTATGCAATAGACAAAATATAAATTATTTTGGCAAATAATAAAAAGTTTTAGCCCTTGCCAAGGGGCGGGGGTTTTGTTATATTTCGTCAGTATGAAAAATTTTTTGATGATGGGAAATTATGATCAAGCTTAATTCTAAGAAAATTGCCGAGATTGTCGGTTCGGCTTCGGTTTTGGTTGATGCGGATGTTGATGAGGTTGTAACGGACAGCCGCGTTGCTAAAAGAGGCGACTTGTTTATTGCCATTAAAGGCGAAAAGTTTGACGGGCATGACTTTGTTAAAGAGGTTATTGACCGTGGGGTTGAACTTGTTATTGTGCAAAAATTGGTGCCGGATGTGCCGGCGGTGCGTCAAATCGTGGTGCCGGACACATTGATTGCTTATGGCAAAATCGGGCGCTATGTGCGGCGGCAGTTTAAGGGAAAAGTTATTGCTCTGACCGGAAGCGCCGGAAAAACCACAACTAAGGAAGAGCTACGTTTTGCGTTGTCAAAATTTGCGCCGACTTATGCCACCAGCGGTAATCATAACAATTTTGTCGGTGTACCTGAAACTTTATGCAAGCTGGATATGAACGCAACTTACGCCATTGTGGAAATGGGGATGAGTGCCAAAGGCGAAATCTCACGTCTGGTGTCTTTTACCGAGCCTGATATTGCCGTGGTTACAAATGTTTATCCGATGCATATTGAGTTTTTCAAAAATTTTGAGGGGATAGCCGAAGCTAAAGCCGAGATATTTGAGGGCTTGCCCAAAAACGGCGGTGTGGCAGTGATTAATGCCGACACAAATTTTGCCGATATCTTGGAAAAGCGCGCGGCTGAACATGGCGCAAGAATCGTGAAGTTTGGTAAAAATGAGCATCCAGATGTGCCGCTTGAGCTGGCGGAAGATGGTGAGCATCATCTTTATAATGCGTGGTGTGTGCTGAGTGTGGTTAAGGAGCTTGGGCTTGATGTTGCGCAAGCAGCGGCAGATCTTAAGGATTTTGGCGCATTGGACGGCAGAGGTAAAAAACACAAACTCCATACGGCAAACGGTGCTGAATATGTGCTGATTGATGACAGCTATTCCGGTCAGCCGGAAGCTATGAAGTTGGCAATCAAGGCTTTGTCGGCAATGAAATGCGAGGGGCGCAAAATCGCTGTTTTGGGCAAAATGGCTGAGCTTGGCGAGCACTCCAAGGAAAAACATATTGAAATCGGCAAGGCGATAGCTGAAAGCGATATTGACATTGTGGTCGGGGTTAAGCCCGAAATGCAAGATATGTTGGCTCAATTGCCGGATAGAATTGAACAGCATTATTTTGAAAATAAAGAAGGTTTGGATGAATTTTTGTTGAATAAGTTGTTGCAAAATAATGATATTGTCCTTATAAAAGGGGCAAGATATTCTTCAGAAATGTATAAAGTTACCGAAAGTCTGATTAAACACGGATAAGGAAAAACAACAATGAAGTGTCCTTTTTGCGGTTTTGCCGATACACAAGTTAAAGATTCTCGTACAACAGATGATAATACTTGTATTCGGCGGCGGCGTGAGTGCCCGGAATGCGGCTCGCGTTTTACGACATTTGAGCGTGTGCAGTTGCGCGAACTTGTCGTGGTTAAGAAAAACGGCGAAAAGACAATGTTTGATCGCGATAAGCTCGCTCGCTCCATTGAACTTGCCGTGCGCAAACGTTCGATTGAGCAAGAAAGGGTGGAGAAGGTGGTTAACTCTATCCAGCGGCGGTTGGAAAGTTCCGGCGAGGCTGAAATTCCTTCAAGAGTTATCGGCGAATATGTGATGGACGCCTTGTCCAGATTAGACCATATTGCTTATATCCGTTTTGCTTCGGTGTATAAGGATTTTCGTGAAGTTAAAGATTTTGAAGATTTTGTTGAAACAATTGACAGAATGGCAAAGCCCGAAACTTTGCCGCAGAATGAGGACGAATAAAAAATGGCAAAGTTTATTTCTGAAAAAATTAAGATGAAGTCCGGTGCGCGTTTGGCCGCCGTACAAGCAACTTATATGATTGCTTACGGTGATTTGCCGGTTGATGAGGTTGTTAAAGACTTTGTAAATGGTGAAGTCGGTCGCTATGTGATTGAAGATAACGGGATTACGGAAGAGATGATTGCCGTTTCTGATATTGATACCACCTATTTTTCTAACTTGGTGCGCGGTGTGCATGCCAAAAAAGAGGATTTGGAAAAGTCTTTGAACGCATATTTGAACGAGGGTTGGTCTTTTGAGCGTATGGACGGCACATTGCAAGCTTTGCTTCTTTGCGCAATTTATGAAATTACCAACACCTTAGACGTCGATGTTAAAGTGTTAATTCAAGAATATGTTGACCTTGCATATGCTTTTTTCACCAAAAAAGAGCCGAAGATGGTGAATGCGTTGCTTGATCAGATTGCGAAGGAAACACGTTCTATGGGAAACTAATGCAGAAATGGCAGGACAAAAGTGTCCTCACGTACCTCAATGTACGCTGCGGTACTTTTGCCTTTATTTCTTATTATTTTCCGCATATAGTGCGTTTCCTGACAAAGTTGAAGGAAACTAATACAGAAATGGCAGGACAAAAGTGTCCTCAAGTACTTCTTTGTATGCTACGGTACTTTTACCTTTATTTCTTATTATTTTCCGCATATAGCGCGTTTCCTGACAAAGTTGAAGGAAACTAATACAGAATGTGTCTGTTTGATTTTGGTGAGTTAAGATGGCTGTTTTGGAAGTTTATGAATATCCGCATCCGGTTTTGAAGAAAAAAGCTCTGCCGGTTGAGAAAGTTGATGATGATTTGCGCAAGCTGATGGATGATATGTTGGAAACAATGTATGCAGCTGTCGGCGTGGGTTTGGCTGCGCCGCAAATCGGGCAGTCCATTCGGGTGTTGGTTATTGATTATGAGCAAGAAGAAGACGAAAATGGCAACCGGATTAAGGGAAATCCGCGTTATTTTGTGAATCCCGAAATCATTTGGCATTCGGATGAGAAAGTTTGCGGCGAGGAGGGCTGTTTGTCTGTTCCGGGGCAGAGAGCCGAGGTGGAACGTTTTGAAAAAATCAGAGTGCGTTATTTGGATTATAACGGCAAAGAGCGTGAGATTTTGGCAGATGATTTTTTAGCGATTGTGTTACAGCACGAAATGGACCATTTGGACGGTATTTTATACATTGACCACTTAAGCCGTTTGAAGCGCAATATGCTTTTGAAAAAGCTTGAGAAATATCGCGAAGAAGAAAAACACGAAAGAGATTAAAATGAAAATCGTATTTATGGGAACGCCGGATTTTTCGGCACCGATTTTGGATGCTTTGGCTAAAGAACACGAAGTTGTTTGTGTTTATACTCGTGCGCCGAAGGAAGCTGGCAGAGGGCAAAAAGAAACCAAAACGCCGGTGCATTTGTTGGCCGAAAAATTGGGGATTGAGGTTAGAACTCCCAAGACTTTGCGTAATGCGGAAGAACAAGAAAAATTTAAGGCTTTGGGTGCAGATGTTGCCGTAGTCGCCGCTTACGGTTTGATTTTGCCAAAAGAGATTTTGGAAGCTTTTCAGATGGGATGTATTAATGTGCATGCCTCTATGTTGCCAAGGTGGCGCGGTGCGGCCCCGATTCAGCGCGCAATCTTGGGTGGAGATGAATTTAGCGGTGTTACGATTATGCAGATGGACGAGGGTTTGGACACCGGAGATATTTTGTTGGAGGATGAAAACCCTATTGCTTTGGCAAAAATCAGCGGCGGTGCGTTGCATGACAAACTTTCGGAACACGGGGCGGAGATGATAGTTACTTATTTGCGCAACCCCAAGGCTTATCCTCCGCGCAAGCAAGGTGAAATGACCACGCCTTATGCTGCAAAGCTTGATAAGAACGAAGCCAAAATTGACTTTGGCGAATCTGCTGAGGTTATTGAGCGCAAGATTCGGGCGTTTAATCCTTTTCCGGGGGCATATTTTGAGTTTAACGGTGAACGGTTTAAGATTTTGGAAGCGGATTTTGATATGCAGACAAAAGCTCAAAGCGGTGAGGTTGAAGATAGTACAACGGCGGGCGTTTTGGCTATTGGTTGTGGGCAGGGGATAATCTTGCCGACCAAAATTCAGAGACAAGGCAAAAAGCCGATGGAGATTGGTGAGTTTTTGCGAGGTTTTTGCTTCCCCACAGGAACGATTTTGAAATAGAAAAAAGAAAAACCCTTTGATGTTAAAAAACATCAGAGGGTTTTGCTTTTTTTTGTACAGAACTTTATTTTTCTACTTCACAGTAGATGGCGTAAAGTTCTTCAATTCTTTTCTTCTGGGTCGGAGTAAATGGGCTGACAGAGCCGTCTTCCTCCAGATTTCCGTTTCTTTCTTTTATATCGGAGATGAAACGGGCAACAAATTCGCCTAAGCCTGTTTTAATGATAAGCTCGCTATGCTTAACCAAGATACCGGCCAGTGTCTTGGACACGTAGCCTTCGGTCAGCATACCTAAGATAAGTCCCCATTCAGCTTCTTGGTATTTATTCATAACTTTGTCCAAGAAGTTTGCAGCTTCCGTCTTAACGGGGTGCGTATAGACAGGAGTTCGGAAGAAGAAAGCGGTGCGGATGAGGTCCACATATTCCTCACGGAGTTGTGGAAAATCTTCGACAGTTAATTCTTTTTTCATGCTCTCCAAAATTGCCGGTTTGTATTCGGCTTTGTTTAATTGGACAGCCTTGAAATAAAGAGCTAGTTCCCGAAGGAATTTCTTTTTCGCCAGCAGTTTTTGAGCTTCGCTTGGCTCATATTGAGCGGCTGCTTTCTTTGCTGCTTCGGCTTCTTTAGCGGCTTTCTTCTCTGCGCGAAGGGCTCTTTTGGCTTCGGCTACTTTTCTTTGCTCGGCAGTCATTCTCTGGAATGCTGCTTCTTTTCTTTCTGTTGCATTCATGATTGATAATAATATTTACCCGAAAGCGTAAACGCTTTTCGGAATTAAACTTAATTTTTACGGCCAAAATTTTTAATCTTTCAAAAATCTGCGGCTGGCCTGTGGCAGATTTGTTTTTTTCAGAGCATTCTTGAAGCATCTTATTTCCGAGGTGTCGGCGATGAGGAAAAGGGCGTTGAATTCCTTTTCACAGCCGATGTAATTGCTTGGATAAGCAATCAGTCGGTTAATCTCTGTTGTAAATTCGTCCAGCGGTTTTTTATCAACCGTGATGGCACGAATAATACTCTTTAACGCTTCAATACGGGCAGGACAATTGCCCTTAAAAGACTTGCGTAAATTTTGTTCCTTACGCGCGTGTCTTTCTGCTCTTTCTTTGTTTTTTTCTTCCATTTTTAATTATATTTAATCCGGTTTCCCGGGGTTAGACTTCCATAATTATACAATTCACATCTATTACTATAGACAAAAAATCGATTTTTTTCAAGTTTTATTTAAGGTATTTTAAATTTTTGAGATTATATTAGTGAAAAAAGTAGCAAAATTTGATGTTGAAAGCAGGTTTAAGATGAAAAAATCAGTCAAATGGGTTTTGGTTTTGTTGGTCGTTTGCGGAGTCGGATATTATTGGCGTGGTAATAAATCTAATATGCCTGAGTTTACGACTCATAAGCTTGCACGCGGAAATATTACCGAAAAAGTTACCGCAACAGGTATTATCAACCCAATATCTACAATCAATGTCGGTACGCAGGTTTCAGGCACAATCAAAGAAATCTATGTGGATTATAACTCCGAGGTTAAGAAAAACCAGATGTTGGCACTGATTGACCCTGATTTGTTTGAGGCCAAAGTTGCTCAACAACGCGCTGCTTTAGATATTGCCAAGGCACAAGTTTTGCTGCAAGAGAGTACTGTTAAGTATAATGAAAAAAATCTGCAACGTATTCGTAAACTGCATAACCAAAAATATTCTGCCGACAAAGAGTTGGATTTGGCTGAAAAAGATTATGACACTTCGGTTGCTCAGCTGGCTTTGAACAAAGCTCAGGTAGAGCAGGCGGAGGCTTCTTTACAATCTGCGGAAACAGAGCTCCGCTACACAAAAATTATTTCTCCGGTTGACGGAATCGTCGTTTCTAAGGCCGTGGAGGTCGGACAGACCGTGGCTGCCAGCTTCCAGACTCCGACTTTGTTTAATGTGGCGGAAGACTTGACCAAAATGCAGATTGAGGCCTCCGTCGTTGAGGCTGATATTGCCAAAGTTAAGGAAGGTCAAGTCGTGGAGTTTAGCGTAGACAGTTTTCCCGATGAGATTTTTTACGGTATGGTTACGCAAGTGCGCAATGAGGCAATCACAACTTCAAACGTGGTTACTTATGAGGTGATTATTGAGATTGATAACCGCGATTTGCGCCTTAAGCCCGGTATGACCGCAAATGTGGAAGTGATTACGGCACAGAAAGAGAATGTTTTGCTTGTGCCAAACAAGGCTTTGCGCTTTACTTATGACGATGGCATGTCTTTGACAAGAAAACGCTACAAGGATAAAGGTTTGTGGATTTTGGAAAAAGGCAAGCCCGTACGCGTCAGTATCACGACCGGTGTTTATGATGATGACTTTACCGAAGTTACCAATGCTAACTTGGACGAGGGTGAGGAGATTATTCTGGAAGAGAAAAACTCAACTGCCGCTCGAGCCAGAGCTATGAGAATGAGGATGCCTAGATAATGCCTTTGATTGAGATTAAAAATCTTAAAAAACACTATGATGTCGGCGAGATGAAGCTTGAGATTCTCAAAGGTTTGTCTTTGAATGTGGAACAGGGGGAGTTTGTGGCAATTATGGGACCTTCGGGTTCCGGAAAATCTACGCTGATGAATATCTTGGGGTGTTTGGACAAGCCAAGTTCCGGAAAATATTTTTTAGACGGCGAAGATATTAGCAAACTTGATCGTGATGGTTTGGCTGATATTCGGAATCGCAAAATCGGTTTTGTGTTTCAGGGCTTTAATCTGTTGCCCAGAACTTCGGCAGTGGAAAATGTGGAACTCCCGATGGTTTATGCTAATGTGCCGGAAGATATCCGGCGCAAAAAAGCCGAAAAAGCTCTGGAAGAGGTTGGGCTTAAGTCCAGAATGCATCATCAGCCGAACCAACTTTCCGGTGGTCAGCAGCAACGTGTGGCTATTGCTCGGGCTTTGGTGAACGAAGCTCCGATTATTTTTGCCGATGAGCCGACAGGTAATCTGGATACAAAAACGAGTATTGAGATTATGAAGCTATTTACCAAGTTTAATAAAGAGCTCAACCGTACCATTATTTTGGTTACGCATGAAGAAGATATTGCTTTGTGGAGTGATAGGGTTATCAAGATTGTGGACGGACAAATCGTGAGTGATGAAAAGGTGCAGAAATGATAGATTTTAAGACAATTGGAAGTATTGCCTTACGTGCGGTTAAAGCCAACAAAATGCGCTCAACGCTCACCAGCTTGGGTATTATTATCGGTGTGGCTGCGGTTATCATTATGCTTGCGGTCGGTAACGGTGCGCAAATTTCTATTCAACAAGATATGCAGGCAATGGGCTCTAATCTGATTATTGTCCGCTCGGGTGTAGCTACCTCAAGCGGCGCACGTGGCGGACATGGATCACAACCCTCTATGACGCTCGGCGACGGTAATGCTTTGCAAGAAAAGATAGATGCGATTATTTATGCCGCGCCGGTGATGGAAGAAACAACGCAGATTATCTATGGTAATGCTAACTGGTCAACGGGTATTACGGGAACAGATAATCGTTATTTTCTTATTAAAGAGTGGAATTTGGAATATGGGCGGTTGTTTAGCAATATGGATGTTAAAAACGCAGCAAAAGTTGCTATCCTTGGCGAAACCGTGGTACGTGAGCTTTTTGGCGATGTCGACCCGATTAATAAGGTTATTCGCATAAAAGGTATTCCTTTCCAAGTTGTCGGCGTTTTGGAAGAGCGTGGGCAAAATAGTATGGGTATGGACCAAGATGATGTTGTCTTTATTCCAATTTCTACCGCTCAGAAAAAAGTGATGGGTATGAGAATCCCCGATCAGGTTAAATTGGTTATGTTGCAAGCTGTTGATGCTGCAAGTACCTATACGGCACAAGATGAAATTAAGCAACTTTTGCGTCAACGTCACAATCTTGGCGCCAACAAAGAAGATGACTTTGTTATCCGTAACCTTACTCAGACGATGGAGATGATGGAAAGCTCCACACGTATAATGACTATTTTGCTTGGTTCTATTGCCTCTGTTTCGCTTTTGGTGGGCGGTATCGGTATTATGAATATTATGCTCGTATCGGTTACGGAAAGAACTCGTGAAATCGGTATTCGTATGGCAATAGGTGCTAAAACTTGGGATATTCGTTGGCAATTTTTGACCGAGGCTTTGGTGCTTTCTCTTATTGGCGGTGTTATCGGAATAGTGCTGGGTTTCTTTGGAATTGCAATTATAAAAATGTTTACATCTTTTACACCTGTTGTTTCTTTGCCATATGTTTTATTGCCGTTTAGTTTCTCAGGCATTGTCGGTTTGTTCTTTGGTTTCTTTCCGGCTTATAAAGCATCTTTGCTTAATCCGATTAATGCACTGCGTTACGAATAACAAAGGGAAAAGTTTGTATAATGGTCATCTAGTACAGAAATTTCAGGACAAAAGTGTCCTCACGTACTTCTTTGTACGCTGTGGTACTTTTGCCTTTATTTCTTACTATATGACTCATTCTCCAAACTTTTGAAAAAGTTTCAAGTCCTTAAGCGCAAACTGTTGCCACAAGGGAACGCCCTTGAACGCTCACTGGCTGTGGCGCGAACCATTGTTATATCGCGTTGCTTCCTTTGTGCATATCTATCTTTTGTGCCTTGTAGCTTATAACAAAAATCCCCTCAGATGAGGGGATTTTTTGTTACTCGGTCATTGCTTCCGCTTTGGGCGTTTCCGCAGGAGCAGCCTCTTCTGGGGCGGGAGCTTTGGTTTCATCTGCCGCAACTTCCAGTACTTCTGCGCCAGCCGGAACTTCTTCTGCTTCAACAACCTCGGTTGTTTCTTCAACAACGGCATCTTCAGCCGGAGCCTCATCCTCCATCATTTCTTCTTTTGCCGGAGCTTCCTCTGTTGAGGGAGCAAAAAATTCGTGCTCAATTTTATCTCCGGGTTTGATGTTGTGTTTTTGAACATCTCCGGCATTGACTTCCAGAACAGCTGCGGCGGGGAAGGGCGGAATAATCAGGGTTAAGGATTCCGGTTGTGCATTCTCATATATCCAGAAGATATTACCATCCGGTTCAATGAAAATCATGTCCAAAGGAATCTTTGTATTTTTCATCCACATGGCGGTGTGTTCTACTTCGGAGAGGTCAAAAATCATTCCGGAATCGGCATCTAATTTTTCTCTGTACATGAGACCTTTTTCCAGTTCGGGAATGGTCTTTGCTTCTTCTACTTTGTAGGTTATTTTTCCATCATCCGTTAAAATGGTCAGATCGCTTTTATCATTTTTTGGGGAGCAAGCTGCCAATATAATAACGGCTACAAAGAGTTTGATAATATTTTTCATGATTTTCTCCTTATTGTTTTTTTGTAGAAATCTTGCGAGGATTCCATTTTGATACAACGACCGGTCCATTCTGAGAATAAGAAACTTTTTTGTTTGCTGTTGCTCGTGTTGAAGAATAAGTTGCCGTGTCGGGATTTTTGATAAAGTTTTCAACAATGGTTTTGAGCGGAGCAATGTTTTGAGTTCCTCTGATGTGACAATTTTGATATGCCGGATTGGACTTTATCATTAAGGTAAGTTCTTTTTCATTTAAATGAGCGTAGCGTTTCCAAACTTTTTCTAAAAAATCTTCAACTTTTTCCGATAGCGATTTTTTTGGCATGTAAGGACGCCCTTGGGCGAACATTACGTTTAAATTTGGTTCAAAGAAACCATTGTCGCCACAAATAAACAGGCTGGGCATTAAAAGTTCCATTCTGTGTTTCAGCGCATAGTGGACTTGAGACAAAAATAGCAAGTGATGAAGTTTTTCATCTTCAAGACGTATGTTTTCGTGCTCGGCTTTATGGATGAACCAATAAGCAACATCTATTGCGGAATTTGTTGCAGAACCAGCCATGTTCTACTCCTTTTATTATTATCAGAATATAAGTATAAAACATTAATTTTATTAAAACAAATATTTTGTTAGCAGAGAATAAAAAACTGTTATTTTTTCTTATATTTGGGCTTGAGTTCTTAGAGAGATTATTATATCAATATTAAAAGTCAGTATATTTAAGAGGTTTGTTCAGATGAATAATTTCAAGTTTTTGGTCGTTTTGGGTGGTTTTTCCCTGATGTTGTCTGCTTGTTCTTTGGCTCCTTTCCCAGAGATGGATGATGATTATTCTTTGACTGCAGATAATGAAAATGCGGTCTATGAAGGAGAGGAAAATAAAAAGAAAGCAGAAGGACCTGAAAAAGCTGCTCCGGCTAAGACAAAACCTGTTATTGTGGCTGATGATTTGGATGAACAGTCTGAAAAAATTAAAGAAAAAGAGAAAAAAACAGCTGCTAAACAAGAAAAAGTAAAGAAAGATGTTGCTCCTAAAGTTGAGACAGCCTCTGTCGGAAACGCAGTTCCCAGTGTTACATATTTGGTAGCGACTGTTTACTTTAATAACGGTTCTGCCGCTGTTGATGCTTCATATAACGGACAGTTGCGCGATATTGTTAAATTAGCTAAGTCTAAAAATGCAACTTTGAATGTTTTTGGTTATGCTTCAAGTCGTACACGTAATACGGATATTGTCAGCCACAAAATGGCTAACTTCAAAGTTTCGGCTGAAAGAGCTGAGAATGTGGCTAATACGTTGCGTCGTATGGGAATGCCTGCCTCTAAAATTAAGGTTGAAGCCTTGTCTGATTCAAACCCTGCTTATCTTGAAGTTATGCCGGAAGGTGAGCGTCTGAATCGCCGTGCTGAGATTTATATAAGTTATTAGTCTTGGGTTAAATGGTGGCATTCTCGTTTGAAAATAAGAAGTCTTTAGGCGGAAATATTTGGAAAGTTGTGCCCATTGATGAGCGAAAGGCTGAGTTGGTTTCTCAGCGTTTTGCTTTGCCTTTGGCTGTTGCCAGAATTGTTGCGGCGAGAGGTGTTTTGCCTGATGATGTGCCAAACTTTATTAATCCGAAATTGCAAAATCTGATGCCGGATCCTTTTTGCTTGAAAGATATGGAGAAGGCTGCGCAAAAGATTGCTGAGGCAATTGTGCAAAAACAAAAAATCGCGATTATCGGCGATTATGATGTTGATGGTGCTACTTCGTCTTCGGTTTTGCGTTTGTTTTTGGAGAGTGTCGGTGTGGAGCCGATTATTCATATTCCGGAAAGAGACGAGGGGTATGGTCCCAGTAAGCAGGCTTTTGATGAGTTTGCTGCACAAGGCGCAGAATTGGTTATTACGGTTGATTGCGGAACAACGGCTTTTGATGCTTTTGAATATGCCAAAAGTTTGAATATTCCGGTTATTGTATTAGACCACCATGAGGCGGAGGTTAAACTCCCTGATGTCTATGCTGTAGTTAATCCAAAAAGACTTGATGAAAGCAACGATTATCCTTATTTGAAATATATGGCGGCAGTCGGGGTGGTCTTTTGTGCCATTGTGGCTATTAATCGTGAGTTGCGCAAACAAAACTTCTTTGCTGACGGACAAGAGCCAAATTTGATGCAGTGGCTCGATTTGGTGGCTTTGGGAACGGTTTGTGATGTGGTGCCTTTATTGGGCTTAAACAGAGCCTTTGTACGGCAAGGTTTGCGGATTATGTCTTTGCGAAGTAACACGGGATTGCGTGCTTTGATAGATAAATCAGGCATCAGCGAAGCGCCGAGTGCTTTTCATTTAGGTTATGTATTGGGACCGAGAATCAATGCTTGCGGACGTGTCGGCGAAGCCTCTCTCGGTAATAAGCTTCTTTGTTGCAAGGATGATTTTCAAGCCGGAATGTTGGCTGAAAAACTGAATGATTTTAATGCGCAACGCAAAGAGATTGAGGCCTATGTTCTTTTAAGCGCAATTGAAATGTTGGAAGGTGCTCCGCAAGAATATCCGATTGCTTTTGCTGCCGGAAAAGATTGGCATCAAGGTGTGGTCGGTATCGTGGCAGGAAAACTCAAAGAGCGCTATAATGTGCCGGCTTTTGTAATGTCTATTGAAGAAGATGAGGTTAAAGGTTCGGCGCGTTCTATCCCCGGAGTGGATTTAGGAGCTTTGATTATGGCTGCTAAAGAAAAGGGGTTGTTAACCAAAGGCGGCGGGCATATGATGGCTGCAGGTTTCTCTTTGGAAGAGGGAAAATTGGAAGATTTTAGAAAATTTGCAGGGGAGTATGTGCGTCAAAAACTCGGTGATGAGAGTGTTACGCCGGTTATGGAAATTGATAGTACGATGGATTTACTCGGGGCAAATGTAGAATTTGCCGAATCTTTGGAAATGCTTGAGCCCTATGGTGCCGGAAATGCTGAGCCGAAAATAGTTTTGGAGCGTGTGCGGGTCATAAAACCCGGTATTGTCGGGGCCGGACATGTACGGTGTTTTCTGACTTCGGGTAATGGTGGGTCTCTGAAGGCTATGGCTTTTAAAGTGGCTGATACGGAGTTGGGAAAAAGCTTGCTGAATCCGCAAGGCGCCATATTTGATGTGGCCGGAATGTTGCGTCGTGATACTTGGCAAGGCAGGAATTCGGTGCAATTTATTATTGAAGATGCAATAAGGTGTGAATGAGATGAGCAAAAATAACGAAGTTACAAAACGGGCTATGAATATTAAAAAATTGCGCTTAGAGCGTGAAAAAGCCGTATTTATGAAACTTGGCGGAAAACTCAAAGCATATTTCTTTACCGGTATTTTGGTTACGGCTCCGGTGATGATTACGTTTTTTGTGGCTTATAAGCTGATTGTGTTTGTTGATGTTTCCGTGAATAAGCTTTTGCCGCCGCAATTTGCTCTGAATAACTATTTGCCTTTCACTATTCCTGGGCTGGGTATTATTATCTTGGTTGTGGCTCTGATTTTAATAGGTATGTTTGCTGCCGGATTTTTGGGGCGATTTTTCCTGCGCTTGGGTGAGTGGATTGTTTATAAGGTTCCGTTTATTTCCTCGGTCTATTCGCTCTTAAAACAGATTTTTGAGACTTTCCTTTCCAGCAAGAGCGATGCTTTCAAAAAAGTGGTGCTGTTGGAATATCCGCGCAAGGGAATCTGGATTTTGGGATTTGTCAGCACGGATACGGAAGGCGAGGTTAAAGATATTGTGAAGAAAGATATGGTGAACGTGTTTATTCCGACAACGCCGAACCCGACTTCCGGTTTTTTGATTTTTGTGCCGAGGGAAGATGTGGTTGAGCTTGAGATGAGTGTTGAAGACGGTATTAAATTTGTTATCTCCGGCGGTATTGTTTCACCGGAGGAATTAAATCAAAAGAAAAAAAGTAAATAAACATTGTGTTTGAAAAAAAATCCCCTCGGTTTGAGGGGATTTTTTGTTTTTAAGCAAAGTACTGTATGTGCAGATAAACCGTTGCTATAAGAACGCTTATCAGCATTACAGGAATTGACCAGATGAGAAAGCGCATGAAGTGAATCGGGTGGCCTTCTCTTTGAGCCATGCCTGCTACAATAACGTTTGCGGAAGCACCAATCAAGGTTCCGTTGCCGCCAAAGCACGCACCTAAAGATAATGCCCACCAAACCGGCATCATTGCTTCTCTTCCGCCCATTGAAGCTTCCATGGATTTTATCATCGGAATCATGGTGGCTACAAAGGGGATGTTATCAATTGCGGAAGATAAAATGGCTGAAATCCAAATAATCAGCATAGTACTTTTTTGGATGCTTCCTTCGGTTAAATCTATGAACATTTGACCGAGCATACGCAAAATTCCGGTTTCTTCCAAACCATAAACAATAACAAACAAGCCAGAGAAGAAAAAGATGGTTGTCCAATCTACCAGATTGAATGCTTCTTCAACTTTGCGTTCGCGTTCATCGTGACGGTTGCCAAAAGTGTAGAGCAACAATAGAATTGCAGCTCCGGCAATGGCGATTGTGCCGTTGGCTATATGAATGTGTTCGGCGCTGACAAAACCAATGATAACCAAGGTTAAAACGAAAAGGGATTTTCCGAGCAAGGTCCAATCCGTAATGGTGTCTTTTTCGTTTATTTTCATAACGGCTTGTTTGCTTTTTTCTGTCGTCAGCAAGCTTTTGTGCCAAATTAGGTCAAAGCCAAAGACCAAAACAATCATGGTAATGATTACAATAGGAGCTAATTCATATACAAAATCCATAAAGGATAGTTGTAAAGCCGAACCTATCAAAATATTCGGAGGATCACCGATTAAGGTTGAAGTGCCACCGATGTTGGATGCAAAAATTTCTAAAATAAGGTAAGGATAGGGGTTGATTTTGAGCTTGCGTGTAATTTGAAATGTAACCGGAACGATGAGCAATACTGTGGTTACATTATCTAAAAATGCCGAGAATACGGCAGTTACGAAAGCTAAAACAATCAGCAAGCCTCTGGGATTGGCATGTACTTTTTTTGCACCCCAAACAGCAACATATTGAAACATACCAGATTTTTCCGAAATGCCTACAATGGTCATCATTCCGACGAGAAGGGCAATCGTGTTGAAATCTATGCCTTTGAGAGCTGTTTCTTGGGTCAAAATACCCGAAAAAATCATAAATGCGGCACCCAAAAGAGCGACAACCGCGCGGTTGAGTTTTTCGGTGAATAATATTGCATAACAGACAACGACAATTGTGGTTGCCACAACTTTGGGATCCAGCCCCCAAACAGATGCCGTTGCCTGAGCTAAGTCAGTTACCTGCATGGTTAGGTTTCCTTATTATTACAAACAAATTTTCTACTCATTTATAATACGGACATCCTAACATTATCTTAATTTTTAAGAAAACCAACGCAGGTGTAAGTAAACAGCTGCCATTAAAACGCTTATCAGCATAACGGGAATTGACCAGATGAGAAAGCGCAGGAAATGAATCGGGTGGCCTTCTCTTTGAGCCATGCCTGCAACAATGACATTTGCCGAAGCCGCAATCAGCGAACCGTTGCCTCCAAAGCATGCGCCTAAAGATAATGCCCACCAAACCGGCATCATGGCTTCTCTTCCGCCTAAAGAGGCTTCCATAGACTTTATCATCGGGATCATGGTGGCAACAAAAGGAATATTGTCAATCGCCGTGGAAACAAAGGCCGACATCCAAACCACAATCATTGCTGCTTTTTCGATGGAGCCATCGGTTATTTCTATAAACTTATTGCCCATAAGAGCCAGAACACCGGCTTCTTCCAAGCCATAAACAATGGCAAATAAGCCGGCAAAGAAGAAAATGGTTGTCCAATCCACTAAGCCAAAGGCTTCTTCAACTTTATGCTCCCGATCGGAATGTGAATTTCCCCAAGTGTAGAGCATCAGTAAAATAACGGCGCCCAAAATGGCGATTGTGCCGTTAGCAATGTGAAAGTGTTCGGCTGCCATAAATCCGATAATAACGGCGATGAGGACAGTTAATGACTTAACCAGCAAAACAGAATCGGTGATGGTGTCTTTTTCGTTTAAGTGCATTACGGCTTCTTTGCTTTTTTCCGAAGCAACCATCTTTCTGCCCCAGATGAGGTCAAAGGCTATAATCAGCACAAGCATTGTGGCGGCGACAATCGGTGTGATTTCATATACAAAATCCATAAAAGAAAGCTGTAAGGCCGAGCCTATCAAAATATTCGGAGGATCGCCGATTAAGGTTGCCGTGCCGCCGATGTTTGATGCAAAAATTTCCATAATCAGGTAAGGGTAGGGGTTGATTTTGAGTTTGCGCGTAATCTGAAAAGTTACCGGAGCAACCAATAGCACCGTGGTTACGTTATCCAGCAAAGCGGAAAAGACGGCGGTTACTATTCCGAAAACAATCATCAAACCTCGTGGTGATGCTTTAACTTTTTTGGCAGACCAAACCGCAACATATTGAAACATTCCTGATTTTTCGGCGATGCCGACAATTATCATCATACCAATAAGCAAGGCAAGGGTATTAAAATCTATGCCTTTAATGGCGGTTTCTTGGGTTAGGATACCTGTTAATATCATAACGACGGCACCAAACAAAGCCACAACGGCGCGGTTTAATTTTTCCGTAAATAAAATCAGGTAGCTTATGACAAGAATCGCTGTCGAAAGTATTTTGGCATCAAGTCCGAAAATGACGTTGGCTACGGAATGTTCCATGGCTTGCTCCTTTGCTTTTTATCTTACCGCATTACTATATAAGCAAGTTTTGGAAAAAACAAATGAATCCGAACGAGTTTGGATTCATTTATTTATTTTTTAGATATTTTATGATGCCGTATAGGGTATTAATCTCTTGTTCGGTGAGGTTGTTGCGCGTAAAAATGTTTTGTAAATTTCTTTCCATATGCGGGCGCTTTTCCTCATCTTTAAAGCCCGGGTGTTCGCTTAGTTCTTGTTCCAAATGTCTTACAAAATTCAGCACCATCTCTTTGTTGGCTAAAGTTGTGGTGTTGGTTACAAAACGAACGTCTTCCGCATTAATTTGGTTTTTATACCATTCATAGCCAACCAACAAAACCGCTTGCGATAGGTTAAGAGAACAATGCTTGGGGTTTAGCGGAATTTCTATAATCGCGTCGGCTAAGCTTATGTCGTCATTATGTAATCCCGTACGTTCGGGGCCAAACAAAATTCCGACATTTATGTTGTCTTTTATGTCTTTTGTAATTTCTTTTGCTGCATTTTCTGCCGTGTGGACAATTTTTATTTGATTTCTGGGTCTGGCCGTGGTCGCATAAACTTTTTGCATATCAGCAACAGCTTCTTGGGTCGTTTTATAGATTTTTGCGTTGTGCAAAATTTCTTCCGCGCCGGATGAGGCTGAAATAGCTTTTGCGGAAAGATGGTCTTCTCTGGGATTGACTAAACGTAAGTCATACAAACCGCAGTTCATCATGGCTCTTGTTGCCATGCCCACATTTTCGGCAAGTTGCGGCTCTACCAAGATAATGGTTGGTTGATTGTTCATTTTTTTACTCTATTTTGATTAATCTAAGCGATGGTATGGTTCAACAAAAAGGTCTTTTTGTAAGAATTTACGGACGGCTTTTTTGTCAGATGGATTGACATTCACGGTATCGGCAGAGCGTCCTTCTTTTCGTGCGGCTCTTTTTTCTGCATGGTTGGCGTTTTTTATAATATCGGATATTTCACCTTTTGTTGAGTTTTTTAATGTCATATCTATGATTTTGGTGTTATTCCGTTTTAATTTAAGTCTTTCTTCGTAAGGAACAATATTAAGATTATCTGCTTCTTTGTCTAAAGCTGATTCAGTTGTTTGTTGCGTTGGGGCGTTTTCCTGAGCGTATGCAAGTGTTCCGCTACAGAGAAGTAATGTTAATGCGGTGACAAAGATTTTATGCATAGGTTTTGTCCTTGTTGTTAGTCTGTTCCCAATATATCCATAGTGTTGAACAAGATATTTTCAAAGTCAAGACCTGTTCCGTCTTCCACATCTGTTAAAATGCGGGCAAAAGATTTTCCGAGAGGGTCTTCCGCAGAGAAAACATTATCATAATTTTCGCGGAGCAATTTACCATAAGCTTGAGGCATGTCTTTAATCTTTTGGTCGTAGCTGTCCGGAATTTTATAACCCATATTACGTAAGTGTTCCGTCATGACAAGCATGTTATGGCGATTAACTTCTGGAGCAATCATTTCTTGACCTTGTGCGTCCGTATAAGTTGTTGCTTCGCCAACATAGTTTAGTTTGCCATGTTGTCCTGAGCCTCTCCAAGTTACGATGCCGCTGCGGTCTCTGGCTCTTGCCCAGGGGTCTACAGGTAAAATATCCCCGTTAGTCGGTCCGTTTTCATAGGCAGGAGCGTTAGGCGATACATCAGGTCCTTTTTCCGGCAAATCATCTCCGAAATAACCATCATTCGGATTGGGAGCCCACGGGTTAGCCGGGAGTTGTGCGGCGGCCGGAGCTGCCAAGGATATGCAACCAATTGCTGCCAGAATGTAAAAATACTTTTTCATGACCGCCTCCATAGTTCTACATCTTCTTTTTATCATACTATAAAAAAACAAAAAATAATAGTTACAATATTGTTGCAAAAGTAAATATCACGTTAATCAGGTTGACAAATAGGTCTTGAAAGTTATGATGTTTGAAAAAGAAGTGCGGTTTTTATAAAGGGTGCTATGTTTAAAAAGATTTTTTTTGCAGCTTTTTTTCTTTATATTCTTTATATTCTTTGGAATGTTAGTGCGCATATGAATGATAAAATGATGCGCAAATATTTTATGGCTCCCATAAAATTTTCAGATTTAGTGGTTAAAGATAATTTGTCGGAACGTGAAGAAAAATACGGCATATCTTCAAAAAAGTGGTTGTATGGCGTTAATACTCCTCAAAAATTAACCCAATATTTTGATAAATATGTCGGTTTTGAGATAGATGTGACTTATGATGCGGCTAAAAAATCTTTCGTGGTGAGACGAGGGGCTGATAATATTCTTCTTGATGATATTTTGGCTTCGCAACCAAATTTGAGTGAGAAATTTTTTTGGCTGGATTTAAAAAATCTGGATTTTAATAATAAAGCTGATGTGTTGAAGGAGCTTATCGCTTTAAGCGGCAGAAATATCTTGCATAAATCTCATTTGGTTGTTGTGTCTCCTAATGCGGAATATTTGGATGAATTTGCTGCAAACGGTTTTTTAACATGTTTTCGTTTTCCTTCTTTGTATAGGGTGAAAAGTAAGGATATTCGCAAAGCATTGGAAGTAAGCGTTGAGAAATATAAGAACTCTACGGTGGATTTTGTTTGTGGTGATGTACGCTATTTTAACTTTATGGATTTTTATTTTCCCAAAGCCTTAAAAATGTATCAAAATACGGGACGTGAGGCAAAGAACACGAATCCTTATATACTTAAACGTTCCGATACCGTGGCGGTTTTGATTAAAGAACTTGATGCTAAAAAGGAGAGATAATTCCGCCTCCTAAAACACGGCTTCCTTGATAAAAACAGCAGCCTTGTCCCGGCGCTATTCCGTAGAAGTCCTCATGTAGCGAGATTTCTGCGCCGTTGTTTTTATCAAAATATACGGTGGCGGAAACACTTGCTTGTCGAGAGCGCAATTTGACCCTTAAATCCATTTCTTGAGGTTGTTCTTCTCCCAGCCAGTTTATGTCTTTGATATGAAGTCTTTTTTGCAAAAGTTCTTCTTTGCTGCCAACAATGATTTGGTTGTTTAAGGCGTCTATTTTTAAAACATAAACTATACCGATATCCCCGCCGATGCCTAAGCCGCGCCTTTGTCCGATAGTATAGTTGATTATGCCTTTGTGTCTTCCCAGAATTTTTCCGGAGGTATCAACAATATCTCCAGGCTTTGTATTAAAATCAGGGCGTAGTTTGTTGATTAAGTCTGCATATTTTCCGTTTTGAACAAAACAGATATCCTGGCTATCGGCTTTTTGATGGATTTCTAATCCGGCTTCTTTGGCTATGGCTCTGGTTTGTTCTTTGCTGTAAGTGGCTAAGGGGCAACGCAGCATTTGCAAATTTTGTTTGCTGATACCAAAGAGAAAATAACTTTGGTCGCGGCTTAAATCTTCCGCACGATGAAGTTCTACGCCGTTTTGGGTCAGCCTAATGTCGGCGTAATGTCCGGTTACGAGAATATCCGCACCTTGTTTTCTGGCATAATCAGCCAAAAGCCCGAGTTTGATATGTTTGTTGCACATTATGCAAGGCGAGGGGGTTAGACCTTGCAGGTAAGAGTTTGTAAAATAATCAACGACTTTTTGGGCAAACTCTTGTTTGAGGTCTATGAATTGATGCGGAATTTGAAGTTGCTCGGCAACTTTGGCTGCGTCTGCAATAGAAGATTTTGTGGGCGCATAGGGAGTTCTTAATAAATCCATGGTAACGCCAAAAACATTATAACCTTCTTTTTTTAACATGGCAGCCGCAGCAGAACTATCTACGCCGCCGGACATGGCGACGCAGACGGTTGTTTCCTGTGGAGATTTATTTAACCCCATAGAATTAAGCATCTTTTTTCTCTTTCTTTAGTTCGGCTAATTCTTTTTTGACCATATCCAGTTCTTTGCAGAGGTTTTCAAAACGTTCTTCCATCGGGTCGGGGTGAGAGGCGTCAATACCGTAAGCCTGAAATTTCTTGGCTTCTTTGTTGTTTAGTTCCTGAACCTTGTGTGCAGCCATACCAATGACCGTTGTGTTCGCCGGAACTTCTTTAACTACGATGGCGTTGGAACCGATTTTTGCATTGTTGCCAATCTTTATAGGACCCAAAACCTGTGCCCCCGAGCCGATAATTACATTATTGCCGATGGTTGGGTGGCGTTTGGTTGTGACTTTGCCGTTTTCATCGAAAACGGTGGTTCCTCCCAAAGTTATGTCGTGATACATTGTAACATTATCGCCGATTTCTGTGGTTTCACCAATTACAACACCCATTCCGTGGTCTATGAAAAATCCTTTGCCGATTCGCGCACCGGGGTGAATTTCAATGCCGGTTAAAAACCGTCCTATTTGTGAAATAATGCGTGCCGTAAGCCGAAAATTCTTTTTCCAGAGCCAATGGCTGAAACGATAAATAATGATGCTGTGTAAGCCAGAAGAGCAAAGAATCGCCTCTGTTCGGCTCTTTGTTGCGGGGTCGCGGGCAATAACCGCGTCTATGTCTTGTAAAATAGTGTTGAATTTTGGTTTCATTTTGTGTTACATTCCTTTGAAAAATTAATAATTTGTATAATATTTTCTATTTATAATCAATTGTTATTAATTAATAATAAAAAAAGAGATTTTTAAATGACAGAAGTACTTTTTAACGGACATGCCGGTCGTTTGGAAGGACGTTATCATCAGAGCGAGAAACCCGGAGCTCCGATTGCGTTGATATTACATCCGCATCCGCAATATGGCGGAACCATGAATAACAAGGTGGTTTATAGCTTGTTCAGTTGCTTTCAAAACCTTGGCTTTTCGGTGTTGCGTTTTAATTTTCGCAGTGTCGGACGTTCTCAGGGTGAGTTTGAAGACGGACCGGGGGAACTCTCAGATGCTACGGTTGCATTGGATTGGTTACAATCAGTTAATCCCGAAGCGAGACAATGTTGGATTGCCGGATATTCTTTTGGTGCCTGGATTGGTTTGCAGCTGTTAATGCGTCGTCCCGATATTAATAACTTTATTGCGGTTTCTCCTCCGGCAAACGAAAAAGATTTTTCTTTCTTGGCTCCTTGTCCGACCTCAGGTCTGATTATTCAGGGCGGCGCGGATGAGATTGTTAATCCGCAATCTGTGGCAACTCTGGCCAAGCGTTTGAATGTTCAGCGTAATGTGGATGTGGATTTTGCGTTGATTGAAGAAGGCGACCATATGTACAATAACCATTTGGTGGATTTGTATAAGATTGCCGGAAATTATGTTATCGGAGCTATGCAGCGCAAAGCTCCTCAGAAAAAACGTCGTGGTCGTCGCAAAAAAATTGAGATGCAGGAAAAACCGCTGATGCTTGAAGACGAGCGTACAGATGTTGAGGATGATTTTTCTGATGATTTTGATGACAGGGAAGAGTAATTAGTGATTAGTGATTAAAAAGAAAGCTCCAGTAATTTTACAGGAGCTTTCTTTTCGCAGTTTGTTTTATGGTCTTGTTGGAAAATATGGGCTATCAGGGTTACCGCCAGGATCCATACATAATCCTTTCTTTGGTATTTGTCCATTAGTACAAGTTAAGCAAACAATACATCCGCATGGGTCTCCGGATAGACATTGCTGGTTGGATCCACTACAACTCTCTCTAACTTTTCCAGCACAAGGATCTGCATTACATTCTATACATTTTCCGCAGGAATTGTACAATGCACAACCTCTGGTACAAGAAAGCGATGTCGCATCACAGTCTGGATTATTTATACATTCATCACATCCGCCACAAGAGTTTCTACTACCACACGTTAAAGGATAAGAGCAAGAAACATTTGTGTAACATCCGCTTGCACAAGGATTGTCAGTGCAAGGATTTGCTGATATATCTGGCTCGATTTGTTCTACATTACAACTTGTGCATTGACCACAAGAACCGTAAGAAGCACAACCGTTTGAACAGCTTAAACCTGTTACCCCATCACAGGGATCAGTCTCTATCTTATCACAAGGTACGGAGCAATAACCGCTTCTATAATCCCCGTAACATGGACCATAGTCGTT
>CALXVR010000015.1 GCA_944392155.1 uncultured Alphaproteobacteria bacterium | reverse complement strand
TCCATACCTTCTTATAGCATCGTCGTCGTGAGCATTCAACCCCCATTAAAATGGGGGTAGTCTGTAAGGCATTAATATAAAAAAAAGCTCTGAAAGTCAGAAAAACTTTCAGAGCTTTTTTATTACAACAAACTAAAATTTGTTAGGCTCATGCTTTATCCTTATCCGGCATATGCGTTTCGCCTGTTCCGTGAAAACCATACGAATAACCGCATTCATAACATCTTCCACCGGCAGTACCTCCCGCATATTCATGAGAACCGCACATCGGACAAGTTTGACCTTCGTAAACATGCTGTTTGTTAGCTGATACGCTTTGCGCATCTTTCTTAGTTTGTTTTTTCATAAGATTTAAATTTTAAAATTATAAAAAACTAATAGATAAATAACGCAAGGAAGAGCTATACGCCTTTTGCCTACACATGTCAACTATAAACAACTAAAATTTTCAGCTTGCAAAATCTGTACTAGCAGCCCATTTTTTTTGTAAAAACTCGGAGAGTGAGGGTGATAATAAGATTTCAGAGTAAAAAAAACGGAGCGTACATTGAGGTACGTGAGGACACTTTTATCCCACCGTTTCTGTATTAGCTACCCATTATACGAAGTTTGTAAAAACTCGGAGAATGAGGTAAATAATAAGAAACAAGGGAAAAATTTTTTGAGTGTACATAGAAGTACATGACTAAAAATTTTACCCCGCAGTTTCTATATTAGTTACCCATTATACGAGTTTTTAATAAGAGGGGTAAGTCGTGATCGTAGGCTGTATATTAGGCTCTTCAATGGTGTTGACATCTGAAGTCGGATAAGACTGAACATCATAGATACGTCCGCCTGATTCATATAGTGTATTTTGAATCTGCTGATTAACGGCTTGTGGCGATTCTTGCGGACTTATTTGCGGGTTCTGAGGCAAAGATTCTGAAACGACATTACTTGGCATCATTTGTGAAGGTGTTGATACATTGGTTGTGCTCAAATTATCTGTTGCGGTTTCATCACTCACATCTGAGGAAGCATTATCCAAAGCCGATTGAAAACCATCGCCGACAATCGGTTGCCCCATAATATTACCTTCATTGGGTGCCATCTGCACGGTTGCGCTGTCATACACGCCCGGAGCCGTTTCCGAAGCTCCATATATAACCGTATTGTTATCATCGGCAGTCGCTGAAAAAGCATATAAAAGATTTATCAAAAAAATAATTTTTCCCATAACAAAAGCTCCTATTTTTAGAAACACTCTTCTAAAGAAATAGGAGCTATAAACCAAAATCCAAGAGGGAAAATTAAGATGCTTTTTCCATTACAACAACATTGTCATGAAGCAATGCATACGTGTCTTCCGCAATCATCAACTCTTCGTTAGTCGGAATAACCAAAACCTTCACCTTAGATGAAGCTGTCGTAATTTCTGTTGCCTGACCGCGAATATGATTTGCTTCTTCGTTCAGTTCAATTCCCAAAAACTTCAAACGTTCACAAACTTTTTTGCGAATAAAGGAGGAGTTTTCACCAATTCCTGCCGTAAAGATAATAGCATCCACGCCACCGAGCACCGCCATATAAGCACCGATATACTTGATTAAAGCATGAACATAAACATCAACCGCAGTTATGGCATCTTGGTTGCCTTCCAAATATTGTTCCTCAATATCGCGCAAATCCGTATAGCCTCTGGTCAAGCCGCACCAACCGCTTTCTTTATTAAGCATAGCGTTAACTTCATCTGCGGTCTTGTTTTGGGTTTTCATAATATGCAGAGGAATATACGGGTCAATATCACCGCAACGTGTACCCATAATCATTCCTGCCATCGGTGTAAAGCCCATAGAAGTATCAACCGATTTTCCGTCCTCAATAGCCGTAACCGAAGCACCCCCGCCTAAATGACAGCTGATAAACTTACCCTTATATCCAAGCATTTTAGCCGCTTCTTCCGTCACATATTTATGCGATGTTCCATGGAAACCATAGCGCCGAATTTTGTGCTTTTCATATTGCTCTAATGGAATAGCATAAAGGAAGGCCTCTTTTTTCATACTCTGATGAAAAGAAGAATCAAAAGTAGCCACTTGCTTAACTTTGGGCAAAAGCTCCGTAATAGCATCAATACCATATAAGAAAGCCGCGCCATGCAAAGGCAACAAATCACCGGCTTCTCGAGCCTTATCCAAAACATCTTCATCAATAACAACAGACTTATCAAAATATTCTCCGCCGTGCCCCATCCGATGTCCTACGGCATCAATTTCTTCAACGGACTTAATCGGTCCGGAAAGCAACATGTTCAAAACTTCCTTAATTGCCTCAATATGATTATGGAGTTCAACTTCCTTGACCAATTTTTCATTTTCACCAACCGACATACTGACGCTTGAACCATTGATACCGATACGTTCAGCCATACCCTTAGCCAAAACTTGATGCTTTTGCCCATCCATTAAAAACAGCTGATATTTTACAGTAGTAGAGCCGGAGTTCAGTACAAGAATCTTCTTCATATAAGCTTTCCTATGTTGTTATTGAGATAAAAAAACGAGGTGCTATCATAATAGCACCCCGCCTTTATGCCACAAAATTACTAATTAGTCAAGCTAACCGTATCTTGAGCGATTGCCAACTCCTCATTTGTCGGGATAACAAAGGCTCTAACCTTAGAATCCGGCGTAGTAATTTCAGCAAAATCACCGCGCACGTTATTCTTAGTATCATCAACTTTAATCCCTAAATAAGCCAAACGCTCCAAAACCAACTTGCGCACAATGGGAGAGTTTTCACCGACACCTGCCGTAAAGACAATGGCATCAACACCACCCAAAGCCGCAATATAAGAACCGATATATTTGACAATATTGTAAACATAAACCTGCATAGCTTCCAAAACTTTCGGCTCACCACGATTATAAGCAGCCTCAAAATCACGAGAGTCACTATAACCGGTCAAACCATATTTACCGCTTTGCTTATTGAGCATCTCATTAACTTCATCAGGTGTCAAATTCTGCGTCTTCATAATATAAAGCGGAATATAGGGATCAATATCACCGCAACGCGTATCCATAACAATACCGGCCAGAGGGGTCATACCCATAGAGGTATCAATACATTTGCCGTCCTTAACCGCCGTAATTGACGCACCACTACCGATATGGCAGGTAATGATTTTTGATTTTTCGCCGACAATTTCAGCTGCTTTCTGAGCCACAAATTTATGTGATGTTCCGTGAGCGCCGTAACGACGAATTTTATAAGTTGTACGCTGTTTTTCAGGCAGAGCATAAACATAAGCTTCCGCTGGCATTGTCTGATGAAAAGCCGTATCAAAAACCACAACTTGCGCAACAGTAGGCAGCTCTTTCATAACGGCACGGATAACCAAAGCGGCGGCCGGATTATGCAACGGAGCCAAAGTTGAAAGAGATTCAATATCTTCAATAACTTTTTCATCAACAACGACAGAGCCCTTAAAAATAGAACCACCTTGAACGATACGGTGTCCGATGGCTGCAATCTCGTTCAAATTACTGATAACGCCATCAAGCAAAAGTTTCATAACCTCGTTTAAGGCTGTTTTGTGATCCGGTAAATCGACCTGAACTTCTTTTTTGTCGCCATTAGCATATTTTATACCGACAAAAGAAGCCTCACGCCCGATACGCTCGGCATTACCTTTGGCAACGACTTCATATTTATCGCCTTCCACATTAAAAAGCTGATATTTCAGCGTAGATGAACCGGAGTTCAAAACGAGTATTTTCTTCATCATTACGTCCTTATTTTTAAGATGTTTTTTCAAATGTTAAAATAATTTTATATGAGGGGAATAATTAAGATTTAAGGGCTGAAAAAGCTGAGCATACAAAATAGTACATAAGCATTTTTCAACACACAAAATCTTAACTAGACCCCATAGAAAATTATTTCTGAGCCTGAATGCAGGTAATCGCAATCATGCCCACAATATCTTCAACCAAAGCACCGCGAGACAAATCATTAACCGGCGCATTTAAACCTTGCAACATCGGACCATAGGCTTCACAACCACAGATTCTTTGCAACATTTTATAGCTGATGTTGCCGGATGCCAAGTCAGGGAAAATCAACACATTCGCTTTACCAGCAACTTCACTTCCCGGAGCTTTTTTAGCACCTACAACGGCATCCAAAGCGGCATCTGCTTGCAACTCACCGTCAAGCTTAATGTTCAACGTATTATAATCTGGATCATTTTTCAAAGCATCCAAAGCAATTTCGGTAGCACGGCGAACTTTGTCAACTTGATCACCTTTACCTGAACCTTTGGTAGAGAAAGTCAACATAGCAACTTTTGGCTCCATACCAAACTTAATGGCGTTCTTACCGGCTTCAAGAGCTGTGTCGGCCATTTCTTTGTCTGTCGGGTCAATGATGATAGCACAGTCAGCCAAGATATATGGCTTATCATTGTGAACCAAAATCAATAAAGATGATACACTTGCACCTTTCTTGGCAGATTTAATAATCTGCAATGCCGGACGAACCGTATCAGCCGTAGAGTGATTGGCGCCGGAAACCATACCATCTGCATCACCGGCCTTAATCATAAGGGTTCCGAAATAATTCGGATTCAAAGCCGTTTTGGCAGCTTCTTCTTCGGTCATGCCTTTTTCTTTACGCAACTCATACAAAAGCTTTGTATATTTTTCCAAATTAGCCGATTCTGCCGGATTAATCAGCTCGATATCATCCATACTCCAATTATTGTCGTTAAAATATTTTTTAACCGATTCGACATCGCCTAAAATAATTATTTTAGCTGCTTTTTCAGCAGTAATCAGATGAGCTGCTTTTAAAATACGTTCATCTTCACCCTCGGGCAACACAATAGTTTTCACATCACTTCTTGCTCTTGAAACAAGACCGTTCAAATAAGCACTCTCCAACATTCAATCACCTCTATATTTATCTTGGTTAAAACAGAATTATTGATAATAAACAACGCTTAAAGGCAAAAGTCTATAAAAACTTTTGCTTTTTACGGCAAAATAATATACTATCTGCATAAATTTTGAACAAAACATAATTTTCTGTAAGGATAAATCAATGGAAAGAACTCTTTCAATAATTAAACCTGATGCCACATCTCGTAATATAACAGGCAAAGTCAATACCATGATTGAAGACGCCGGTCTTCACATTGTCGCCCAAAAAAGACTCCTGCTGACGACGGAACAAGCTGAAGAGTTTTACGCAGAACACAAAGACAAAGCCTTTTTTACCAGTATGATTGAGCAAATGACCTCAGCTCCGGTAGTGGTTCAAATTTTGGAAGCAGACAACGCAATAGCCTTATATCGCAAAATTATGGGAGCCACAAATCCGGCCATCGCTGAAGAAGGGACGATTCGCAAAACTTTTGCTCTCTCCATTGATAAGAATACGGTTCATGGATCGGATTCTCCGGAAAGTGCCAAAAGAGAGATAAACTTCTTCTTTTCCAACATCGAAATTGTCGGCTAAGGAGTGCGCCGTGTTTCTCCGTCTTACCGCTCTTTTTCTTTTTTCTTTATTTCTAAGCGCTCCCGCCTCTGCTGGAGACATGACATATAATGCCGAAATCACGGTTGATGTCACCGCCGAAAACGCCTCCGTTGCCAGAGAAAAAGCCATGACAGCCGCCAATCGCCAAGCATACACAACCGTTGCTAAAAGAGTTACAACGGCTGAAGGCGTAAGACGTTTGAATGAGCTGAACGACGCTCAGATATTAAATTTCATAAAAGAAGTTTCCATCATCTCAGAGAAAGCTTCTAATGTCCGCTATCTGGCCACACTCAATGTTGCCATCAACGAACGCATTCTCAAAACATACATGCAGGAAAATGACATCCCGTTTGTTATTAGCTCTATGGCAAATGTCTTGATTATTCCAACCTTCAGAGAGTTCAAAACAGACACGCCCATGCTTTGGGAAGCGGGCAACCTTTGGCGCAAGGCTTGGGAACAAAACCCTCGCAATCTTGGCTCGGTAAAGTTTTTCAGCATTCCTGCGAACGGCTCAAACTATGCCGCTCTGGATGCCGAAAAAGCATTAAGCCTAAACGGTGCCGCTCTGGATAAAATTGCCTTCATCAACAACACAAAAGACATTTATGTTGCTGACGCCGTCTATAACGGAATTGAAGGTCTAAACATCATAATCTACTCTTACAGAGATGGTTCGGAAGAAAGCATTTCGGTACAGGGAGACCGTTCTCCGCAGCTATTTGTCAATGCAATCAACCAAATCAGCGATCATATATACAACAAGATAAAAAAACAAAATGTTGTCGACCGACAAAACAAATCTGAAATTACCGTACTCTACTCCTATGCCTACTTAAAAGATTGGCTAATGTTAGAAAAACAATTAAAAGAAATAGATTACATCAGCAAAATTTCAACAGCAGCCGTTGGCTCAGGAAAAGTTCAGTTTAAAATTGATTACATCGGTGGCTTTGACAAACTGCAAGAAGCATTGCGAAACAAATACTATAACCTCAAAAATGCCGGTGATTTTTATATAATCGAAAAAATTTGAAAGGATAAATAATATGCCTGCTGCCGCAAAAAACAATCGCAACTGGATGTTCTGGCTGACATTATTTGTACTGTTTTGTATTTCTGTTTATGTCCTGAGGTCAGTGCTTCTACCTTTCGTAACGGGCATAATCATCGGCTACTTGCTTGATCCCTTTGCTTCAAGATTCGAAAAATGGGGCATGAACCGAACTTTAGCTACATTTCTTGTATTACTGTTAGTAGCCATCATTGTCCTTCCGGCTCTGGCTCTGCTAATCGGCGTCATAGATGAACAACTCGGACGTTTTATTAATGTAATTCCGCAATACATAAGCTCATTCTTAAAAAAGATAGAACCGTTCATTAACGAATTACACGACCGCTTTCCTTCTTTGGAACCTGAAAAAATTCGCGAATATATGCGCAACAATTTGGCTAACACATTAAAAGTTATCGGCGGTGTTTTACGAGGCATCATCACCAGTGGATTTGCCATATTCAACCTCATATCTTTGCTTTTAATCACCCCAATCGTAGCTTTCTACATGCTCAGAGACTGGGATATGTTTATTGCCAAAGTAGATAGTCTGTTACCTCGCAAATCCAAGAGCTCAATCAGAGAACAAGCTCGCCAAATAGACCGCACTTTAGCCGGTTTTATCCGCGGCCAATTAAGTGTTTGTGTTATTTTAGGAACATATTATTCCCTGGGATTATATTTCGTCGGTCTTGATTTAGGCTTGCTGGTTGGCTTCATTGCCGGTTTAATCTCGTTTATTCCTTATGTAGGAAGCATCGTCGGTTTTCTCCTCAGCATCGGCATTGCCTTTGCCCAATTTGATACCTTGATGCCGATTTTGCAGGTTGTTTTGGTCTTTGCGACAGGGCAATTTTTAGAAGGAAATTTCCTAACTCCCAAATTAGTCGGAGACAATGTCGGACTACACCCTGTTTGGGTTATGTTCGCTTTACTGGCTGGTGGCGTATTATTAGGATTTTTAGGCTTAATGATTGCCGTTCCTGTTGCCGCCGTAATCGGCGTATTACTTCGTCACGCAATTGATAACTACAAAAAGAGCACTCTTTATCTGGATAGCTAAATGCGTAAAATTATTTCATTCATACTGTTTCTACTCATTTTTTGGGGAACATGGCATTTATATAACAAACAAACTCGTCCAAAAGAGAGAGGCGTAGTCAACATCGGCATAACGCTTCCGCTGAGCGGAGCAAACGCTGATGTGGGTTTAGCGGCGCAAGATGCTTTAAACATAGCGCTCAAAGAATGGGACAACCCAAAAAACAACTACCAATATCGTCTATTTTACCAAGACGATGCCGGAGATGCCGAAAAGGCTGAAAAAAATCTTTTAAACATGATTGAGAAGCAAGATGTTGCAGCCATCATAACCTTATGGTCTCCCGCCGCTCAAAAAGCAATCCCCTTGGCAGATAAATTTCGCCGCATTCACTTCACTTGTGCAATCGGGAATAACTTAAACGATGGGCGATATAATTTTAATCACTATTTGTCATATCATACAGACAAATTTACCGAAAAATTCTTTAACACAACAGGAAAACTTCCGACATCTTGCAGTTCCAATCTCTATGATGCGTTAAATCTGTTGATTTTCACTTATGAAAACACATCTCCCGCTTGGGGCGATTCGCTCCCATCGCCGGAGCGAATTTCTCAGAATCTGCACAAACTAAACAACCACACGACTGCATCCGGACAAATTCAGATTTCTCCACAAGGCGAAGTCCTTCAAGCGAGTAATTAATCATGAAGAAATTTTTATTCTTCCTTTTTTTACTCACCACACCGCGCCTATCTCCGGCAATAGAAGTCGGAGACATTTATTACAGCAATAAAACCTTCAACAATCAGCTTTTAGAGGGCTTAGTTCCGGTTGGCATTGTTTGGCAAGTCAATTCCACCAAAGACAGCGGTTTGATAATGTCATTGGAGCAACCGGGGTCTAAGAACTGGGAAAAAGCCCAAACCTATTGTCGCCTATATCAAACCAGAGGCACAAAATCAGGCGATTGGTTTTTACCGGATTTATTGCAATTTTTCCCCATAAACAAACTGCAACAACAACGAGTTGGAGCTCATACGTTCTTGCACCTAAATGACAAGCTTGAAAAAATAAAATCAGCTCGTCCACTAAAAAATGATACTTACCTAACATCATCTGACTACGCTGAAGATAAAAATTTTGCCGTTGGAGTTAAACTTTCCACCGGAGAAATAGCAAAAGTTAAAAAGAAAAGCCGCAACAGCTTCCGTTGCATGATGTCCTTTTAAACTTAAAAATATGCAACATAATCAAAATTTTTAAGGAATATTTTAGATATTAAATTTATGATACCGACATCATCATAAATTTAAGGAACTAACAATGTTGCTGTACTTATCAGACTTTTTCAACTCCGTCCCGTTCAGAGGTTTCGTTGCTTTTTTTCTTGCTCTGATTTTAGCCTTATCCTTCGGGACAAAACTTATTAATTTCTTGCACCTGCATCAAGCCAAAGGGCAACCCATCAGAGAAGACGGACCTCAAAGCCATCTATTGACCAAAAAAGGCACACCGACCATGGGAGGTTTGCTCATTCTGGGGTCATCCATCATCAGTATGTTGGTTTGTGCAGACCTACACAACTCTTTTGTCTGGATAAGCATTTTAGTTCTTCTGGTTTATGGTCTAACCGGCTTTGTTGATGATTATGTCAAAGTAACAAAACAAACGGCCAACGCCATGACCGCCAAAATGAAATTATTCTTACAGTTTACCACGGCTCTGATTGCTGTTTGGATTATATCTCAAGCCACACCGGAAAACAGCCGCTTTGAACTGACTTTTCCATGGTTTAAAAATTTTGCCCTGAATTTAAGTTGGTTCTACATTCCTTTTGCCATGGTTGTTATCGCCGGAGCATCTAATGCCGTAAACCTAAGTGACGGACTGGACGGATTAGCTTCCGGTCTATTAGTTGTATCTTTTATAGTTTTTGCCATTGTAGCCTATCTCTGCGGCACAGAATTTGCGCCTTTATTCAGCTTACTGCCGATTCCTCACGCCGCTGAGATTGTCATTGTTTGCGCTGCGGTTATTGGCGGTTGTGTCGGCTTTTTATGGTTCAATGCACCTCCCGCAAAAGTTTTCATGGGTGACACCGGTTCTTTAGCCTTGGGAGCCCTTCTGGGCACAATCTCCGTTATGACAAAACATGAGATTCTATTGGCTATTGTCGGCGGTGTTTTTGTCATTGAAGCTTTATCTGTTATGATTCAGGTTGCCTACTTCAAAAAAACCGGAGGCAAACGTTTTTTCAAAATGGCGCCGATTCACCACCACTTTGAACAACTTGGCTGGAAGGAAACCACCGTTGTTATCCGTTTTTGGATTATTGCCTTTATTCTTGGCATCTTAGGTTTAACTACATTCATTGAATTCTAGGAGAAAAACGTGATATCTTTTTCAAGAAACAGCCGTAGCGTCATTGCCAATTGGTGGTGGACTGTCGACAAAGTTTTGTTAACGCTCATTACCATCATTATCCTAATCGGTATTTTCTTGAATTTCTCAGCCAGCCCGGCCGTAGCCAATCGCATTGGAGTTGGAAGCTTCCACTTCATCAAACGCCAATTGCTATTCCTACCGATTGCATATATGTTGATGATTTTTCTTTCCATGCAAAATCTAAAAACCATCCGACGTGTTGCAATCTTAGGTTATACGGCCACTATTTTGCTGATGATAGCCACTCTTTTTTGGGGAGAAGAAACAAAAGGTGCCTCAAGATGGATTCACATTTTCGGTTTTTCCATGCAACCATCCGAATTCATCAAACCATGCTTTGCCGTCGTTGCCGCATGGCTATTTGACGGACAACAAAAATACCGTGATTTTCCAGGCAACATCTTATCCACATGCCTATTTGCTTTTACACTGGTTTTGCTTTTAGCTCAACCTGATGTTGGCATGTCAATCGTCGTTTCACTCATCTGGGTATTTCAATTTTTCCTAGCCGGATTATCTTTACTGCTGGTAACAATTTTAGGCTTAATCGGAATTGGTCTGTTGGTAACCGCTTACTTCACCTTTGACCACGTTCATACTCGCGTTCAACAATTCTTGGACTCCGAGAATAATCTTAGTTATCAGGTAAAAAAATCTCTGGAGGCTTTTGAAAGCGGAAGCATCTTTGGACGAGGCCCCGGAGAAGGCATTGTAAAACTCAATATTCCAGATGCACATACTGACTTTATTTTTGCTGTTGCTGCTGAAGAATTTGGCTTGCTTTTATGTCTGGTTATAGTAGGCTTATATGCAGCAATAGTTATCCGTGCTATGCTGATTTCTATGAAAGATAATAACCTATTTATCATTCTCTCAGCATCTGCGCTAGCGGCATCTTTTGGGCTGCAAGGTATCATAAACATGGCTTCTACCTTACACCTGATGCCGACAAAAGGCATGACCCTGCCGTTCATTTCATACGGAGGCTCCTCTTTATTAGCAACAGCCTTGGGAATGGGAATGCTTTTAGCTATAACTCGAAAAAATGTTCATGCGGAGGATAAAGATGTCGGCGACTAAAAAAAAGAAAAAAAACCAAAAACCATTAATTATTCTCACAGCCGGTGGTACGGGCGGACATGTCTATCCGGCAGAAGCATTAGCTGACGAACTTCTTAAAAGGAACTATCGTGTCGAGCTCATAACCGACAAGAGAGGCAAAAATAATTATAAAGGGCGTCTGGGCGAAATTCCCAACCATGCCGTTTTAGCCGGAGCCTTAGTCGGAAAATCAAAACTGTTCAAAATAAAAAGTCTCATCAAAACAGGTTTGGGAGTTTTACAAGCCGGTTACATAATCTTTAAGAAAAAACCCGTCTGTGTAATTGGTTTCGGTGGTTACGCCTCATTTCCAAGTTGCATGGCCGCAATCTTACTCGGAACAAATTTAGTCATCCACGAACAAAATTCGGTCATGAGCCGCACCAACCGTTTTTTAAGCAAATATGCCACACTTATTGCGCAAAGTTTTAAAAAAGTAAAATACACACCCAATGGAATCAAAACAATTCTGACCGGCATGCCCATTCGCAAAGCCATTGCAGAAATCAGGGATATTCCTTATCCGCAACTGGGCAAAGACGATAAATTTCAAATTATGGTTTTAGGTGGTTCTCAAGGAGCGAAAATTTTTGGAGATATAGTACCTGATGTCATCAAAGGATTAACCCCTGCCAAGCAGAAAAAAATCCGCATTTTTCAACAATGTCGAGAAGATGATGTTGATGCCGTTAAGCAAGCTTACCAAAACTGCGATGCTGAAGTAACCGTTTCACATTTCTTCAACAACATGCCGGAACTATACGCCGGCACACATTTAATCATCTCTCGCGCCGGAGCGTCCTCCGTCTCTGAGATTGCCGCCGTCGGCATCCCCTCAATTTTGGTACCTCTTCCCATCGCCGCAGATGATCACCAAACCATGAACGCTAAAGAAATTAATGACGCCAAAGCCGGAATTGTTCTAAAGCAAAAAGATTTTACCCAAACAAAACTAAATGAAATTCTCAAAGATTTAATGGCGGCGCCGAAAAAGCTGCAACAAATGTCCGACAATGCCAAAAACATCGGAATAACAGATGCAGCTACCCGTTTTGCTGATGCCGTTGAAAAAGAAATTATCTCAAAAAAACTTTAGGAAAAAGAAATGTTCGGCTTCAAACTATTCAAATCAAATATCGCAGACATTTTACCTGACGTTCGTGGAAAATACGCATATGATGTCAATCTGGCCAAATACACGTGGTTTGGAGTTGGAGGTCCTGCTGAGGTTTTATTTAGTCCCAAAGACGCCGAGGATTTACGCTATTTTTTAAAAAACAAACCCAAAAATCTGCCTCTTTGCGTTATAGGGGGCGGCTCTAATCTCCTAATCAGAGATGGAGGTATCCCAGGGGTTGTCATTCGCCTTGATGCTCCTTATTTTCGCCAAATCAGCCTTGGAGAAAATACCATTACATGTGGAGCCGGCGTAAAAAATGCCGAGCTCAAAAAAGTTATATTAGACAACAAAATCAGCGGTCTTGAATTTTTATGTTCCATTCCCGGAGTTATCGGCGGTTCCGTAAAAACCAATGCCGGATGCTTTGGTTCATCGGTTAAAGATGTTATCAAAGAAGCCCAAATCATCAACGGACAAGGAGATATAAAAACCGTTCCCGTTGATGACTTAATGCTATCATATCGCAGCAGCTTTTTCCCCGATGACTGGATAATTTTGAGCATAACCTTCCATACAAAATCGGATACCGCCGAAAATATAAAAAAGAAATTAGACGAGCAAAAAGCCTACAGAATGAAGAACCAGCCTCATAATCAAAAAACCGCAGGCTCTACATTCAAAAATCCCGAAGGCTTAAAAGCATGGGAACTCATCAAAAAATCTGGCTGTGCAAATTTACAAATCGGCGGCGCCAAAGTTTCCGAAATACACTGCAACTTTTTAATTAACACAGGAAAAGCCACTGCTGCAGATATCGAAAATTTAGGTGAAACCATCATCAAAAAAGTTCAAGAACAAACTTCCGTAACCTTAGAATGGGAAGTTAAGCGTATGGGAATAAACAAATAAAAATGACCGACAACGCTGAAAATACACCGGAAAATACAAAACCGGTTCCCACGCCGAACAATCGCATTACTTTGCCATGTGAATGGCCGATGCGAATGTTTGGAAACTTATTAATTTTTGCGTTTGTCTTTTCAATTTCATTCATAACAGTTACCATCCGGACCAATCTTGTCGGTAGACAAATTGATTATCTAACGGAACAATTTTATAATTTAACCACAACCTTGGGATTTACATTAGATGACATTTTGGTGGAGGGACGCAAAAAGACTTCTCAACAAGCCCTGCTGGAAGTTTTGAACTTAAAACGCGGAGATAATATATTAACCCTTAACCTAAACGACCTCAAATCCAGAATAGAAACGCTCCCCTGGGTTCGAGAAGCTGAAATACGTCGCAGCTACTTTCCGAACATCTTGCAAATCAGTCTAAAAGAACGCAAAGTCGCATCCATATGGCAGATTTCTGAAAAATTTCACCCCATTGATACAGAGGGCAATGTTATTGATGCTCCGTTCAAACCGACGCGTCCGATTTTACTCATTGTCGGAGAAGAAGCGCCTCAACACATCAACGAACTCTTAAACATCATCAAAAAAGACAATGACATCTGGCCTCGTGTTAAAGTTGCCAATTACATATCCAAACGCCGCTGGAATTTGATATTAGACGACATTGAAAACGGCATTACCATAAAACTGCCTGAAGATAATGTTGAGCAAGCTTGGAAAAAATTAGTAAAATTAGACCAAACACAGGGCATTCTTAAACGTAAATTAACTTTCATTGATTTAAGATTAAAAAACAAAGTCATTGTCAAACTTGGCAAAATGACCCCTGAAGAGCGAGAAAAACTCAAGGATTCCAAAGACAAAACCAGAGGAGCATAATTTGACACATTCGTTTAATCGACTGACCACCATAGCTGCCTTAGACATCGGCTCGTCTAAGGTTTGCTGCGTCATTGCAAAAATCAGTCGAGACAGACGAATTAATGTCGTTGGCTATGGTTACAATGCCTCTAAAGGTATCAAAAACGGCATTGTAACAGACATAAACCAAGCCACTCTTTCTGTTTGCAATGCCGTTGAAGCTGCGGAACAAATGGCAAATGAACGCATTGACCGCATCATCGTCAACATCTCCGGAGACAAGATAAAAAGCATTATCAAAGATGCCACCATCGCCATCAATAAAAACCGTCCGGTAAATGAAGCCGACATAACCAAAGTTATTGAAAAAGGCATTAATAAAATCAATGTCGACGAGCAGGAACTAATTCATTGTCTTCCCACCAACTATCGCTTAGATATGGGCGACGAAATAAAAGATCCTCGAAACATTTTTGGAGAAAGCCTTTCGGTAGACATTTTATTGGGTTTGGTACCTGATGTCCAATATCGAAATTTATCTACCGTCATTGAAAACGCACATCTTGAAACTGCTGAAAAAGCATTTTCACCTTATGCATCAGCATTAGCTTGCTTGGTGGATGATGAAAAAGAAATCGGCGCCACGGTTATCGACATCGGCGGCGGCACGACAAGCATTGCCAGCTTCAAGCATGGCCACCCGATTTATTTTTCTTCTATAGCTGTCGGAGGCAATAACGTAACCAACGACATCGCTTGGGGCTTAACCACCTCCTTCACCCATGCCGAAAGATTAAAAACCTTGCATGGTTGCGCATTTTTAACTCAAGCAGATAAAGAAGAAACCATAAATGTTTATCCCGTAGGGGAAGAAGACGATAGCTCAATCAAACAAGTTCCGAAATCCGAACTTATCAGCATCATCACGCCTAGGGTTGAAGAAATTTTCGAATTAGTCAACCAAAAGCTCAGCGAACATGGTCTGAGAGACATATCCAGCCACCGTGTTGTTTTAACCGGCGGAGGCAGCCAATTATCCGGCATCAGAGAAGTCGCATCCATGGTTTTGGATAAACAAGTTCGTCTAGGGCGTCCTAAAAACATCCCGAACCTACCGGACATTTTATACAACCCGGCGTTCTCCACTGTTGTGGGATTGCTCTCTTTTGCGCTCAACTATACTGAGAAAAAACCGAGCAAAACGATTCAAAAACCCAGCAACAGCAACTCCGCTTTTAACCGCATTTTCGGTTGGCTAAAACAAAATTTCTAAAAAATATCTCATTTTATTTTTTTAGTAACTAAAACTTAATCACTTTTTCTTATTCTGAAAACAAAGTTAAGTAAATTTTGGAGTAAGAAATACAATGTCAATCAAATTAGCCGTACCGGAAAAAACTGTAATGCACTTAAAACCACGGATTTCCGTCATAGGTGTTGGTGGTGGCGGCGGCAATGCCGTAAATAATATGATAGCGCAGAATCTGGAAGGCGTTGACTTTATTGTTGCCAACACAGATGCTCAGGCTTTAGCCCACTCTTCTGCCAGTCGCAAAATTCAGTTAGGTTTGGAAACGACCCAAGGTTTAGGTGCAGGCGCCAGACCCGAAATTGGCAAACTTGCTGCCGAAGAAGCCAAAGAAGAAATTGAAAAAGAGCTTGAGGGAGCCAATATGGTCTTCATCACCGCTGGCATGGGTGGCGGTACCGGCTCAGGTGCTGCTCCGGTTGTTGCTCAGTTGGCAAAATCCAAAGGCATTTTAACCGTCGGCGTTGTAACTAAACCGTTCCAGTTTGAAGGTCGCAAACGCTTAGAAACTGCAGAAGCCGCTGTTGAAGAGTTCACCAAACAAGTGGACAGTATCATCATTATCCCGAACCAAAATCTTTTCCGCATTGCCGACAAGAACACCACTTTGGCTGATGCTTTTGTAATGGCTGATAATGTTTTGTATGCCGGTGTTCGCTCCATTACAGACTTGATGATGATGCCCGGCTTAATCAACTTGGATTTCGCCGACATAAAAAGCATCATGGAAGACAAAGGCAAAGCCATTATGGGTACAGGCGAGGCTGAAGGCGAAGATCGCGCTGTTAAAGCCGCCGAACAAGCCCTGAGCAATCCGTTGTTAGATGACTGCTCAATGCATGGAGCTAAAGGCGTACTCATTAACATTACGGGCGGACAAGATATTACCCTTTTTGAAATTGATGAAGCCGCAAGTCGAATTAAGGAAGAAGTCGATGAAGATGCCAACATCATTTTCGGATCCAGCTTCGACGAATCCTTAGCGGGAAAAATTCGTGTATCCATTGTTGCCACAGGTATTGGCGAAAATGTTGCACGTCAAGTTCAAAACAAACCCTTAATTAAACCGAGCTACATTGAAGAAAGCTATAGCACAGAAACTATCATTACACCCAATGAAGAGCTCGATTCTAACTTAGAAAAATTCTCAGCCACTAAAACAGAAGTCGCTGAAGAACCGGCGGAAACTATCACCAAAGCCGAGATAATTTCCATTGAGCAAGAAGCTTCTGCGCCGGCAGAAGAAACTCTCCAAGCTTCTGCTTCTGATGAAAAGATAGAGGACTTCGATTCCCTTGAATCTTCATCAGCCATGAGTGAAATGCCTAAAGCATCTTCTCTGTTCAAAGCTATTATTAATAAAAACGAGGATATTAACGCTGAAGCTCAGCTTGAAAGTATTTTATCCTCCAACGAAAACAATTTTACGGCCAAAACTTCACTTCGTACGGTTGAAGAAGAGCCGGAATTATTCCCGAACCACAATCCCGCTCCGTTCTCTGTCCGCAAGATTGAGGAACCTGAGCAGTTGATTGTTAACGAAGATGAAGAAGAATATACTCCGACACTTATCGAAAGAGTAACAGGATTCTCCATCGCCAAAAGAAACAGAAAGAAATTGAAAGAACACGAGCAAAAATACCAAGAGCCCGTATCTCCGTCTTTCTCTGACGACGAATATCGCGAAGAAGACAGATTAAACTTAGAAATTCCGTCCTTCTTACGTCGCAGCAAATAATTATTAAGTTATAAACCCAAAAAAAGCCCCGAAAATTCGGGGCTTTTTAATTTATGAAAAATTACTGCACATTAATCAAAGTAATTTCCACACGGCGATTCTGCTCACGACCGGCAGCTGTCGCATTAGAAGCAATCGGATTATTTTCACCATAACCGTAAACCATCAATCTGGCGGCGCTAACCCCGCGCAATTTCAAATAATTGGCCACAGCTTGAGCTCTCTGCATAGACAACTTGTCATTATAAGCAGCACTACCTGTATTATCCGTATATCCGGCAACCTGAACTTTTGTCTTATCAAATTCATTAATTACTTTGGCAACTGAAGTCAGAATATTATTAAATACGGGTTTAAACACGGCAGAATCCGTATCAAAAGTAATATTGCTCGGCATAATCAAACGCACATTTTCGCCGACTTTCTGAACCTGAACACCTGTTCCCACCAATTCTTCACGCAGACGTCTGGCCTGAATATCCATATAGCCGCCGACACCAGCTCCACCGGCAGCACCGATTCCGGCACCGACCAAAGCACCTTTTTCACCACCGACTAAGGCACCGATACCGGCACCGGCAAGGGCGCCGATTCCTGTTCCCCATGCTGTTTTAGAAACTTTGCTTTCACCTGTATAAGGATCTGTCGCACAAGCAGACAGAAAACAAATAGCCACCAAAGACAAAATCAATTTTTTCATAAATTTTCTCCTTTGTTAAAAATCCTGAACACAGTTTACGCTATTCTCAAAATGGTACAAAGAAAAAAAACAACCACACACAAAAAAAGCGCTCTTACTCTTCCGAATAAGAACGCTTAAATCTTTTATGCTTTCACTTTTTTCCCTTATCATTTTTGAAAATCGGGCTATTCTCCACAAGATGCACACCCCAAAAGATGAAAGCAACGATAAACAAAATAAATATTGCCAATAACATAAAAAATATTTTTTTAATTAAACCTTAGGCGGCCTTAATCTTGCTTAAAAATTCCCATACCTCGCTCCAAAATAAAGCACTGGCACGATAATTTTTAATTTCTGCAGGGCTAAGATCCGTCCTGTTAATATTCTCACGTAATAGTTCAAATGAGTTATCTGCTTTTTGGCTAATGTTCGAGAGTAAAATCACCTTCTTTTCATTCGTCAAAGAAAGATAATATTCTCTTGCAGCAAACTCATTGATCTCCAAGTTATTCCGGCGCACATGTTTTCCGCCGTTAACAAACGCTTCAAGCAACTTTCTGGTTCGGATCTTTTCTACTTCCTCTCCAAACCTTTTCCAGAACAGCCGAGCTTTGCTTCGCCTAAAATGCCGAAACAAATGTATCAACCCGGTTTCTGATGCTTGTTCATAATACTTTTGAAAGATTTTTGCCAGCTTGCTTAGTTTGACCAAGACATTAAGAGCTGTTGTTTCTGCAAACCGTACAGCCTCATCAATATCAAAATCAACTTTTCGGTAAGCAAACTGTGCTACGTTTCCATTAAGAACTGCCTCACTTTTCAGCAGCCTCTCCAGATACTTTTTTGTCTTCATAAGCACTGTTTTTTATGAAATTTTCTTTTATTTTATTCAGACGTCTGGGCTCCCAAAAACACTTTTCAGCTTCTGCCCTCTTAATTTTGGCATCAAGAATTTCAAGAACTTTTTCTGCATCGTTATCTATAATATAATTCATGCAATTTTCCCATTCTTCCAATTCCAGAACCATCCGACGTATATCCGCAATCTGGGTTTCAATCGTATATTTTTGGTACTTAACTCTCTTGTTTGCCACAATAAGCTTATCCACCAAGAAAATAATCACCGCCAACAAGACTACGGCAATCCAAACAATAACTTCTGCCATAACTAAAAAATTTAATTAACTGACATTGCGTTTTCGTTTCTCTCTTTCAACTCAAAGGTCACATATCTGTGACACAAACGATAACCATCCATTTCTTTAAGTTGCCCATGATCTTGAATTTCCATATTAGAAATCCGTCGAACGTTCCGATCCATTTTTTTCTGAATCTGTTCAAGCTCTTTATCAGAAAATTCTTTTAGTAATTTTTTAATTACCTCATCCTGAAAATAAGAACCATCCTGAGATTCTTTGGCTTCAAACTCCGCACGCGATTTCATATAATCAGAATCTTTTAGCAGATTTTCAAGAATCCTAATTCTCGAATTCTGATAGACCAGCACTGCCACCAGTATAAATACAATGGCGACTAAAACATTAAAATCTTCCATTTTTTATTATTTTTAAGAGTTAAACTAATATCCAATGTAATAAATCAATCAGTAGCCAATATTGGACAAAAAACACAAAAAGTCAACTAAAATCAGACTTAATATAAAAAAATCCCCTCTTTAGAGAGGGGATTTTTCCAGATTAAGTTATCTTCAGAACTTATTGAGCTTTTTGGGTCTCATCAGATTCTGCCTGCGGCAAAGCCTCATGAGCATGAGTATTTGCCTGAGCAGCCTCTTCTTTCAGAGCCAAGATTTCTTTATCGTTCTGAGCGGCAACCTTCTTCAAGGCGCGAAGAACTGTACCTGTACCGGCCGGAATCAAACGACCGACGATAACATTCTCCTTCAAGCCGGACAATTTGTCCACCTTGCCTGCGACAGCAGCCTCTGTCAAGACACGGGTAGTCTCTTGGAAGGATGCGGCAGAGATAAACGACTTGGTCTGCAAAGAAGCCTTAGTAATACCGAGCAAAATCGGATCAGCTTGAGCCGGAGTTCCGTTCTCGGCAATAACTTTGGCATTCTCTTCCTCAAACACATCGCGGTCAACTTGTTCGCCGATGAGGAATGTTGTATCACCGGGAACGGTAACTTCAACTTTACGCAACATCTGAGAAACAATAACCTCAATATGTTTATCGTTAATCTTAACACCTTGCAGGCGGTAAACGTCCTGAACTTCCTTAACCAGATATTCAGCGAGTTTTTCAACACCCAAAACGCGCAAAATATCATGCGGAGCCGGAGTACCTTCAACCAACAAGTCGCCTTTCTTAACGATATCACCGTCTTGAACAACCAAGTGACGACCCTTCGGAATCAAATATTCAATCGGTTCGCCCTTCTTCGGTACCACGGTAATACGTTGTTTAGCCTTATAGTCCTTACCGAACTCAACCATACCGTCAATATCGGAGATGATGGCTTGGTCTTTCGGACGACGAGCTTCAAACAACTCGGCAACACGCGGCAAACCACCGGTAATATCTTTGGTCTTAGAGCTTTCTCTCGGAATACGAGCGATAACATCACCGACCTTAACTTCAGCACCGTTATCAACTGTCAAAATAGCATCAACAGACAGATAATAACGAACTTCTTTACCGTTATCAAAGGTAACAGGTTTGCCTTTGGCATCTTTCAAGATAATGCTCGGTTTCAAACCGGCACTGCTTGAGCCGGAGCGCCAATCAATAACAACCTTGGAAACAATACCTGTTGTTTCATCAACGCTTTCCTTAACCGAAACATTGTTAATCAAATCAACCAGCTCGACTTTACCTTCTTTCTCGGTAATAACCGGAATGGTAAACGGATCCCACTCGGCCACTTTCTGTCCCTTCTTAACCTTGGAACCTTCAGCCGCCAGAATCTTGGTACCGTAAGGAACATGGTGACGGGATTTTTCACGTCCGTTCGCGTCTTGAATAACGATTTCGCAGTTACGAGACAAAACAATCGCGTGACCGTCCTGATTGATAACCGAGTGATTGTTTTCAAGCTTCAGAACACCGGCAAACGGAACTTCAACCGAAGCCTGTTCGGCAGATTTAGACGCCGCACCGCCGATGTGGAAGGTTCTCATCGTCAGCTGCGTACCCGGTTCACCGATGGACTGTGCGGCAATAACGCCGACGGCCTCGCCGACATTAACCGGCGTACCGCGAGCCAAGTCGCGGCCATAGCAGGCGGCACAAACACCGTTCTTGGTTTCGCAGGTCAGAACCGAACGGATTTTAACCTGCTCGACACCGGCCTTTTCAACAATGTCAACGTCATTCTCATCAATCAGTTTGCCTTTCTGAACCAAAACCTCGCCGGTTTCAGGATGCAAAATGTCTTCCTGAATTGTACGACCCAAAATGCGTTCACCGATAGAAACGATAACGTTACCGCCATCAACAACCGGACGAACGATAATACCGCGTTCCGTACCGCAGTTGGTTTCGGTAATAACCACATCTTGAGCAACGTCAACCAAACGACGTGTCAAATAACCGGAGTTAGCGGTCTTCAAAGCCGTATCAGCCAAACCTTTACGAGCACCGTGGGTAGAATTAAAGTATTCCAACACCGTCAAACCTTCTTTAAAGTTTGAGATAATCGGTTGTTCAATAATTTCACCACTCGGTTTAGCCATCAAACCACGCATACCTGCCAATTGGCGCATTTGTGCGGCAGAACCACGAGCACCGGAGTGAGCCATCATGTAAACAGAGTTGATGTAGCCGTTTTCTGTCTTAGAAATGTTTTTCATCATCTCGTCAGCGATTTTATCTGTGCAAGCTGCCCAAATATCAACCACCTTGTTGTATTTCTCACCTTTGGTAATCAAACCGTTTTGGTACTGTTGTTCAAATTCCTTAACCTGAGCTTCGGTTTCAGCAATCAAGGTCTTCTTAGCATCAGGAACAATAAGGTCATCCTTACCGAACGAGATACCTGCCTTACATGCGTTAGTGAAGCCCAAAGTCATAATTTTATCAACGAACATAACGGTTTCTTTCTGACCGCAATGACGATAAACGATATCAATGATTTCAGCGATTTCTTTCTTCTTAACCAGACGGTTAACCAAAGAGAACGGAACATCTTTGTGCTTCGGCAAAATTTGCGAAACCAAAATACGACCCGGAGTTGTTTCGACCAAACCATATTTGAGTTCGCCGTCATCTGTCATATATTCCATACGACATTTGATTTTGGCGTGCAAATCAACAACCTTC
Organism: uncultured Alphaproteobacteria bacterium; assembly: GCA_944392155.1. Lineage (GTDB taxonomy): Bacteria > Pseudomonadota > Alphaproteobacteria > RF32 > CAG-239 > Scatacola_A. The sequence continues at coordinate 17,209 of CALXVR010000015.1, read as the reverse complement.
GCATCCAAAGCCATTTCAACTTCGTTTGTGTTGGCAAAGATTGAACCTTCACCTTTAAGTCCGTCAGCATCATAGGTCAGATAATAAATACCCAAGACCATATCTTGTGTCGGCACGATAATCGGCTTACCTGATGCCGGAGACAAAATATTGTTGGTAGACATCATCAAAACGCGTGCTTCCAACTGAGCCTCAACAGACAACGGAACGTGAACAGCCATTTGGTCACCGTCGAAGTCGGCGTTGAACGCTGTACAAACCAACGGATGCAAGTGAATAGCTTTACCTTCAACCAATACCGGCTCAAAAGCCTGAATACCCAAGCGGTGCAAAGTCGGCGCACGGTTTAAGAGAACCGGATGCTCACGAATAACTTCTTCCAAGATATCCCAAACTTCCGGACGCTCTTTTTCAACCATTCTCTTAGCTGCCTTAATTGTTGTGGCATGACCATAGAGTTCGAGTTTTGCGTAAACGAACGGCTTAAAGAGTTCCAAAGCCATCTTCTTCGGCAAACCGCATTGATGAAGCTTGAGTTCCGGACCAACCGTAATAACTGAACGACCGGAGTAGTCAACACGTTTACCCAACAAGTTCTGACGGAAACGACCCTGCTTACCTTTGAGCATATCGGACAAAGACTTCAGCGGACGTTTGTTTGTACCCGTAATGGCGCGAGCACGACGACCGTTATCAAACAATGCGTCAACAGACTCTTGCAACATACGTTTTTCGTTGCGGATAATGATATCCGGAGCGTGGAGTTCCAACAATCTCTTCAAACGATTGTTACGGTTAATAACACGACGATACAAATCGTTCAAATCAGATGTTGCAAAACGACCACCATCCAACGGAACCAACGGACGCAACTCAGGCGGAATAACCGGCAGAACATCAAGAATCATCCATTCCGGTTTTGTATTGGAATCAATGAAGTTCTCAATAATCTTCAGGCGTTTAATCAGCTTTTTGCGTTTAGCTTCCGAAGCATTGTCTTTCAGCTCTTCGCGAATAGCTTTTCTTTCAGCTTCCAAATCAATGGAGGCCAAAATTTCCTTCAAAGCCTCAGCACCGATACCGGCACGGAAAGAATCCTCACCATATTCGTCAATGGCTTCTTGGTACTGCTCTTCTGTCAGCAACTCGTTAACGCCCAACGGGGTCAATCCCGGTTCAATAACGATATAGCTTTCAAAGTACAATACACGTTCCAAAGACTTCATCGGAATATCGGTCAAGATAGAGATTCTGCTCGGCAGAGATTTCAAGAACCAAATATGAGCAACCGGAGCGGCCAACTCAATATGACCCATTCTCTCACGACGAACCTTAGAAAGAGTAACTTCAACACCGCACTTTTCGCAAACGACGCCGCGATATTTCATTCTCTTATACTTTCCGCACAAGCATTCATAATCCTTTACAGGACCGAAAATACGAGCGCAGAACAAACCGTCTCTTTCCGGCTTGAACGTACGATAGTTGATGGTTTCCGGCTTTTTAACTTCACCGTAAGACCATGAACGAATCTGTTCAGGCGAGGCGATTGAGATTTTGATTTGGTCAAAAGAATCACCGGCGACCTGTTGACCAAAAAATTTCATAATATCATTCATGTAAACTAAGCTCCTTTACCTTAAACTTCTTCGTTCAGCAACTCAACGTTCAGACACAGAGACTTGATTTCCTTAACCAAAACGTTGAAGGATTCCGGAATACCGGCTTCAAATCCGTCATCACCGCGAACAATTGCTTCATAAACTTTGGTACGACCGTTAACGTCATCGGACTTAACAGTGAGCATTTCTTGCAAGGTATAGGCAGCACCATAAGCTTGCAAAGCCCAAACTTCCATTTCACCGAAACGTTGACCACCGAATTGAGCTTTACCACCCAAAGGCTGTTGTGTAACCAAAGAGTACGGACCAACTGAACGAGCGTGCATCTTTTCGTCAACAATGTGGTGCAGTTTAATCATATAAATGATACCAACCGTAACTTTACGGTCAAACTTCTCACCGGTACGACCATCATACAAGTCAATCTGACCAGAGGTCGGCAAACCGGCCATCGTCAACATATTGTTGATGTCATCACCGCTAGCGCCGTCAAATACCGGAGTTGCCATCGGCACACCGTTTTTGAGGTTAGAAATCATTTCCAATTTCTCAGGTTCAGACAACGGAACAATATCATTCTTGTATTGCTTATCACCATAGACTTTCTTCAACTCGGCATTGAGTTCATCCATAGTCTTTTCGCCGCGTTTATACTGTTCGCACATCTCATTGAGTTGTTTACCGAGCTCACGCGCAGCCCAACCCAAGTGTGTTTCCAGAATTTGTCCGACGTTCATACGAGAAGGCACACCCAACGGATTCAATACGATATCAACCGGCGTACCGTCTTCCATATAAGGCATATCCTGCAACGGCAATACACGAGAAATCGTACCCTTGTTACCATGGCGTCCGGCAATCTTATCACCGGTTTGAATCTTACGCTTTGTAGCAATAAAGACTTTAACCATCTTCAAAACGCCCGGCAACAAATCATCACCGCGTTGAACTTTTTCAACCTTGTTGTCAAAGTGCTTCTGGATTTTTTCCAAACGAGCATCAAAGGCAGCACCGAATTCTTCAATCTTGGCCATAACATCTTCGTCTTTGACGACAATCTTACGCCATTGTGAAGACGGCTGAGAAGCCAAAACTTCTTCCGTAATGGTAGAGTTCTTGGCAATACCCTTCGGAGCATCAACAACAACTTGTCCAAGCAACATAGACTTCAAACGAGCATCAAAGTTTCTGCGAATAATGGCAATTTCATCATCGCGGTCTTTAGCCAGCTGTGAAATTTCTTCTTGCTCAATAGACAAAGCACGTTCGTCTTTTTCAACACCGCGGCGAGAGAAGACATGTACATCAACGACAATACCTTCAATACCCGGCTGAACACGCAAAGACGTATCACGAACATCAGATGCTTTTTCACCGAAGATAGCGCGCAAGAGTTTCTCTTCCGGCGTAACCGGAGATTCACCCTTCGGCGTAACCTTACCGACCAAAATATCACCGGCCTTAACTTCGGCACCGATATAAACGATACCAGCTTCATCCAAGTTACGCAGAGCTTCTTCGCCCACATTCGGAATATCACGAGTAATTTCTTCCTGACCAAGCTTGGTATCGCGAGCCATAACTTCAAATTCTTCAATGTGTAAAGAAGTGAAGACATCATCACGAGAAACACGCTCAGACAACAAAATAGCATCCTCGTAGTTCAAACCGTTCCAAGGCATAAAGGCAACCAAAACGTTTTTACCCAGAGCCAATTCGCCCATATCGGTACAAGGACCGTCAGCCATAATATCACCGGCCTTAACCTCATCTCCGACCTTAACCAACGGAACTTGGTTAATGCAGGTATTTTGGTTAGAGCGACGGAACTTTTGCAGCTTATAGATTTCAACACCCATATCTGCGCCGTTTCCTTCTTTGGAACGAACCACAATACGGTTAGCGTCTACCGCATCAACGATACCATCATACTTAGCCACAACCGTAGCACCTGAATCTTTAGCAACGGCAGCTTCCATACCAGTACCAACAAGCGGAGCTTCCGAACGCAACAAAGGCACACCTTGGCGTTGCATGTTTGCACCCATCAACGCACGGTTCGCGTCGTCGTTTTCCAAGAACGGAATCAAAGCCGTAGCAACGGAAACCAACTGTTGCGGAGAAACGTCAATGAAGTCAATTTCTTCCGGATGAGCAAACTCAAATTCACCGGCCTTACGGCAAGCAATCAAATCATCTTCAAAATGACCATCTTCCTTAACCTTAGCATTTGCCTCAGCGATTTTGAACTTACCTTCTTCGTTGGCTGACAAATAAACAACTTCTTTGGTAACTACGCCGTTAACAACCTTACGATACGGACATTCAATAAAGCCGTATTTATTGATGCGGGCATAAGTAGACAAAGAGTTAATCAAACCAATGTTCGGACCTTCCGGTGTTTCAATCGGGCAGATACGACCATAGTGTGTCGGATGCACGTCGCGGACTTCAAAGCCTGCACGCTCACGGCTCAAACCGCCGGGGCCCAAAGCAGACAAACGACGCTTGTGCGTAATTTCTGACAACGGGTTGTTCTGGTCCATAAATTGAGACAACTGAGAAGAACCGAAGAACTCACGAATAACTGATGCAATCGGTTTAGCATTAACCAAATCTTGCGGCTTAACATTATTCAAAACTTCAGAAGACATTCTTTCACGAATAGCTCTTTCCATTCTGAGCAAGCCCATACGATATTGGTTTTCCATCAACTCACCGACAGAGCGAACACGACGGTTACCCAAGTGGTCAATATCGTCAACTTCGCCTTTGCCGTCACGCAATTCAACCAAACGCTTAACAATACGCAAGATATCATCTTTGCGCAAAGTGCGATATGTGTCCGGAGCATCATCAAAAGAGATGTCTAAGGCAACATTCATCTTCACACGACCAACGGAAGACAAATCATAACGTTCATTATCAAAGAACAATGCCTTAAACAACTGGTCAGCAGTTTCATAGGTAGGTGGTTCACCCGGGCGCATAACACGATAGATGTCAAGCAAAGCCTCTTCACGGCAGTTGTTTTTATCAGCTTCCAAAGTATTTCTGATATAAGGACCAACATTAACACCGTCAATGAACAAAGTCTTAATCTCGTTAACTTTAGCTTTAGAGATTTTATCTAACAATTCTTCGTTCAACTCGGCACCGGCTTCGGCAATAACCTCACCTGTTTTACCGTCAACAAGATTGTTTGCCAAAAACTTACCATACATTTTTTCTTTGGCAACACTGTAAAATTCCAAGCCCTCATCAGCCAATTTCTGAGCCGAACGCGGGGTCAATTTTTTACCTTGTTCTAAAACAACATCACCGGTTTTGGCATTAACCAAATCAAAATCAAACTTAACGCCTTTCATTCTTTCCGGAACAAATTTGGCTTTCCAGTTTTTCTTGTCGGCAACATAAGTATCAACGTCATAGAAGTAATTCAAGATTTCTTCTTTATCCATACCTTTAACTTCGGCACGGTCAATCTTCTTACCTTCTTTGGCGAGTTTTTTAATTTTTTCTTCGGTTTCTTTAGAATACAAAGAATACAAAATAGAAGTTACCGGCAACTTACGTCTGCGGTCAATACGGGCATAAACCAAATCCTTGGCATCAAATTCAAAATCAAGCCAAGAACCGCGATAAGGAATAACGCGAGCCGCAAACAAATATTTACCGGAAGCAACGGTCTTTCCTTTGTCATGATCAAAGAAAACACCCGGTGAACGGTGCATCTGAGAAACGACGACACGCTCGGTACCGTTGAAAATAAACGTACCTTTATCCGTCATCAACGGAATATCGCCCATATAAACATCTTGCTCTTTAATATCGTGAATAGACTTCGCACCGGTAGCTTCGTCAATATCCCAAACAACCAAACGTAAGGTAGCCTTAACCGGAGCAGCATAAGTCATATCACGCTTAATGCACTCATCCACGTCGTACTTCGGCTCTTCAAGTTCATATTTTACGAACTCTAATTCACCGTTTCCTGAAAAATCTTTAATTGGAAAAATAGATTTGAATACTTCTTCCAGACCAAACTCGCAAGGTTCAGCATTTTTGTCCTGCTCAATAAAACTTGCATAAGAACCGGTCTGAACTTCGATTAAGCTCGGCATATCCGACACGGCGTCAATTTTGCCGAAGCTTCTTCTTACACGTCTTTTGCTCGTATAAGATTCTTTCATTGTGCTTTCATCCCTAGGTGTAATTCCGTAACAATCCTCGCAGCGAACACTGCATCCCGATTACGGAAGGTTATAACTCATAATTTTTTCAAAGCATAAAATCCGCCTGCACCAACAAGGCCTCACGCCCCCGCAACCGAATTTGCAAAATAATTACAGACATCGTTTAAGTTTTTGAAATTACTTATTCAAAAAGATTCTTTTAAACGAGTCAAAGGCTCCTCAAACGGAACCTCTTTTTCAATAATAACATTTCTGCTTCAATCATTGCGCAATTAAAAAATCAAAGTCAGAAATTTCGGTAATAATTTTTGGTAAAGACCAATCTATTACAAAGAAAGCCGGATGGCAGTCTTTTGACCGCCACCCGTCAAACCAAACTCAAAATTACTTAAGAGTAACTTTAGCGCCGGCAGCTTCCAATTTCTTCTTGATTTCTTCAGCTTCTTCCTTCGGAGCACCTTCTTTAACAGTCTTCGGAGCACCGTCAACCAAGTCCTTAGCTTCTTTCAAGCCGAGGTTGGTAATAGCGCGGATTTCTTTAATAACGTTAATCTTGTTGTCGCCTGCAGCTTCGAGAATAACATCAAATTCTGTCTTTTCTTCTTCAGCGGCACCGGCAGCACCACCGGCAGCAACAGCAACAGCAGCAGCGGCAGAAACGCCCCACTTTTCTTCCAACATCTTAGACAAGTCAGCAGCTTCCATAACAGTCAAAGCTGACAATTCATCAACTAATTTGGCTAAATCGGCCATTTTTTTTCTCCAATAAAATTTTATTAAACAATTAAATTACTTAAAAACTTTCGTCTTACGCTTTTAATATTATCTCTTTTAGACCAAGTAATGCGAAGTGGACCTTGAGCGCTCTGTACACAATGGTACACAAGTGAAAAATCCGCCAGCAAAACTGGCATAAAAAATAATACTAAGCGGCTTCTTTTTCGCTGTAAGCCTTTGTAACGCGTGCCAATTGAGCACCCGGAGCTTGCAACAGACCAATGATCTTGGCTCTGAGTTCGTCCATAGACGGAATCGTAGCCAACTTGTTGATTTCGGCAACAGAGAGAACACCTGTTCCCATCGCACCACCGACAACAATCAATTTTTCATTGTCTTTAGCAAACTGAACGCAAGCTTTGCAAGCTGAAACCGGGTCATTGGCAAATGCAATGGCCGTCGGACCTTTGAACAAATCGGCCAAGCCTTCAAACTTTGTTCCTTTAAGAGCAAGACGAGTAATCCGGTTTTTCGTAACTCTGAACCCGGCACCTGCTTTTCTGATCTTGTCGCGCAGTTCCGAAACTTCCTTAACGGTCAAACCTTTGTAGTGAGAAACTACAATGATTTCGGAGCTGTTGAACAATTCATTCAGTTCACCGAGTAACTGTGTTTTTTCTTCGCGGTTCACTTATTGTCTCCAAACAAAACATTATCTTAAACTAGATAACGTCATATTACACATCCGCAACTTTTGTTTTTACATCAGCTACGGGACCTAATCTGTCCAGGAGAAAAAAAGATAAATATTTTCAACTCCCGTCTGCGCAGGATATTTAAAGTCTCAAACAAAAGTTTGTTTCGACCACCTGCGGTCTTGGACAGTTTTTCAGAAGCATTTAAGAACTTAAATATCTTCTGAAAGAGTGGGAAGCAAGCTTAGCCTGCCTCCCAAAACTTCAATTACAAAGCAGAAGAATCTACTTTAACACCAACACCCATTGTGCTGCTCAAAGAAATCTTCTTCAAATAGTTTCCTTTGAGAGATTGGGGTTTTGCTTTCAAGATAGCATCGATGAAAGTTTTGGCGTTATCATAAATCTGCTCTTCAGAGAAAGATGCTTTACCGATACCGGCATGAACAATACCGTTCTTTTCAACACGATACTGAACTTCACCGGCTTTAGCCTTCTTAACGGCACCGGCAACATCTGTGGTAACTGTTCCGAGTTTCGGGTTCGGCATCAAGCCTTTCGGACCCAAAACGCGAGCAACGCGACCAGCCAAGCCCATCATATCAGGCGTAGCAATACATCTGTCGAAATCAATTTTGCCAGACAAAATTGAATCAACCAAATTCTCTGCGCCTACGATATCAGCACCGGCAGCCTTAGCTTCATCAGCTTTTTCACCTTGAGCCAATACGGCAACGCGAACAGTCTTACCTGTACCGTGCGGCAAAGCGCAAACGCCGCGGATCATCTGATCAGCATGCTTCGGATCAACACCCAAATTGATGGCAACATCAATTGTCTCATCAAATTTTGCAGTAGCGTTGGATTTAACGATTTTAACAGCTTCTTTCAGAGCATAAGCCTGAGTTTTATCAACTGTCTTATAAGCATTTACAAGTCTTTTTCCAGCCATCGTCTTACTCCACTACCTTAATACCCATGGAAACAGCCTGTCCCTTAACCATATTCATGGCAGACTCAACTGTAGAGCAGTTCAAGTCAGGCATCTTGGTCTCGGCAATTTCTTTAACCTGAGCCATAGTAATCTGACCGGCAACGGTTTTACCGGGTTCTTTAGAAGCAGATTTAACACCGGCAGCTTTCTTAATCAAATAAGAAACCGGCGGCAACTTTGTCTCAAAAGTAAAAGATTTGTCTTCAAAAGCTGTAATAACAACCGGAACAGGAACGCCCGGCTCCATCTTCTGAGTAGCAGCATTAAATGCTTTGCAGAATTCCATAATGTTCAAGCCTTTTTGGCCCAAAGCCGGACCAACCGGAGGAGAAGGGTTAGCCTTTCCAGCCGGGATTTGAAGCTTGATTAATCCTAAAATTTTCTTTTTAGTCTTAGCCATTTTCATACCTCTGTTAGGTTCGTGGTTGTTCCAGACCATGGCTGGTCTCCCACGAAATTACGTTAATTTACACGATTCGCGCTCTCAAAAGGCAAACTCCGCCCTTTAAGAGTCGCCTCTATATATCACAACAGATTCAATTTGCAAGCATTTTCTTCAAAAAAATTTGATTCAAGCCTTTGATTTGACTCGCAAAACATTTTTCTCTTTTTGTTGAGCCAAATCAGAAGTGCAATGCGGACAACGAACCGCCTTTATATCAATTTCTTCGCAACAAAACGGGCATTTCTTTGTTGTTTCATTTTTTATATTTTCCTCTTGCCGCATAATCTTTTGCTGCAGTTCATTAATTGTTTTAATCAAGACGAACACGGCAAAGGCCACAATGACAAAACTTATCAGTGCATTAATAAACATGCCGATATTCATCGTAACGGCACCCGCTTGTTGAGCCGCAGCCAACGACGCATATGGTCCGGCAACACTTCCGTCCCTCAAAACCACAAAAAAATTAGCCAAATCAACTTTACCTATCAACAAACCTAATGGTGGCATCAACAAATCCTGCACCAAAGAATCAACAATCTTACCGAAAGCTGCGCCGATAATAACACCGACAGCTAAATCTATCGCATTTCCACGCATGGTAAACTTTTTAAATTCTTTCAAAAGATCTTTTATCATTTCCAACCACCTTAACAAAAAAGCGTCGGACAAAACCGACGCTTTAACAATTGTTCAAGACAACTAAACCTTTTCAACTTGCCCGAATTCCAACTCAACCGGAGTAGAACGACCAAAGATTGAAACCGAAACCTTCAAGCGAGATTTCTCAAGGTCAACTTCTTCAACCAAACCGACAAAAGAAGCAAACGGACCATCAATAACTCTGATTTGCTCACCAACTTCATAATCAACCACGGTTTGAGGTCTTTCAACACCTTCTTGCATCTGCGTAATAATGCGCTTTGCCTCAGCTTCCGAAATCGGTTGCGGCTTGTTGCGGCTGCCCAAGAAACCGGTAACACGCGGCGTATTCATAACCGCATGCCAAGTATCATCGGTCATTTCCATCTTAATCAATACATAACCGGGGAAGAACTTACGCTCAGAATTAACTTTTGAGCCTTTTCTGACCTCAACCACATCTTCGGTCGGTACCAAGACATCAAAAATTTTGTCTTCCATTTTTTTCAATACAGCCTGTTCTTTAATCGATTCGGCAACTTTCTTCTCCGAACCGGAATAAACATGAAGGACATACCAACGTGCAGCCATAAAACTATACTCCAAGACCAAATATTAACTTAACAGCCCAGCCGAAAATCTGATCAACGAAGAAAAAGAAAGTTGCAGCCAAAGCCACCAAAACAATAACCATTATAGAGGTCTGCATAACTTCCTTGCGTGTCGGCCAGGTAACCTTTTTAACTTCTTGTTTTACCTGTCTGAAAAACTGAATCGGGCTAATTTTTGCCATAGATCCCATCCATCCAAAAAATTACAACAAAGCCAGCCGTTTCACATCATTTTTGGTTGCATCTGCACATACGAACATACAACCAAACAACAAAGAAAGGCTGTCTGATTTATCGGCAACATAAACTATAACACAAAAGATTGCAACAATTTTTTCAAAAAACGCCTAATTTGTCTTAATAAAACAATTCAAAAACATTTTTTGCTTGACCTAGAGCATACTCTAAGTCTTAAACTAAAAAAAAATTTTAATAAATAGGAGTAGATTAATGGGATATACGATTGGTCAAGTTGCTAAGAAAACCGGCTTAAGCGTTCATACTCTGAGATACTATGAAAAAGAAGGTCTTTTACCTTTTATCAAAAAAAACAGTGCCGGCTTGCGCGTTTTTTCAGATTCCGACCTAGGTTGGCTGGAGCTTATTGAATGCCTTAAAGCCACCGGCTTACACTTAAAAGGCATCAAACAATATATTGATTGGTATATTGAAGGCGATTCAACGCTTCAGCAACGTTTGGATATGTTCAAACAACAAAAAATCCGCGTAGAACAACAAATGGCGGAGTTGCAAAAGCATATGAACAAAATCAACTACAAAATTGAGCTCTACACCAAAGCCGTCAAAGAAGGCACACTTCACCCTGAAAAAGAAACCGCTTGACTCTAAGTCAAAATTTAATATTATACCCCCATTAAAATTTATACTTATGGAATATACTATTATAATTCCGCTCCTTATCCTGATACTTATCATTTTTGATATCTTCGTATGGAAAAGAGCCCAGGAGTTCGTAAGTTCGGTGATTTGGCTATGTCTGCCGACAACCAACTGCCTAATCAGAGGGGATGCAGTTGAAGTTAGCTCAGACATTAGCATGATGTTTAACATCTATATCCGTTCACCGACAAAAAACTTAGGATGGTAGCCATTATCCTCCCCTCGGATAACCTAACCATAAGGCTACAGAGTTAATTAACCCGAAAAAAACAATTTTTCAACGCAGAGTAAAAAACTCTGCGTTTTTTTTGTGCACCCTCATCCTTATCTTCAAAATTTTTCTTTAATGACCGTAAACCTCCTCGAAGACATCGGAAGCTTAAAAGATAAAACTTTTTTTCTCTTTGATTTTGGCCTGAAAAACAAAGAAGCTAAAAAATCATTAAGCAATGTCGAATACTCTTTTTTCAACTTTTCATGAACAAGTTCTGAAACCTCCAACAAATAAGAAAACCAATTACTATTCTTGGGAGGTATCCCATTCCAAGGTTTAACAGTTGAGGCATAATGTATTTGAATGGGGTTTTCAAGAGTATCTTTTACCTCATCTTCACTATAATTTAAATCTAATTTATAGCTATCTTCTGTTTTAAAAATATCGTACAAATACGTGCACACCATCGCTTTAGCTCTAATAAGCTTTATTTTAGGATAACAAACCAAATTAATCACATCTTGTTCGGGCTGCCTCAAGCGATAAAGATTATCTTGAGCATAATCAACAAATTTTTCAGTCAAATGGTCTTCTCTCATCTTTCTGAGATTGAATATCATATATCCTGCCCCTATAAGCAATTTATTAATTTCATCTTCAGAAAATTGCGCCTTATATGCAGCACCATAATCAGATAACCAGTTTCCCTCAATTTTAGGGCTTGGACTAAGAGTTTTCACTCCCGCCAGATAATAATCTTCACTTACATCAAATTCACAAAAATCTTTTGAAATATCTCCCTCATAACAAACATCTACATCTGTAACAATAATTTTATCATATTCTTTAAACATTTCTGCCGGCAAAAACTTATAATACATTTCCTTTGAGTAATGACCCTTTATTTTCGTATCATCAAACAATGCCGAAAACTTACCTTTCATATCAATAAATTCGATCATTGCATTAGGAAATGAATTTACAATTACCTCTAGTTTTTTCTGATTCTCATCTGTAATATCCGAATGCAATACAAAAAGTTTATAACAATACTTTTTATCAGCATTTTTTAACATTGAATAAAATGCAACCGCTGCCGGAAGCGAATACCTATTATCAAAACAATGCATAATAGGTATAACAATCTTATCAATCTCTTTTTCTTTCATAATCTTAACTTCCTACATAAAACAAATCGCCTTGATGAGAGGCGACTGGAAGTTAGAACCTATTTGATAGAATAGTGTAGTGTATTTGGTATAAATATACCTTATTAGCTACCTTCCAGTCAGTCAGACTAAAAGGTAGTTTTACGTTCGCGAAACCGAACAACTATCAACAGAGGGTTCTAAACCTCACATTGGTAATCAACCAATGCAAAAATAAAATACTAAACAACAAAAAAATGTCAATTGCCTAAAGCCATAAAAAATTTAATTTTTTTTTATAATTATGCTATACTGCCTGAAAACAACGGAGAGAGAAATGAAACTTTATCACTACATCACCAAAGGCAACAATGCTCTCAAACAAGGAATTTTATCTTTTGCTAACAATCCTCAGGCAGATTTGCATTATTACTACAAACGCACGGGCGGCGAAACCACGCATGAAGGAATTGTTAAGTGGATGGAAAAATGTTTTACGGGACGCAGCCGCGCCATTCGCGGTTTTTCCGAGCCCATCCAATGGACCGAAAAAAGCATAAATATGTTCAAACCTTTTATTGAAAATGCAGACCTTTTTGCCATTGATTTAGATGCCTTGCAAAAAGACGGCCTTATAGAAGCTGTTTATGTTTCACCTGCTCTCCGTCCCAATTTAGATAATGAATTACCGCAAGATTGTGATGAAAAATTAGTCAAACTAAATTCTATTACCGACATAGACACTTCGCCGGTAGATTGGTCGGTTTGTGATGAAAAATTAGGCTTAAGGTTTTCGGTAGTGCCTTACTACTTAATCGTCATCAAAGGCGGCATCATCCCTCCCCGCTACATTCATAAAGAAAATTGATACAAAAATTTATTTACATTTTTCAACAACTCCATATAATCGCAAAAAATTTAATTATATTGTCTAACGATTATTTTGTACTAAGCTTTATGAAAACAAATTTATCTATCTGTAGCATAACAGTTGATTTTATTGATTGTGAGAGGAATAGCGTTATAAAAGCTATTGAAGATATGGTAGAAATATCTAAGCTGACCAATCCTAGCTGCAGCAAAGTTTGTGCCACATTAAAAGGCGTTTACGTATCGGTAAACAGCCAAAGCGACATTGCGGAAACCTACAAAAAATGGGACAAAGATTGGCACGAAATGATGATAAAAAAGGAAAAGGAGGCGAAAGAGCAAACTCATCTCAGAGGTTGCTGAGCTCTTTTGCCACAATCAAACCGCTTTTTTACAAGCGGTTTTTTTATTAACTATAATAAACCCCGACAACAGAGATAATACCCAAAACAAGGGCAAAAGTTTTTCTAAACGTAAACTTATCCATTTTAAACAATACAGAAAGCAAAAATACCAAAAAAATTCGCATCTGAGCAATAATCATAACCACCGTCGGTGCGTCGTTAATAAAGCTAAATGTTTCCAAAAGATAATACAAGCTTTCCAATATTCCGACAACCAAGCCCAAAAACAACAAACTATTCCACCAATTTTGAGGCTTAAACTTTTGCTCTGAACAATTAGAAAAAACATTATAAGCAAAATACGGAAGCGCAAGCATATAATATGACAAGTTTATGGCTATTTCATTTGCTCCCAAACCATCAGAAACCTTAATCAAATACGGAGCCGCGACATAAAAAAGAACCGAACCTAACACCCAAAGAAAACCCTGCCGTTCTATTTCCTTAAAACAGGAATTCTCTCTACTCAAACAATCTTTACAAAACAAAAAAATTGAGAATATAAAAACAGCAAACATCCCAACAAAATAAGGCGTAATCTTTATATAGCCGACACAAGAATCAATAAACAGTGTCAAAAACAAATTACTACTTTCTATTAACCCTACTAACCCCAGCGGCAAATACTCCAATGCTTTAACAAAGCAAACATATCCCAATAATACAAAAACACCATGTATCAATAAATATGGGATAGAAGAATATGTAAGAGTTATGCCCACATTCAGCCCATATATCAGTTGGATAACAAAAGCAATAAATGAGGTAAATAAAAGAACTTTATGATAGTTATATCTATTAACGGCATAATCTAATACCGCATCAGAAAACGAATTGAAAATTGTTGCCAAAACAGCGGTATACCGATAATCCATTTAGCCCTCTTATTAAGTAATACACTAATCTCATATAAAATACATAAATAAAATATTAGTTAAAATCGCTCTACAAGTGCCACTCCACCACAATGCCGCATTTTTGACGATTTTGTCTAAAACGAGCTTTACACCACGTTTATTCTATGATATACAAAAAGCACAGTTAACAATATTAATTAATTTAAATTTATCTATTATGAAACTTAACATTCAAGGCTTAGACAAAGCTGAAGTTTTTAAAGCTCTCTACGACAACGCCTCACCACAAGGTTTAGGCTTTCTCCATTTTATTCCTGGGAATCTAAATATAGAAGAAGCCCGTGAGGCAGTGAAAGAACAAACCCGTTTTGACTACTACCGCGGACGGGTAATGAAAGTTGACATCAGCGGGGATGAGCTTGAAACTTGGCTCTATGACCGCGATAACGGCGAAGGTGCTGCAGAACGTGCGCTCAGCTCTCTACAGCCAAAATAAAAGAGCTTATATAAAAAATTACACCCCAAGACAACCAACGTCTCGGGGTGTTTTTTTGCAAAATACATCAGCTTGCTAATCCAACAACTTCATTTCATTTAAGATGAATGCCGCAACAGCGCAAAGCAAACACCAAACTAATATCAATCCGCCGGTACTATTATGCGCGATTTCATTTCCATAATGGTCATAAGACACACCATATTTTTTATCCAAACGGTTATCAATAACCAGCCCGACTATAGCCACAACAACCAAGCCGACACCTGCAATACAAAAAAAAGCAAACATAACATAAAAATTTTTAAATAATATTCATATTTTTAATTAAAGTACGCCAGAGATAAAACCAACCACAATTTTTGTCAATAAAAAAAACAAATCATCAGATAATATGCAGATTCTAAATATCTCAATGATGCGTTTTTATTGAAATTTCTGATAAATCCACATACTATAAGTTTTATATAGCCCTGTAAGAAAGACGTAGTTTATGAATACCGAAATAAAAAAATATAAATTCATAAAAACATTAGGCAAAGGCAGCTCTTCTTCTGTTGATTTAGCTAAAAATGAAAATGGAGATAATGTCGTTATAAGACATTGTAATAAGGAAAATAAGGATACTTGGATACAAGAATGTTTAAAAGAAATCTCTGTTACTTCATCTTTATCAAAAACAAACACAAACTGTAATTTTCCAACATCGCAAATGGAAAATATTGATAGCGAAGATATTATGGTATCAACATTTATTCTGGGACGAGAATTATCCAAAGATGTTTTAGAAGAGTTGCCAGAATCTCAACAAAAACAAATTGCCAAAGATTTAGGTACATTTTTATACCATCTCCACAACCAATCAATTAAACAACAAGAGCAAAAATCTTCGTCCCATAGCCTAGATATTTTCAATAAAAAAGAAAAAAGACTAAAAGAAAGGCTAAACTTACTTCCTGCGGAAGTTCAAGAACAAATCAATCAAGTAATATCTGATTTTGATGACGACACCAATTATGGCAAAATTAATGTCCTCTGCCACAACGATTTAATTAAAGATAACTTATTATATGATAAGAACTCCCAAAAACTATCTGTTATTGATTTCGGAGATACTGAAATTAATGATATTTATACAGACTTTGCATACTTGATGAGAGCCGGACAATTAGGAGATAAATTTGGTATTGATGTAATAAACGCGTATAACAAGATAAATCAGGAGAATAATACAGGTATTTGCATAAATACACATACAGCCAAAAAATTGGCAATTTTACTTTCACTAAAAAAAATAAAAAAATTAGATATTGTAAACAACCCGGAGAGAACCCGCTTTATAATCTATATACAAGAATATGAAAAACACAAAACCAAAGGAATGTATAAAACAAATACATCCGACTTACATATTTACCAAGGCAAAGAAATGTAGCTTTTTCTTCATCAAAAATTCTCATCAACTTCCTCTATTGCCAATAAAAAAACCGCCCTTTCGGACGGTTCTTTTTATTGGCAGGGGCAGTAAGATTCGAACTCACGACACTCGGTTTTGGAGACCGATGCTCTACCAACTGAGCTATACCCCTATTTTTAACTTGCTTATCCTTGATACACAAATCCCATAAATTAATCAAGAACTTTTTTATCCCTTCAACAAAAAAAGAGCTTCGTTTTTTATACGAAACTCTTTTTCTAAAATTAGTTCTCTTACTCAGATATGCAATCGGCGCACCGATATACATATATTCGCTGCCTTTTCGCACATCCTTCCTTTATGGAAGTGCACGTAACTCTGCAGTTCCCGCTTATCCGCGGTCTTAGCAAAATCCACTTCCAAAGCATTGCGGAAACGCTGCTTGGAGTAATACACCCTTCTTAATCCCTTGGAGGTTCGCTGTAAGCGGCGCTCCTGCTCAGGGTTAAGATTGTATTTCTTTGCAAACATACCGAGCACCACACGGTTGTCGGTTGTTATAATGTCATCTTGCACGCGCGGTGCAAAAGGCTTGTAAGATAACACAAAATAAATTTTCTCCCATTGTTGGGAATGGGTTAAATAAATCTCGCCGTCTATTGACAAGCCGAATTCCTTATACATCTCGGCAAATTCTTCTAATTTGCTTTCATCAATGTACTTTTTTTCATCGCTAAAACTCAACATAACTTTAAAGTTTTATAGGTGAATATTTAGGTTAATAACTCTCGGACGAATTATTTCTCAACACAACAATCAACCGCACAATAATTCCTGTTTAGACAAAAAATTACCATATAAGATATTAATTGTCAAAACTTATCCGTAAAAAAAAGGCTTCTCGTTAGAGAAGCCTTTTTTAATTTCATTCTGGTTTATATCTCAGATTACTTCAAAATCTTTGATACAACGCCGGCACCT
>CALXVR010000014.1 GCA_944392155.1 uncultured Alphaproteobacteria bacterium | reverse complement strand
AGATAAAAGAAAAGAAGATATTTTGTATCCGACAAAAAAAATGTTAAAAAAAATTAAATCTTTTGATATTGATGCCTTATTAAAGTGTAATTTTATTCAGACTGTTTCTGTGGTTTATCGGTGGGCTTTTAATAATGTAATGCTTAGTAAGGAATTTGTCTCTTTAGCCCCAGGAGATTGGTTTTTAGCTATAGAGCATGCTAAAAAAGGAAAAATAGGTTTTATTGATGAGGTTATGGCTATTTATAGACGTCACGAGAGTGGAGTTTGGTCTGCTCAAAATCTTGATTTGTCTGAGAATTTTTACAAAATGGGGCGACTTCAATTGGCATTTTATCAAAATATTATGCGGAATTTTGATGGTTTTGTTTCTGAGTATGCTACAGGTATGGTGAAGGATGCGTTGATGGTCGCGGCTCTAAAGAAGGATAAAGAAATTTTATATTGTTTAGCTGATGAATATTTTGATTTATTTTGTGCTGCACAGCTTTGTAATAAAGTTAAGGAAAAAAATTTTTTATTAAAAAAAATTCGTTGTAAATTTGTAAACTTTATAGCAAAGCTTCTGAAACTATCTATACCTTATGATAAATAGTGCTTTAATGTTTGTTTTTTATTTTTTTGTAAAATAATAAAAATTTATATTTTATTTTATGGTAAGTTTAAGGTGTTTTTATGCTAAAAAAGTATGATTTAATAGTTTCTATTGGTTCTCGTTGCAAAATATCGCATAATTTGCGGCGGTACGGATTGCAGCTGGAATCTTTTCCTTTTGATTGGATTTATATTCAAAACCCTGCGGTCGTTGAGAATTTGTTTGCAACCAATTTTAAAAATTTTTTTAAAGAAGAAAATTTGCGCCTGCGGTCTAAACAACCTAAATTTGATGAGGTGGATGATTTAGGAACGGGAATTTATTCTGCCCATGATTTTGATACGAACCGTTCTATTCATGATTGTTATCCTGAAGTTATGGCTAAATTTAATCGCCGAATCGCTAAGCTCAAGGATAGATTGTTGCATGCAAAAACAGTATTGATGGTTTTTGGAGCGGAAGATAATTTTATTTCGGATGAAGAAATCATTCAACAATTTGCTTGTTTGCAAAAGCGTTTTGCTCCGCGTCATTTTGATTTGTTGTATTTTTATTTGCCAGAGAATGAAATTGAGTTTGAACGAAAAATGGTGTCTTCGAATGTTCTAAAAATCAGTTTCCAGAAGGAGAAAAAATTTGAATGGCAGGGAAACCCCGAGATTTTTGATGAAGTATTAAAGGATTTTCATTTAGCTTTTAAAACAAAGTTTAGGTGGTATACTTCGCCAACTTATCTTAATGGTCTGAAAAAGAAATTTAAAATGGTAATGTTAAAACTTGTGAGTGATTTAATCTTTATCAAAAAATATCGCCGAGCTTTTCGTGATAAATATTTGGAGAAAAGAAACCACTTTCAATAATAAAAGCCCCAATTTTGGGGCTTTTATTATTTTTTGTTAGAAATGATTTTTAGTGCATCATCTAAGGTTAGGTCTTTGTCCTTATACTCTCTCGGAATGGCGTAATTGTTCTTGCCCCACTTCAAATATGGGCCATAACGTCCTGAATTTAAAGTGATATCCTGTTTGTCTTTGGGGTGTTGTCCCAAAATTTTTCCGGCCGGTTTTTCGGCGACGCCTTTTAATATCTCCTCAGCTCTCTCCAAGGTAATATTAAAGATATTATCTGCGCCGGTTAGGGATTTTGACTTATTCCCTTGCTTCAAATATTGGCCGAATTTGCCAATATTGGCCTCAATACCGTTTCCTAATTGTTTAGGCAAAGTCAACAAGGTAGTCGCTTGTTCTAAAGTAATTTCTTCAGGTTTTAAAAACTTCGGCAAAGAAGAGCGCTTAGGTTTTTCGGTGGTCGCGGTTGCGTCTTCACCAAGCTGGACATAGTAGCCGTAGGGACCTTTTTTAAGATAAATCTTTAAACCATTAAGTTCGCCGAGCTCTTTATCTTCCGGATTTGCCGGGCGAGGGGTGTCGTTCATCTCTTCGTCTTTTACATCCGTTAAAGGTTTGGTATACTTGCATTCAGGATAGTTAGAACAACCCAAAAAGGCACCAAACTTACCAAGCTTGACCGACAAACGTCCTTTGCCGCATTCCGGACAAATACGCGGGTCGGAGCCGTCTTCACGCGGTGGAAAGAGGTGGTAAGACAAGACTTCATCAATCTTTTCAATAACTTCGCTGACTTGCAGGGGCTTTACGGCATCAATGTTTTTAATGAATTTAACCCAGAAGCCGCCAAGAAGCTTTTTCCATTCCATCTCTCCGGCGGAAACATCATCCAGATATTCTTCCAGTTGGGCGGTGAAGTCATATTCAACGTACTTTTTAAAGAAGTTTTCCAAAAAGACGGTTACGATGCGCCCTCTGTCTTCCGGAATGAAACGCAGTTTCTCAACCCGAACATACTTACGCTCCTGCAAAACGGCGATAATGGAAGCGTAAGTTGACGGACGACCGATGCCTAATTCCTCCAATTTTTTGACTAAGCTTGCTTCGGTAAAGCGCGGAGGCGGTGTGGTGAAATGTTGTTCGGGGATGATGTCGCCTTTGTTAACGTTTTCGCCATTTTCAACATTAGGCAAAATACGGTTCTCATCATCTTCATCACTATCGTCTTTGCTTTCCTGATAGAGCTTGAGGAAGCCGTCAAAGTCAATGACTTGTCCCGTAGCACGCAAAATGATTTTTTCATCGGTAGAGGAGGCATCAATTACAACTTTATCCAAAACAGCCGGATTCATTTGGCAAGCAACAGTGCGCTTCCAAATCAGTTCATAAAGCTTGTGTGCATCAGAATCAAGCTTGGTTTCCAACTTTTTCGGTGTATCGGTTACATGAGCCGGACGAATCGCCTCGTGCGCTTCTTGAGCATTCTTGGATTTGGTCTTATATTCTTTGGCAACTTTGGGCAGATATGCTTCGCCGAAATATTTTACAATAACTTCACGGCAGGCTGTAATGGCTTCTTGTGAGAGGTTAACCGCATCAGTACGCATGTAAGTGATGTAACCATCTTCGTACAGTTTTTGAGCCACTTGCATGGTTTTCTTCGCGCTAAACCTTAACTTTCTGGCTGCCTCTTGTTGCAGAGTTGAGGTTGTGAACGGCGGCGCCGGATAGCGGTTGGCTTTTTTGCGCTCAACATTGGCAATGTGAAATTCCTGAGCCTCAATTTTGGCTTTGGCTTCCATGGCTTTGGCTTCGGTATTGAGGTCAAATTTTTCAAGCTTTTTGCCGTCTAAGGTTATCAAATGTGAGCGAATCAGCGCCTGAGTTTTGGTGATGAGGTCTACATCAACCGTCCAATATTCTTCGGGTTTGAATTTTTCAATTTCGTTTTCGCGGTCGCAAATCAGGCGTAGGGCAACGGATTGGACACGGCCCGCCGATTTTGAACCGGGGAGTTTGCGCCACAAAACGGGCGAAAGCGTGAAACCAACCAAATAATCCAATGCGCGGCGCGCCATATAGGCCGAAACCAAATTGTTGTCAATCTGCCTTGGGTTTTTGATGGCCTCGGTTACTGCTGATTTTGTGATTTCGTGGAAGACGACGCGTTCAATTTTTTTGTCTTTGATTTTTTTGCGTGCGGTCAGTTCTTCCAAAATATGCCATGCGATTGCTTCTCCTTCTCTATCCGGGTCGGATGCGAGGACAATCGTGTCACAGTCTTTGAGGGCGGTTATAATATCATTGAGACGCTTCTTGCCGCCGGGGCTTAATTCCCAGGTCATGGCAAAGTTGTCATCCGGATTGACGGAGCCATCTTTACTCGGTAGGTCTCGGATATGACCGAAGCTGGCCAGAACTTTGTAATCCGAACCTAAATATTTGTTGATGGTTTTGGCTTTGGCAGGGGACTCAACGATAACTAACTTCATGATGCGTCTTTCTTTGCTTTTTTGATTAATGCCACTTTGTTGCCGACTTGGCGCTCAATCCGACCGTCCATTTCAAGTTCCAAGAGCTCTAAAGAAACCGTTGCGGAATCCAGCCCCGTTGCACGAATAATTTCATCAACATATACGCCTTCCGCCGTCAAACAGTCTATGACTTTGAGTTCGGATTTTGAAGTGTCCGGCTGTTGTGGAATATCAACATTATTTTTTACTTTGTCAAGCGGTTTTGCAAATAAATCATCTTGAGCTGTTTGTGGGAGGGGCTTTATTTTTTTGTGGCGGCTTAAGTTTAGGTTGCTTAAAATATCTTCAGCATTTTCCGCCAAAAAAGCACCTTCGCGAATCAGTTTGTTCGGACCGGCAGAGCGAGCTTCAATCGGTGAACCGGGAACGGCAAAAACATCTCGGCCT
Source organism: uncultured Alphaproteobacteria bacterium (assembly GCA_944392155.1). Classification (GTDB taxonomy): domain Bacteria; phylum Pseudomonadota; class Alphaproteobacteria; order RF32; family CAG-239; genus Scatacola_A. Next base: position 38,203 of record CALXVR010000014.1, on the reverse strand, counting down.
TGTTCTAATGCCAAGCGAGCCGTAATTAAGGAGCCGGAATGAAGTCCGGCTTCAACAACCAAGGTTGCATCAGCTAAAGCGGAGACAATGCGATTGCGACGCGGAAAGTTATTGCTTTGGGCGGAAGTTCCCAATAAAAACTCTGAAACGACAGCTCCTTGTTCGGCAATTTGTTCATAAACGGCTTGGTTCTCTGCCGGATAGACGACATCGGCCCCCGTGCCCAAAACGGCAATGGTCGGACCTTGTTGGTTGAGGGCATACATGGCTCCTTTGTGAGCAGCCGTGTCTATTCCTCTTGCCATACCGGAAATAATCAAAACATCAGAATTGGTTAAGTCATAGGCGATTTTGGAAGCCAGTTTTCTGCCGTTGATGGAGGCGTTGCGCGCGCCGACAATGGCTACAGAAGGCGTATGGTTTAAAATATCCGTTCGGCCCAAAACATAAATAAACGGCGGAGCATCTTCCAGTTCGCGCAGTTTTTGCGGGTAGGCCGAATCATCAAAAGCCAGCAACTTAATGTTTTTATTTTGCGCTAATTTGAGTTCATGTGCGGCTTGAGCTTCCGAAAAAGGACGGAATTTCGGCGGCAGATTTTTCAGGGCTTCTGTCGCCGTGTGATAAGTGTTTAGCAATTTGTAAAAACTTATCGGTCCGATGCCTTCCGTGTTTATCAGCCGAAGGCGTGCCAGAATTTCCGTTTCTGATAGTGCCAAGGTTATTTCTTCTTAAAAGTTATTTTGCTTTCTTCACCTTTAAGAAGGCGTTTGATATTGGTGTGGTGGCGGATAATGACCAAAACAGCGATGAAGCTGTAGAAAATGGCATAGACCGGTTCAACCAAAAAGAATGAAAAGACGGGAACAGAGGTGGCTGCCGTTAATGCGGCTAAAGAAGAATAGCGGAATAAAAAGGCCATAAGCAGCCAAACACCGAAAGCCAGAAGTCCTAAATGCCAGTTGGTTACCAAAATGAAACCAAAAGCCGAGGCAACGCCTTTGCCGCCTTTGAACTTGAGCCAAACGGGGAAGTTGTGCCCTAAAACGCCTAAGCAACCGGCAACCAGAGAAGCAACAACATTTAATTGGGTGAACAAACCGAAAAAGACATAGTCCGTTGCAGGAACAAATTTATAAGCCAACCAAGCGGCAAAACCTGCTTTGAAGGCGTCTAAGATAACCGTTAACAGTGCCAAAGTTTTGTTGCCCGTGCGCAAAACATTGGTCGCACCGATATTTCCGGAACCGATTTTTCTGATGTCTCCATAACCGGCCATGCGGGTTAAGACTAAGCCGAAAGGAATGGAACCAAGCAGATATCCGCCCAAAGCGCAAAGCAATAAAACAGTGTGAATAGTCATCTCTTATGTCCTTATAAAATTTGAACTTAATTCATTCATAAACTTATTGCGGCTTTTTTGCAATTCTATTTTTGTTTACTTGTGAATTGAGTTCGGCATATTTTTTTCTGAAGAAAAGTGTAAAAATATTGATGACAAAGCCAATTATTCAGATAATATAGCCCGTAACTATAGTTATATTCGCGAGGAATTTATGAAGCCCAAATATAAACGTATATTGCTCAAGCTCTCAGGCGAGGGGCTTATGGGTGATAAGAGTTTCGGAATGTCTGCCGAAGTGATTGCCGCTTTGGCCGAGCAGATTAAGGCCGTGCATGACAGCGGGGTGGAGATTTGTGTCGTGGTTGGCGGCGGAAATATTTTTCGGGGAGCTAAAGAAGCATCTAAAGGAATGAACCGGACAGTGGCTGACCAGGTTGGAATGCTGGCAACGGTGATGAATGCTTTGTATGTGCAGAGCGCTTTGGAAAAAATAGGCGTTTCGGCAAGGGTAATGTCAGGTATTCAGATTCCGGCAGTTTGTGAAACTTATATTTATCGTCGTGCGGTAAGGCATCTGGAAAAAGGCAGAGTTATTATTTTTGCCGGCGGAACGGGCAATCCTTATTTTACAACAGATACCGGTGCTGCTTTGAGAGCTTCCGAAATGCAGTGTGACGTACTTTTGAAGGCGACGCAGGTGGACGGTGTTTATGACAGCGATCCTAAACAAAACAAACAAGCAAAGAAATTTGAAGAGATTACGTATGACGAGGTTATTTCTCGTCAGTTGAAGGTTATGGATACGGCGGCTGTGGCTCTGGCCAGAGAGAATAATATTCCGATTGTGGTCTTTGCTCAGGTTGGTAAAGATGCTCTGGCTGATGCGGTTTGCGGTAAAGGAAAATTTACAATTATCAAGAAAGAGGTATAAATAATGGCTGATTATAATGATATTAAAAATGATGCAAAAACCAGAATGGAGAAAAGCTTGGAAGCTTTGAAGTCTGATTTTGGCGGTTTGCGCGCGGGCAGAGCTCATGCCAGTTTGTTGGACGGAATTATGGTTGAGGCTTATGGCTCAATGACACCGTTGTCTCAGGTCGGAACAATCTCGGTGCCTGATGCGCGTACGTTGTCGGTCAGTGTTTGGGACAGAGGTTTGGCTAAAAGTGTTGAAAAAGCTTTGAGAGAATCGGAGTTGGGTTTGAATCCGGCATCTGATGGTCAACTTATTCGTATTCCAATTCCGCCGCTTTCCGAAGAGCGCCGTAAAGAATTGGTTAAGATTGCAGGAAAATATGCCGAACAGGGAAAAGTTGCGGTCAGAAACGTGCGTCGCGATGCCTTGGACGGAATTAAAAAGCTGAAGAAAGATAATGAAATCTCTGAGGACGAGGAAAAGAGATTTGAAAATGAAATCCAGAAGCTGACAGATGAAACCATCAAAAAGATGGATGAAGCTTTTGCGACTAAAGAAAAAGATATTATGCAGGTTTAAGCAAGAATCGAGGTTTGAGCTGCCAGAATTTTGGCGGCTCGGATTTTGCTTGGATTGGGTGTTTTTAGAACGAAGTTAAGGTAAAAATTTTGAGCAAGGACGAAAAGAAGTTACGGCATTTGGCCATTATTATGGATGGCAACGGAAGATGGGCGGCAAAGCGCGGCTTGCCTCGTTCCATGGGGCACAGAAAAGGTGCCGAAGTCGTCAAGGAAATTACAAGAGCGGCCGGAGAACTGGGTATAGAGTTTTTGACTTTGTATGCTTTTTCTACCGAAAACTGGAAGAGAAGCGAAGATGAGGTTCAGACCTTGATGGGGCTTCTGCGTGATTATTTGAAAAGTGACTTGAAAGAAGTTCAGGAAAATAATGTGCGAATCCGTTTTATCGGTGAGAGAGAGATGCTTGATGCCGATATTGTTCAGAAAATGGCTGAGATTGAAGCTGAAACACTCAAAAATACGGGAATGACTTTGTGTATTGCTTTGAGCTATGGTTCAAGGCAGGAAATTATCCATGCTGTTAAAAAAACAGCAGCTCTTGTAAAAGAGGGTGATATTTCGCTTAATGACATTGATGCAAAATTGTTTTCTGATATGCTTTATACAAAGGATATTCCGGATCCTGATTTGGTATTGCGAACCAGCGGTGAGCAAAGAATCAGCAACTATTTATTATGGCAAATTGCATATTCGGAATTTTATTTTACGGATGTTTTGTGGCCTGACTTTAATAAAAAGTTGCTTGAGGATGTTATTGCAGAGTTTAACAAAAGGGAGAGACGATATGGAAAAGCCTAAGAAAAGTTCTTTATTTAAGCGGGTGGTTACGGCTCTCGTTTTGGCTCCGTTGACAATCGGTTTGATATATGCCGGCGCGCCGTGGATCAATGTTTTGGCTTTGGTGTTTGGCGCTATGCTTTCTTGGGAATGGGCACATATGGTTCCCAATAAAAATGTGCCGGTATATGCAACGGTTTATACCACTTCTTTGGCTGCTTCCGTGATGCTTGGGTGTCCTTTGGCTATTGCGGTGGTTATTGTCGGTGCGACATTGGTTGTTTGGTTTAAGGCAAAAGATGAAGAGCGCCGTAATTTGTTAACTTTGGGTGTGCCTTATATCTCGGTTGGAATCGGCTCTTTGATTTGGTTGTTTAATGAGGTTGGCTTTGTTACGACTTTATGGTTTTTGGTGATGGTTTGGTGTGTTGATATCGGCGGTTATGTCGTCGGTTGCAACCTGAAAGGTCCAAAGCTTGCACCGAAAATAAGCCCGAATAAAACTTGGTCCGGCTTAATCGGCGGCGTTATGTTCTCGGTTGTGGCAAGCGTAATCTTTTCTCATTTGTTCGGGTTGCATGCGAATGTGTTGTTTTATGCCGTGTTTGGCGGTGTGATCGCTGTTATTGCGCAGATTGGGGATTTGGTAGAATCTTACATTAAGCGCAGTCTCGGAATTAAAGATTCCAGTAATCTGATACCGGGACATGGCGGCGTATTTGACAGAGTTGACGGCTTGATTTTTTCTGCGCCGTTGGTTGTTTTGTGGTTTAAGTTCGGATTGATGTTGTTTGGGGTTTAAGTAAAAATGGATTGGCTGGTTAACGCAATTTATTATGTTGTGCCGTTTGTTGTTGTTCTTGGCGTATTGGTTTTTGTGCATGAACTCGGGCATTTTCTTGTGGCCAGAATGTGCGGTGTGAAGGTTGATGTCTTTTCCATAGGTTTTGGTAAAGAGCTTTGGGGGCGCAGAGACAAGCATGGCACATATTGGAAGGTTGCTGCTGTTCCTTTGGGCGGATATTGTCAGTTTCTGGGGGATGATGATGCCGCTTCGAGCGGAGAGAGCAAAGCTACTGAGTTAAGCGAAGAAGAGAAAAAATATACGTTTCAGTTTCAGAGCCCGTTCAAAAAATTAGTTATTGCATTGGCCGGTCCTTTGGCAAACTATTTGTTTGCTATTTTGATTTTTGCGGGAATTTTCTTTTTATTCGGTAAAATTACGTTTCCTCCCGTTGTCGGCGAAGTCTTTGAGGGCTCGGCCGCTGCAAAAGCCGGAATTATACCTAATGATAGAATCCTGACAATCAACGGTAATAAGATTGAAAGTTTTGATGATATCAGAAAAGAAGTTGATTTGACGGTGGCTAATGAGGTTGTGGTTGAGATATTGCGCGACGGAAAAGAAATCCGTTTGCAATTTCCGTTGACGGAGTTGGAAGTTCCCGAGGCTAACGGAACAACAAGCAAGCGCCCCATGCTTGGTGTTAAGTCTGTTAATATGATAGAGCTTAATCATGTGAGATTATCTTTGTTGCAGTCTTTTAAGGAAGCCGGTTTGGAGGCATGGAATGTTACTGAGGCAACATTGCGCGGTGTCGGACAGATGATTACGGGAAAACGCAGCGGTGAAGAGATTGGCGGGATCATCAGAATTGCCGAAATGTCCGGTGACATATCTAAGCAAAGCGGTTTTTTAGATTTGATTGTTTTTATGGCTTTGTTGTCCATTAATTTAGGTTTAATTAATCTTTTTCCGATACCTGTTTTGGATGGCGGGCATATTGTTATTTATCTGGCTGAGATCGTGGTCGGCAGAGAGATTAATGCAAGTATTAAAGATGCTTTGTTTAAGGTTGGTTTTAGCCTGATTGTGGCATTGATGATTTTTGCGACTTGGAATGATTTTGTTCGTTTGTTTCACCGTTGGTTTGCTTAAGACAGACCTTTAGTAATGAGGATTATTGAGGAATGAAAAAATTATATTTTGGGACTTGTCTGTTTGCGTTGCTTTTAAGCCAAGAAGTTGAGGCCGCAGATGTTTATGTCAGCCAAATTGCGGTGAAGGGATTGGAGCGTGTGGAGCCGGAAACAGTGGCTTCATATTTGGATATTAAAAAAGGCGAAAATGTCAGCCAAGAGCAATTAGACGCTTCCTTAAAACAACTTTATGCCACGGGTCTGTTTAATGATGTGGTCTTTAATATGGCGCAAGACGGTACCTTGATGATTCAGGTGAGTGAAAATCCGATTGTGAACAAGCGTGTGTTTGACGGTAATGACAAGGTTGATGACAGTATTTTGGAAACGGAAGTTCAGCTTGCCTCCGGTTCAATTTATAATCGTGCAAAAGTACAAGCCGACGTACAACGGATTTTGGAAGTTTATAAACGTGCCGGACGTTATGCCGTGGTGGTTGAGCCTAAAATCATTAAGCGTGATCAAAACAGAGTGGATTTGATTTATGAAATTGATGAAGGTCCGGCAGCTGCAATTACTAAGGTGAACTTTGTCGGAAACGTGCATTATTCCGATGAGGATTTGTCTAACGAGATTATGAGTAAGGAAAGCCGTTGGTACAGAATCTTTTCAAGTGCGGAAAATTATGATCCTGAAAAAACAAATTATGATAAGGAACTTTTGCGCCGTTTTTATGTTAAACGCGGTTATGCTGATTTTCGTGTCGTGTCGGCTGTTGCAGAGTTAAGCCCTGATAAGAAATCCTTTGTTTTGACTTTTGTGTTGGATGAAGGTAAGCGCTATAAGATTAACAGCATTACCATTAAGTCTCAGCTTGAAGATGTTCAGGTTGAACCTTTGTATGAAGAAGTTTTGTTCAAACAAGGCGATTGGTATAACGCCGAGTTGGTTGAAAAATCCGTTTATGATATTACGGATGAGTTGGGTAAAAAGGGTTTTGCTTTTGTGGATGTCGTACCTGAATTGACCAAAAATACGCAGACGGGTGCGTTGGATGTGGTCTTTGATATTAGAGAGGGCGACAGAATCTTTGTTAATCGTATAAATATTCATGGTAACACTCGTACACATGACGAGGTTATCAGAAGAGAGTTCAGAATTGATGAGGGCGATGCCTTTAACCCTGCAAAAATCAGAGCATCTCGTAGAAATGTGGAGAATCTGGACTACTTTAGCAAGATTGATATCAATACCGTACCGACTGATGATGAGAACAAGGCTGATATTGATGTGAAAGTGGAAGAAAAATCTACCGGATATTTCAATGTCGGTGTCGGTTATTCTACAATCAACGGTGCTTTGGTCAGAGCCGGCGTTACCGAAAACAACTTCCAAGGAAAAGGACAACAGCTCGGTATTGATGTCGGTGTATCGCAAGAGACATCTGATTATAATTTGAGCTTTACGGAGCCTTATTTCTTGGGTAGACGTTTGAGTGCCGGTGCTGATTTGTTCAGAACTGAGCAGGATTATCAAGATGAAGGTTCTTATGATAGTGAGAGCACGGGTGGAAGAATTCGTTTCGGCTGGAATTATACGGATAATTTAGCTCACTATGCTCGTTATACTTTGCGTGAAGATAAAATCAGCAATGTTGATCGTTCCGCTTCCGTTTACATTAAGGAAGAAGAAGGTACATCTTCTGCATCGGTTATCGGTCAGACTTTGGTTTATGATAAGCGTGACAGCGCAATTAATCCGAAAGAAGGTTATTATTTGTCATTTGGTAATGATATCGCAGGTCTTGGCGGAGATGAAAAATATCTGCGCTTTGACGGTAAAGTCTATACCTATTATACTTTGGCAGATTATTATACCTTTAAGTTGTTTGTTAATGCCGGATATATTGAAGGTTACGGCGATGAGAATGTTCGATTGTCTCAGCGCTATTATCTGGGTGGTTCTACTTTGCGTGGTTTCGATACGGCAGGTATCGGCGCTCGTGATAAGTATACTAAAGATGCTTTGGGTGGTAACTGGATGGTTTATTCCGGTGCTGAGATGTCTTTCCCGATTGGTTTGGACGAGCTCGGTGTTAAGGGACGTACGTTCGTTGATATGGGTATGCTTGGTAAGCCGGATGATATTGACCGTGCGATTGTTGAATATTCATCAACACCGCGTGTCGCTGCCGGTTTCGGTTTCACATGGCAGTCTCCGATGGGACAAATCGATGTTGATATTGCGTTCCCGATTGTTAAGGAAGATTATGATGAAACTCAGACCTTCCGTTTGAACTTCGGTAGCCGTCTCTAAGGATGATGAGATTTTTTGAGGAGAAGAAAATGGTTGATACAACATTTTTTATCAATAACGGGCCATTTACGCTGCAGCAAGTTGCAGAGATTTGCGAAGCCGAGCTTAAGGATGCAAACAAAGCCAATGCCGAGATTGTGAATATTAATACAATGGAAAAGGCTGAGGCGGGCGAAATTTGCTTCTTTTATGATAAAAAAGCAAAAGCGAAAGGTGCCGAGATTAAGGCTGAGGCTTGTGTTACAACAGAGGAGTTGGCTCCTTTTGTGGCTGAAGGCGTGGCATTGTTGATTTGTTCAAACCCGAAGATGGCTTTTTTGAAGCTTAATTCTCGTCTTTATGCCGAATATCAACCCAGGGCTGATATTGCTTCTTCTGCCAGAATTCATCCTACGGCAATTATTGGGCAAAATTGCAGTATCGGTGACCATGTCGTGATTGGTGAAAATGTAAAAATCGGCGATAATTGTATGATAGAGGCCGGTGTGGTTATTGCCAGAGGTTGTCAAATCGGAAATAATTGCCGTATTGGGACTAATGCCAGCATTGCATATACGATTATGGGTAATGATTGCTTTATTTATAACGGCGCAAGAATCGGTTCGGATGGTTTCGGCTTTATGATGGTGGCCGGACAGCATAAACGTATTCCGCAAGTAGGACGCGTGATTATCGGTAATGATGTTGAAATCGGTGCAAACTCTTGTGTGGACAGAGGCGCATTGGATGATACGGTTATAGGTGATGGCTGCCGGATTGATAATTTGGTGCAGATTGCGCATAATGATAAGCTCGGTAAAGGTTGTGTTATTGTGGCTCAAACAGGAATTGCCGGAAGTTGTACTTTTGGTGATTATGTGGTTTGCGGCGGGCAAACAGGTTTTGCCGATCATCTGAAAATTGGTTCGGGAGCACAGATCGGTGCTCAGTCCGGTTTGATGCGTGATGTTGAACCCGGTGCCGTGATGATGGGATATCCGGCTGTCGGAATTAAGGATTTTATGCGCCAGACAGCCTACTTGCAAAAGTTGGCAAATGGTGATAGAAACGAAAAAAAATAAGTTTGTTTTATTTTAAGAAAGGAAGACTATGTCTGAAGTTAAGACTTATCACATTGAAGAAATTATGAATATGTTGCCGCATCGGTATCCGTTTTTGTTGGTCGACCGTTTGGAGGTTGAAGTTCCGGGTGAGAAGGGTGTCGGTATTAAAAATGTTACGATGAATGAGGAGTTTTTTCAGGGACATTTCCCCGGAAATCCGGTAATGCCCGGTGTTTTGCAGATTGAGGCTATGGCACAAACAGCCGGTGCGATTGTGGCTTGTTCTGTTGAGGATTATGCCGAGCATAAACGCGGAGTGTTGTTCATGTCTATTGATGGCGTGAAGTTCCGTAAGCCGGTTAAACCGGGTGATCAGTTGCGTATGCATGTTGAAAAAATCAGAGCGCGCCGCAATGTTTATGTTTTCAAAGGCGAGGCTAGAGTTGACGGAAATGTTGTTTCCGAAGCAGAATTTACGGCTATGATTATGGAATAAATAAAAGCTTTGTAAAAAAATCCTCCTTTGGGAGGATTTTTTTTTGTAAGAAATTGTAAGGAATTGTGTTTTTACATTGTAATTAAAAACATATAGCTTATTATCAGTTTAGGTTTAACTTTTTTGATGAGGAAATAATACCATGTCTAATATTCATCCTTCCGCCGTTGTTGAAGATGGTGCTCAGATTGCTGCCAGTGCAAAAATCGGTCCTTTGTGCTATGTGAGCAGTCGTGCAAAAATCGGTGAAAATGTACAACTGATTGCTCATGTTACGATTTTGGGTGACACCACCATCGGCGAAGGTACGATTGTATTTCCGGGAGCCGTTTTGGGTGCCGGTCCGCAAGACCATGGTAATGAGTTTAAGGAAGAAGCTAAGTTGATTATCGGCAAACGCAATATTATTCGTGAGAATGTTACGATGCATGCCGGTACGCCGAAAGAACACTTTACAACCACAGTCGGTGATGACGGTATGTTTATGATTAACTCCCATGTGGCTCATGACTGTGTTGTCGGTAATAATGTAATTATGACAAACAACGCGGTTATCGGCGGACATGTTCGTATCGGTGATGGTGCGATTTTGGGCGGTAACTGTGCCGTTCACCAGTTTGTTCGTATCGGTCGTAAGGCTATGATCGGTGGTATGACGGGTGTTGACCGCGATGTTATTCCGTTTGGTATTGTTACTTGCGACAGAGGTAAATTGCGCGGTTTGAACGTTATCGGTTTGAAGCGTAGCGGTATTGACGAGAAAGTTGTTAAATCCATCAGCCATGCTTATATGTATATCTTCAAAGGAAAAGAGGACAACTTTGAAACGCGTCTGCAAAAGGCTAAAGAGAAATATAAAGACAATGAGATGGTTATGGAGCAGATTGCCTTTATTGAAGAAGCTTTGAGCGGTCGTCGCAAGATTATGGTTTCTGACTAATCCTTTATTTAGGGCTTCTGTTGCTGAATTTATTGCGGCATGGAAGCCCTTTTTGTTTTTTTTATTTTATATCAGGCTTAAAATATGACTTCTGACTTCAAAAAACTTGGTATTATTGCCGGCGGTGGCAGCATCCCGAAAATGCTGGTTGAACATTGCCAGAAAATTAATCGGCCTTTTTTTGTGATTGCGATTGAGGGGAACGCCGATAAGTCTTGGGTGAATGAGAATGTTCCTCATTTGTGGATAAGAATCGGGCAGGCAGGAACGGGTTTTAAGAAGCTTCACGATGAAAAAGTTAAAGAAGTGATTATGATTGGAACAATCAAAAGGCCGAGCTTTTTTGAGTTGATTCCCGATATGCGGACAACGGCTTTTTTTGCTAAAATCGGAGCTAAGTCTTTAGGTGATGACGGCATTTTGCGCGCTTTGGTCAAAGAGATTGAAGCTGAAGGTATGGTTGTGCGCGGTGTGCACGAAGTTATGCAGGATTTGCTGGTTAAAAAAGGCTGTCTGACAAAATGCAAGCCGGATAAGCAAGCGCAAGAGGATATTCGCCGCGGCGTGGAAGTGGCTTTGGCATTAGGTAAGCTTGATGTCGGGCAGGCTGTGGTTGTGCAGCAAGGTTTGGTTCTGGCTGTGGAAGGAATTGAAGGAACGGATGAGCTTCTTAAACGTTGCAAAGATTATAAACGCAAAGGCGATGGCGGGGTTCTGGTCAAGCTCAGAAAACCACAGCAAGATATGCGGATTGATTTGCCAACAGTCGGAGCACAAACGATTAAGCGCGCTAAAGAAAGCGGTTTGCGCGGTATTGCCGTTCATGCCGGAAACGGTTTGATTGTGGATGAAGCCGATGTGATTAAGCTGGCGGATAAAGAAGGACTTTTTGTTATCGGAGTTGAACCTAATGACTATCTCTGACAGAAAACTCAAAATCTATTTAGTGGCAGGAGAGCCCTCCGGTGATGCGCTCGGAGCCAGATTGATGCGTGCCATGAAGAAAAAAACAAACGGTAATGTGGAATTTTTTGGGCTCGGTGGCGATTTAATGGCCGGCGAGGGGATTAAGCCGTTGTTTGATATCTCTGATTTGGCGATTATGGGGTTGGCCGAGATTATTCCGAGTATTCCGAAAGTTTTGCGCCATATTAGAGAAACGGTTGATGATATTCTCAGAGTTCGACCGGATGTCGTGGTTACGATTGACAGTTGGAGTTTTGCTTCCAGAGTTCAGAAGGCTTTGCGCAAAAAGAAGACGGGCATCCCGCAAGTGCATTATGTTGCACCGCAGGTTTGGGCTTGGAAAAAGAAACGTGCCAAGACAATGTATAAATATGTCGACCATTTGTTGACCCTTTTGCCGCAAGAGCCGAAATATTTTACGCCGTATCATCTGCCGACGACTTTTGTCGGGCATCCGGTGATTGAGAGCAATGTTACCAAGGGTGATGCTCAGGCATTCAGACAGAAGTATGCCATTGCGCCGCAAAAAAGGATTATTGCCGTACTTCCGGGGTCTAGGCATAATGAAGTGGCGCGTTTGCTTCCGGTGTTTTTGGAAACAGCCAAACAAATGCACCAGATGGATGAGAACTTCTGTTTTGTTATTCCCACGGTTCAAACGGTGGCTAAGCGGGTCAAAGAAATGGTCAAAGATTGTGGCTTGGATATTTTGGTGGTGGAAACGGAAGAAGACAGGCATAATGCTTTTGTGGCCTCAGAGGCGGCAATTGCGGCTTCCGGAACGGTGGCTTTGGAATTGGCTATTGCTAATATTCCGCATATTGTAGCCTACAAGGTTTCGCCGATGTCTGCGATGTTGGTTAAGCATTTTTTACATATTCAGTTTGTTAATTTATCTAATATCTTGCTGGGGCGGGAGATTATTCCCGAGCTTTTGCAGGAGCGGTGTATTCCGGTTAATATTTTGTCTTATATGAAAAATATCTTGTCTCATGGTGATTGGTATGACAAGCAGATGGAAGGCTTTGAGAAAGTTCGTCGTATTTTGGGAATGGGTGAGCAAACACCGAGCGAAAATGCTGCTGATGCCATATTTAATTTGATTAAAAAGTAGTTTTGATTTTTTTTAATTTGACAGAAATGGCCAAAAGTTTTATTTAAAAAAGAGTTTTTATTTAAGAATATGTTTAACTGCGTGAAGCATTTTTGTTTTGCGCCTAAAGTTTATCATTATGAACCTAAAAAAATTATGGCAGGTTTTATTTCCGAAACCAAGTTATCCGACCGATGACAGAGAAGTTATTGCTCTGATGCAGAGTGAGTTGCAAAAACAAAATATTCAGATAGACATATCGCCTAAGGATTTGTCTTTCGGATATTGGGTGGAGCAAGGAAAAAGTAATGTTGTTGTTTTTTACAATGTTCTTCATCACATCGGCACAAAGCGTTTGTTGCTTAAGATGGATAAAAAACTCATGCTTGTCCCTTGGACTTGTGAAAATCTTGTTCATACATCAATAGACATGAATATTGATAAAGAACATTTGTTAGAGGATAGTTTCCATTGTTGGGGCTTGTTTGTCGATAATGGTCATTTTAGTTTGGAACGTTTTGTGAAAGACTAAAAAGAAAAATTTTTTAAGTTGTCAGACTGTTGAAGTTTGGCAACTTTTTTTTGCATTTGTTGCAAGTTGGCATTACATTATAGAAAAAATTCGGGCAAGGTGCAAAATGCAGGTTTTTCTTTATAAACTTAAGGAAATGTTTTTAGAAGAGCGAGAGCGCTGGTTTATGTGGATTCCGGTGTTGTTTGGTGCGGGAATCGGCATTTACTTTTTGCTGCCGGAAGAACCATCCAAGTGGATTGTGCTCGGTGTGATTGAAGCTCTGTTGGTGTTGGTTTATATCTGGCGGTATTCTTCGGCAAAACTGATGACGCTTCTGATTATAATGATTATGGTTCTCGGCTTTGCTAATATTCAACTCAAAACGCTTTATTTTGCACGAAATGAGATTATTCCATATGATCGCAAACTTTATTTGACGGGCAGGGTTTCCGAACTTGGCACAAATTATCGTGGTAATCCGCGCTTTGTGTTGGAAGATGTGCAGGATTTTGACGGGAATCACTTGAAGGGCAAATATCGCATCAGTCTGACTTCTAAGAGTTCGCAACCACGGAACGGACAATGTGTGGAGCTTATCGGTACGATTTCGGCTCCGCCCAGACCTAATATGGTCGGCGGCTATCAGATGGATAGAAAGCTTTTTTATGAAGGCGTTACGGCAACAGGTTTTGCCGCATCGCGCGCTTTGCCGGTTGATTGTGAAAAAGAACTGCCGTTTGTGGCAAAATTAGAAAAAGCAGCATCAGACTTGAGGGCAAAAATCGTGGCGAAAATTGCGGCGGTTCTGCCCGAAGATGAAGCCGGAATTACGGCAGCGATTGTGGCTGGAGAGCGCGGTGGCATCCGACAAGAGATTACGGAAAATTATCGTGATTCCGGCTTGGCGCATTTCTTGTCTATTTCAGGTTTGCATATGAGTATGTTGGCCGGTTTGATGTTCTTTTTGGTGCGTTTGGTACTTGCTTTTATTCCGCCGCTTGCCTTGCGTTATGATTCCAAAAAGGTGGCCGCGCTATTTGCTATTTTTATGAGTGCGGTTTATTTGGTCATATCAGGTGCGGAGATTCCGAGCCAGAGAGCTTTTATTATGACCTTTACTGTGCTGCTCGGGGTTTTGTTCTCACGCAAGGCTATCTCTATGCGGATGATTTCTTGGGCGGGGCTTATTGTCTTAATCTTATCTCCACAAGCCTTAATCAGCGCCAGTTTTCAGATGTCTTTTGCGGCGGTGGTGGCTTTGATTGCTTTTTATGAGCGGTTTGCTGCACCATTGCATCGATTTTTGAATGGTTCAAGAGATGATGGGCTTTCTTTGCCGGCTAAGATATTGCGCATTATCTTTGCTTATGTCGCGGGTATTTTGGTTTCGGATTTGGTTGCGAGTTTGGCAACTCTGCCGTTCTCTATTTATCATTTTAACCAGATTGCATTATATACGACTTTAGGTAATCTTTTAGCCGGACCGATTATCGGTTTGGTGATTATGCCTTTTGTGCTGATTGCGCTTTTATTGATGCCTTTTAATCTGGATGTTTGGGCGCTTAAAATTGTTGGTTTCGGCGTTGAGAAAGTCAACGAAATTACGGCTTATGTTGCCTCAATGCCTGAGGCCGGATATCGGGTCGTGGCAATGCCTTTCTGGGGATTGTTGCTGATTGTGCTTGGCGGTTTGTGGCTGTGTATCTGGCGTTTGAGGTGGCGTTTGTGGGGCTGGATTTTAATTGTTATCGGCAGTTTGAGTATTCTTACCGTCAGAATCCCCGATGTTATGGCGGATAAGTATGGTGAGGTTTTTGCGCTCAAAGACGAACAAGGAAAATTGGTTATTCTGCCGTCTCGCGGAAACAGCTTTACCAAGAAAATTTGGCTGGAGAAAACGGCTAACAAAAAGCTTTCAAAAGAAGATAGTCGTCAGTTGAAAAAGATTTTTGAAGGAAAGCTGACCGATAAATCTTGGCTTGACTTGGAATGTGACGAACGTGAGTGTTTGTATAAAAATGCCGTTAAAATCATTAAGTTCGGCGGTGTGGAAGTTGACGGGCAAGATGTTGATTTACACAAGGCAGACGGTGCGCGCTTCTTTATTGGCAAAGACGGCAAAGTCTTGACCGAAACGGTTCGCGGTTATACGGGAAAACGTCCGTGGAACTGATAAAGCTTTTGACTTGAGGACGGTAAAAGAGTATAATATAAAAAGTTTATATTAGAAAAAAAGGATGAAAAAAATGAGTGTGGAAGCGGTTTTGCCTTATCCCTCACAAGCGGCGGTTAATTTTCAGCTCTTGGCCGGTTTTATGAAAAAAGCCGCTGATTTTGCCGATGATACGGGACGCAAACTCTTAAAAGTTTTTAAAGCCGTTGTTATAACTGATGATACGGACGGTGAGTGCCGCAAAGAAGATATGATTGATTTGGCACGCCATGAGGCTTTTTTAGAGTTGGTTAAAAGGCCCGAAACGGTTGATGAGGAAATGTATCGCAAGGTGTTTTATGAAAAACTCAAACGCGTTTTGACCAACTTGGTTATGCTTGAGGATATTCCGCTTTATCAAGTTTTAACTGAGCAAGAACAACGCGTGATTGACGGTGTTTTTGATAAGTTGTTGAAGTTGGCTGAAACGGAGGAATAAGCTATGGCTATTGAAGTTTCTAAGGAAAAATTTAAATCTACCGTCGGTTTGGGTATGCAGCATGCCAATGTTCAGATAAGAGAAGTGGTAACTGCTTTGTCTGAGTATAACAAAGAACGAAAGCTTGATGAATCAAAGAAAGAGTTGAACCCACAAGTCTTAGAAAAGCTGGCTGGTAGAGAATATTAAAAAAAAAGCTCCCATTAGGGAGCTTTTTTTAGAATACTTGTTCGCGGGTTTTGCGCAAGATAATCTTTGGAAAATCCTCGCTGACTTTGTTTAGATGCCAAGCATTGCGCGCCAAGAAAACGGTTGCGCCGTCGTGGTCTTCGGCAATGCTGATTTGGTTGGTGTCCAAAAATTTCTTCATAACAGTCTTGTCATCACACTCAACCCAACGTGCGGTATAGTATTGTGTCGGTTCAAAGGCAACGGGAATATTAAACTCAGTGCGGATGCGGTCTGCCATAACCTCAAACTGCAACGCCCCGACAACGCCGACAATCCATTCGGCACCGACAATCGGTTTGAATACACTGGCTCCGCCTTCTTCGGCAATCTGTTGCAAAGCGTTGCCCAAATGTTTGGATTTCAGCGGGTCTAAAGCTCTGACGCTCTTTAATAATTCAGGCGCAAAACTCGGAATGCCGGTGAAATGCAATTTTTCGCCTTCGGTCAAAGTGTCTCCGATACGGAGCTGTCCGTGGTTGGGGATACCGATGATATCTCCGGCATAAGCATCTTCCGCAAGCTCACGTTCTTGTGCCAAAAACATAACCGGGGTCGGAACTTTTAAGCCTTTGCCGGTGCGAACCTGAGTTAAGGTCATGCCACGTTTGAAGTGGCCGGAACAAATGCGCATAAAAGCAATACGGTCGCGGTGTTTGGGGTCCATATTGGCTTGAATCTTGAAAACGAATCCGGTAACTTTGTTTTCTTCCGGCTTAACGGTTCTTTCCGCTGCGGGTTGTTCGCGCGGGGTGGGGGCCAGATTATGTAAGCCTTCTAATACCTCTTTGACACCAAAGTTGTTAATGGCGCTGCCAAAGAAGACAGGCGTCAAAGCTCCCGCTAAATATAATTCTTTATCAAAAGCCGGACAAAGCTCTCTGACCATGGTTACATCTTCACGCAGTTTGGCTACGGCGTGTGCCGGAAGTAAGCTGTCTAATTTGGGGTCGTCCAAACCTTTGCAGGTTTCAATCGTAGAGTTGATGAACGATTTGCTTCCGGTTTTGTTCATCAAAATCAGTTGGTCATTTAAGAGGTCATAACAACCCAAAAAATCTTTACCCATACCAATCGGCCAACTTGCCGGCGTTACATCCAAAGCCAAAGTTTTTTCAATATCATCCAACAGGCAGAAAGGGTCTTGACCTTCACGGTCTAATTTGTTGATGAAAGTGATAATCGGAACATTGCGCAAACGGCAAACTTCAAAAAGTTTTTTGGTTTGGCTTTCAATACCTTTTGCCGAATCGAGAACCATGACCGCCGAATCGACCGCTGTTAAAACACGATAGGTGTCTTCAGAGAAGTCTTCGTGCCCCGGTGTATCAAGCAGATTAAAAGTAATATTTTCATATTCAAAATTCATTACCGAAGAGGCAACGGAGATACCGCGTTCTTGCTCAACTTTCATCCAGTCCGAATGTGCATGGCGGTTTTCGCCGCGTGCTTTGACGGCACCCGCTTGTTGGATGGCGCCGCCGAAAAGCAAAAGTTTTTCGGTTAAAGTGGTTTTACCCGCGTCAGGGTGCGAGATAATCGCAAAGGTTTTTCTCGGATTTATGGTATTATTCATTTTTATTATTACTTCTATTTATTATTTTATTTCAATATTCTCAAAAGGGCTGGTTACGGCAGGAATCAGCGGCTGAGGAGCGCTTGCCGGAGCTTCTTCCACGGTGACGCTGACCTCGGTTGTCGTTTCGGGAGCGAGAGGTGCTAGAGGTGCCGGATTCATACTTTTGGGAGCACCAGCCGGAGCTGTCGCTTTAGCTGTTTTTGTCGGTGCCGGAGCTAATCCTAAATATTTTTCAATGGCTTTTTGCTCTTTTTCCTTTTCCTTGGAGGTAATCAAGTTCAGGTCATAGATGACCTCTAATTTACGGATATCTTTAGCTGCATCTAAGATACTGGTGGAAGGCGCTTTTTTCTTTAATCTCTGGCGCGGATGCGGCGGCAAAATCGCCTCAATTATCAAATCGCGCTCAGCGGAAAATTCTCTCGGTGTGATGGCGCGAGAAGCAACAGCTTCTTTCAAGGCCTTAATTCTCTCCAAAATTAAATCAGGAGAGGGGACGGGATTGATAACGCCTGCAGCCGGAGGCGTGTGTGTCAGAGGCAAAAGACCGCCGACGTTTGCCATACGTCCGTTTAAAAACTCTTCTTTTGTAACCATATCATTCTCGGCTAATTCTTTAAGAATCAAAAAGCGCGAGATGGTATTTTGTTCCTCAGGCGTGAACAAAACCTCAACTGCTTTAACATCCGCTTCGGAAACGGCTTTGTTGTTGGCGGCGCGTGTTTGTTCACGGATGAAAAGAGCTTCTTCCAAAGCGGATTTTCCTTGTGAGGCAGAAGCTTCTTTGCTGATGTTGAAGACCTTGTTACCGTTTTGATCTTCAATAATCATCTTTGTTTGGTTCATATTCAACAAACGCAAACGCTGAGCGGCAATCTCGCTCATCTTATGCGGTTTGCCGTCCATTGAGCCCAGAATGGTTGTTTCATCTCCGCCGACAATCATTAAGTCTTCATAATATTGTCTGGAGCGGTTCGGGCGGCCTAATTCCTCATAAACCAAAGCGCCGACCATTAAGGCTTGCGGGTGGCGCGGATTGTTGGTTAGGGCTCTGGAAATGTGTTCTTCCGCAGTTTTAAAATCGCCTTGCGAGTAAGCAACCGTGGCAAGCGTGGCATCTTTGTCGCCATAGCTGTAATAATTTTTGCCATCAATCCAGCTGTGTGAAGGTTCGCCGTTGGCATCACGCTCAAAAAGGGCGCAGGAACTTAAAAGACCGGCAGTTAAGGCTGCGGTGAAAAGACTTTTGAATACATTTCTTGAAAACACAAGACTGCTCCTTATAAAAAAGCTCTGAAATCAGGGTTATGCCCATATTTGGTCTCATATTATAAAATATTAACTTACATTACAATATATTTTCTTGAGTTGTTAATTTTGCTTGATTTAAATAAAAAATTCTGTAGTATGCAAACAACTAAATTGAAATAACTGTAGTTGCGGGCGTGGTGAAATGGTAGACACGCCAGACTTAGGATCTGGTGCCGAAAGGTGTGAGAGTTCGAGTCTCTCCGCCCGCACCATTGCTTTGCAGGCAGTTGGTTAACATTAATATTTGAAGAGAAAGTTATGAAAGCAACCGAATTAAAAAATGAAGGCTTGAAAAAAGAATTCAAAATCGTGATTTCTGCCGCTGACTTTGAAAAACAAGTTGATGACAAGCTCAATGAAATTTCTAAAAACATTAAACTTCCGGGTTTCCGTCCGGGCAAGGCTCCGAAAGCTATGTTGAAACAAAAATACAGAGCTTCGGTTATCGGTGAAGTTGTTGATGAAGCCGTAAGAAGTGCGACAGAAGAATTGATTAAAGATAAGAAGTTGCGTCCGGCTTTGATGCCTGATGTTAAAATTACGTCTTTCGGTGACGGAAAAGATTTGGAATTTGAGGTTTCTTTGGAAGAATTACCGGAAATTAAGGCAGGAGATTTTTCTGCAATCGAACTTGAAAAGCTGATGGCTGAGGTTCCGGCCGAAGAAGTTGATAAGGCTTTGCAGTATTTGGCTCAATCTCGTCGTGAAACTGTTAAAATCGAAGAAGACAGAGCTGCTCAAAAAGGCGATACAACAGTTATTGACTTTGTCGGTTCTATTGATGGTGTTGAGTTCAAAGGCGGCAAGGGTAATGCTTATCCTCTGCAGCTTGGTTCGGGTTCATTCATCCCCGGTTTTGAAGACCAATTGGTTGGTAAAAAAGCCGGTGAGAAAGTTGATGTTAAAGTTACTTTCCCTGAAAATTATCATGCCAAAGATTTGGCTGGTAAAGATGCTGTTTTTGCCGTTGAGATCAAAGAATTGCGCGAAACTAAAAATGTTGAAATCAACGATGAATTTGCAAAATCTCTCGGCGAGAAAGACTTGGATGCTCTTAAAGCTGCCATTTCAGAACGTATTAAAGGCGATTATGAAGCCGCTTCTCGTATGAAGTTAAAACGTGCTTTGTTGGATAATTTGGATAAGAATTATAATTTTGATGTTCCGCAAGGCTTGGTTGATGCTGAATATAAGAGCATTGTTAACCAATATGAACAAGCTAAAAAGTATAATCAACTGGATGAAAGCGAAAAGGCTAAGTCTGAAGAAGAGCTTTTGGCTGAATATAAAGATATTGCCGTTCGTCGCGTTAAACTCGGTTTGTTGCTGTCTGAAATCGGCAAAGATGCCAAAATCAATATTACACCCGATGATATTAACAAAGCTATTATGAATGAAGCTAAAAAATATCCGGGACAGGAAAAGGCTGTTTTTGATTATTATCTCAAAAACAAAGAAGCTATCGAATCTTTGAAAGCTCCGGTTTTTGAAGAGAAAATCGTTGATCATATTTTGAGCAAGGCTAAGGTTAACGAGAAAGTTGTTTCTATTGAAGAGTTGTATAACTTTGATGAAGGTAAGAAGCCTGCTAAAAAAGCTGCAGCAAAGAAGGAAACAAAAGCTGAAGAAAAGAAAGAAACAACAAAAAAATCAGCTAAAAAGTCTGCTTAAAGAAATATCTTAAAGCAAAAGCTTAAAAAAACACTCTCTTCGGAGGGTGTTTTTTTTATTGCCTAAAAGAATAATATTTGTGTAAGCAAAAAGTGATTATCGTAGAGATGATGATATAAATTGCTTGGCTGAAAAGAACGTCAATGTGTAAAATATCTATGAAAAAATATAAAAATACGTAGTTGAAAACAAGCATGCTAAGATAAGTGTTCCAAGCTTTTAGATATTCTTTTTTCAGACTTCCGTGAGAGCGAAAAACATAATAGCGCATACTGAAAATAGAAATATTAACCGTTAGAATATATTGGATTATCAGCCCGATTTGGTAGGGAATTCTTAGAACTGCTATAAAAAGGATGAATAATATATAAGCCAAAACGGTATTAAATCCGCCGACCAGCAGAAAACGCAGTTGTTGAGGAAGTCTAAACCATTTAGTTTCAAGATTTTTATATATCTGTATCATTTTATTTTATAAATCCGGAAAAGTTTATTTTTAAAAACAAGTTTGTGCTCTAAATCCTTAATAATCGGATAATCTTGCTCAAAAATGTCATTTTTGATGATGTAATATTCGCCGCTTGGGTGATGAGATATCCCTATAATAGGTTTCATATTTTTTTGTAACCGTTTGTAGAGAAAAAGGGTTGTTTCGTTTTGAGTATTTTTTTCGGCTAAGTCTGAGAAATTGAAAATTATGTTGCGGTTAGGGAAATAGTATTGAAAAGAAATAGCCCAACCTTCGCGAATCCAGTCTAATTCTTCGGTGTGAGGTGAGAAAGTTATGATGGTATTAGTGTTGTTTGAGGTTTCTTTAGCGAAAAATTCGGCAACTTCTCGATAATAGTGTCCTACTTCATTTTTGTAGATTTTGTAATTGGTAAAAGCAGAATAGATAAAGCAGCAGGCTAGAAAGGGGATTAAAAGTTTTTTGAGGGGGAGGTTTTTGACTATGTAGATAAAACCAAAAATGGCAGGCAAAAGGGCATAATAGCTTTTGAGCTCAACATGTGTGGAAACGGGAGACATTTGTAGGTAAAAAATGATGAAAAGCAGGATAAATGTTCCGCCGAGCATCAGACCTTCGTCAAACTGGGGATAGGTGATTTTGTGTTTTAGGATTTTGTATAACATTATTATCCAAGCCAAGATGATTATGATTATTTCAAATTCATACAATTTTAAAAGATGTGTTAAGCTTTGATGGTGAAGATTTATGTAAATATTGGATTCACTTGTATCGGCGATGAAAAAATAAAATGAGGCAAAGCTTAAGCCAATTAAAAATATGATAAATTCAATCGGAAAATTTTTGATAAGAAACGGAGGGTTAAACAAAGTGGAAAGATTTATTTTTCCGTTGAAAATGTTGTATAAGATACCGCTAACCAGAATTCCGAAATAAAAAATTATTGTGGTTTCTTTGGTATAAACGGCAGCAAGAGAGAATATTGTGAAACCGCATAAATAAGAGAATTTTTGTGTTTGAGAAAATTTGCGGACAAGTATAAGGCTTGCTAAAACAAAGATAAGCAGATTTTGTTCACAAAAAATGATGTTATTCATCCAAAAAATTGCGGGAACAAAAAGTAAGACAGCGATACAGAAAAGTTGTTTGGTAGGCGTTATAAAGTTCAGAAAGTGGTAAAAGAGTATGGCTATAAGAATTTGTTTTAAAATAATATAAGTATTTATCAGATGAAAATTATGAGTTATGGCATAAACAAAATTTAGGTCAAAAAAAGCAGCAGGCGCGAATCTGGTAAAATTTAAGAAGGGTGTAACGCCTTTGGATAGTATGTATTGGGTACTTAGATTCATTAAATCATAATTATTGAAAAATGAATTTTCTAAAGAAAAAATAACAATGCTGTAAGAGATTAAAACCAAGAAGAGAGGGAGGAGTGCAAGCGGATGGGGTTTGGAATTATTTTTTGCAGGAGGAAATAAGGCGGAAAGTGTTTGGGGGGCCGGCTTTATAAATTTGCAAATTAGACTAAAAGAAAGCAGTATTCCCAGAGCATAATAAAACCAACAGTCAAAAGAAAGATAATATTGAAAATTACGAATGATGTTTTCTATAATGTTGTTTTGCAACAAAGGCTCGCTAATCATTGTAATTCCTCAATTTTGTAAATTTTGAAAAGTTTGTTTTTAAAGACAAGTTTGTGCTCTAAATTTTTAATAATCGGATAATCTTGCTCAAAAGCATTTGTGCGGATGATGTAATAATCGCCGCTTTGAGGAATAAACTCGCCTTTTATGGTTGGGAGATAGCCTTTGTATTTGGCATATTCGTTTAGGCTGAATTGATTGATGATGTTATTTTCTGCTAAAGTTGGTATTTTGAGTGTGATGTCGGCTTCGGGGTGGTAGTAAACTAGGGAGGCTCCCCAACTTTCACGCACCCAATCTGATTCTTCCGTATGTTCGGAAAGCATAAAGCTAAGCTTATTTTCTTGCCGGATTATGTCAGAAAGGAAATTTGCAGCTTGGCGTCTTGCCGGACCGATTTCTTCGTATGGAAGAATTTGCAGGTTTATAATCATACTACTAATGATAACCAGCAAACTGAATGCGGATTGAAGCTTGGGCCGGTGTAGATTTCGTGTTATATAAATGATGCCGAAAATATCAGCCAAAACGGCATAATAGCTTTTTTGTGATACATGTTGCAAATCAGGTGCAATTTGTAAGCGGAAGATAAGAATAATCAGCAAGAAAGTGGCGGCAAAGAGCAATCCTTCATTAAACAGGGGATTGGTTTGGATTTTTTTGTTAAGCAGTCTGTATAAGGCTAAAATCCATCCCAAAGTTAAACAGATGATTTCAAATTTATACAGGTTAAACAAATGTGCAAAAGGTTGTTGGCGGAAAGCGATGTAAACATTTTCTTTCAGTTCAACCATGATGAAGAGATAAAAAACGGCAAAACTCAGACAGCATAAAAATAGCAAAGCCTCAAGAGGAAGTTTTCCGGCCAGTTTGAAGGGATGCAGGAAATCCGATGGGTTGATTTTTTCTTTGTAGACATCATACAGAACGGCAAAGATCAGTATTCCGCCATAAAACAAAACGGTGGTTTCTTTGCTGTAGATGGCTAAAAGAGCAAAAACGCAAAACCACCAGAGAAAAGATTTTTTGCCGGTTTGGGAGAATTTTTGCAGGCTAAGCAGCGAGCAGAGAACAAAAATTATGATGTTTTGTTCGGGAAAAATGACATTATTGAGCCAAAACACGGCTGGTGTGATTTGGATTAAGGCTATGGTCCAAAGACGACGGCTGAAAGATAAAAAGTTGAGAAATTTGTATAATAGCCATAGTAAAAGTGCTTGTTTTAGCAAAATATATAGGTTGATGACGGTGAAGTTATGCGTTATGGCATAAAGATAATTCAGGTCAAAAAATGAGACGGGACACATTCTTGCGGGGCCATAAGTGGCGGCAACTCCGCGATGAAAGATGAAAATGGTGTTTAAGCTCATTAGGTCCGGATTATTAAAAAGCGAGTTGTCTTGCATAAACATAATCACAGTATAAGCATATAAGGCGCAAAAGAGCGCAATCAGAGCTTTAATGTTGTTTTTATTTTTTAGGTTGAAATCGTTTATCTGTTTCGGAAAAAGGTCAGGGTAGGTTGTGAGTTTGCCTTTGCAGACCAAACGGTAGGAAAGATATATTAGTATGGCTAGGGTCAGAGCATATATATACCAAACTTGTCCGAAAAGATAGAAAGTGAAATTATGGATGATGTTTTCTATAATGTTGTTTTCAAACAAAGACTTATTAATCATTGTAATTCCTTAAAAATCTTCTTAAGCGTAGTTTGCGCAAGATGACCCAAAAATAGGGGCGGAAAGTAAATCTTTTGCCCAGAAGTTTGAGAATATCGCTTTTGACCTTATAATCTGCTTTTATCATGGCTTGTTTGTGGGTTAAAGAATGGTTTTTGCCATGGTAGTGGTAAAAAAACAGCACTTTTTGCAGGTTAGCCAATTTCCAGCCTTGAGCCAGAATCTGGCGACAAAGGTCGTAGTCTTCGGCCGGAGAATAAGTTTGATTATAGGCAATTTTGCTTTTTATAAGCGCAGAGCGGCGCAGCATTGAGGATGAATGCATTATCGGGTTGCCGCAAAGGGTTTCATAAATATCGGGCTCTTGGGGTTGGCACCAGACCCAGCCCAGATTGATGAATTTTTGTTTGAGTTTGCCTAAAAAACCTTCAAAAGGCGGTTCGGCGCAAAAGAGTTGTCCCCAAGTTCCGAGCATAGCGACTTCGGGGTTGCGTTCCATAAACTCAAGTTGTTCGGCAAGTCTGGTGGGGGCGGAGAGGTCGTCATGGTCCATAACAGCCAAATATTCTCCCTGAGCCAGCTCCATAAGTTTATTGCGGGCGGCGGAGATGCCTAAGTTTTTTTCGGATTGAAAAAACTTAATACGAGAATCCGTATAGCTTTTGATGATTTCGGCGGAATTATCGGTAGAAGCATCATCTAAAAGCAGAAGCTCAAAGTCCGAAAAAGTTTGGTTGAGAATGCTCTCAATGCTTGGGCGCAAATAGGCAGCGCCATTATAAACGGGGATGAGAACTGATATTTTGGGGTTATTGACAGACATCTAAAACCTTTCAACGCTAATTATCTCAAGTATAAAGCCGACAAAGCTTTTGAGCAAAGAAAACTATCGGTTATCAACAGTTGACAAATTGCTTAAGAGTGTGAATCATATAAAAAGTTAAACCTGAAGGTGAGCTCAGATGCTTTATGCGCGCAAAATCAACTTAAAAAACAAAAATGACAGTAATGTCTTGCTCTTTGATATGGTGAATTTCGGCTCAAGAGTTTTGGATGTCGGCTGTGCCTGTGGGGATTTGTCGGCTGTTTTAGCGCAAGAAAAAAAATGTTCTTGCGTCGGAATGGAGGCTGATGATGAAGGCGTGCTGATTTGTCGAAAACGAAATATATTTGCCGAGGTCTTACAAATTGATTTGAACAAATTTCAGGCTAAAGATTATTCTCGCTTCATATCTTCTTTTGATGTGATTGTTTGCGGGGATGTTTTAGAACATTTGGTGAATCCGCAAGCCGTATTAAGTGAGTTGAAAAAACTCTTAAAACCGGACGGATATTTTGTGGTGTCTTTGCCAAATGTGGCGCATGCGAGTATTAAAATAGGGTTGTTGTTTGACGAATGGAACTATGGCGAGCTCGGAATTTTGGATAAGACTCATTTACGCTTTTTTGAAGCTAATTCTATTGCCGAGATGTTTGCCAATTGTGGTTTAAGTATTGCGGAAGCGGGATGTACTCTTTTGCCGGAAGAGGGGTTTCAGCCGCATAAACTTTCGGAACTTCCACCTGAAGTGGCTGATTTTATTATGCAATCTCCGCAGTCTAAAGTTTTTCAATATGTGTTTAAGACAAAGGTTGCCAAAGGGAGTTTGCGCGAAAAGAATCTTAAAGTTTTACTTTCTGCTTCTGACTGTGTTGTTTGTCAGGGTGGGTTTTTGTTCAAAATTAAACGATTTTTACTGCTTAAATTTCCCTCTTTGGTAAAGTATATTCAAAAATATCGTTCACATTAAAATTTTAGGAGCGGCTGATGACTGAAAAATTGCAAAAATTGGTAATCGTGATGCCTTGTTATAATGAAGAAGAAGTATTGCCACAGACTTTTAAGGTTATCGGCGCTTTGCTCAAAAAACTGATTAAGGCTAAAAAAGTCAGTCCGCAAAGCAAGGTTTGTTTTATAAATGACGGAAGCAAGGACAAAACTTGGAATCTTATTCAAAAGGCGGTGGCTAAAGAAAAGATTTTTTCAGGAATCAGCTTGTCCAGAAATTTTGGGCACCAGAAGGCTATTGTGGCCGGAATGTATGATATTGATGCTGATTTGTATGTTACGATTGACGCGGATTTGCAAGATGATTGCAGCGTGATTGAGCAAATGCTTGATAAAATCAAGGATGGTTGCGAAATTGTTTATGGTGTTCGCGATAGCCGGGATACGGATACATGGTTTAAGAAATACTCCGCCTTGGCTTTTTATAAGCTGATGAAGCTTTTGGGTGTTAATATTGTTTATAATCATGCTGATTTTAGAATGATGACAAAGCGCGCGGTTAATACCTTAAAATCTTTTCCGGAGCGAAATTTGTTCTTGCGTGCGATGATGCCTTTGGTCGGCTATAAATATGACAAAGTTTATTATGACCGCAAAGCCAGACCTGCCGGTGAAACAAAATATCCCTTAATGAAGATGATGGGCTTTGCTTGGAGCGGAATCTCAAGTTTTTCAATCGTTCCGTTACGCTTGGTTACGTTTATGGGCTTCTTTATCTGCTTTTTGAGTATTTGCTTTTTGTGCTTTGTTATTTATAGATGGTCGGTGAGGGGAACTATTGTCGGTTGGGCCTCGTTGGTGACGATTATTACCATATTTTCCGGCGTGCAGCTTATGTCTTTGGGGATTATCGGCGAATATTTGGCAAAGGTTTTTGTGGAGGTTAAAAACCGTCCGCTTTATATCGTTGACGAGAAAATAGGCTTCGATAATTAAATTTTTAAGGAAATTAACATTTTGTTGAATATATTGGTTTAGAGTGCTATAAAAGTTTAATCTGCCAATGAATAAGGAAAACAAAATGGTTGCAAGAAGTTCTATTGAGGTGTTTGACAGCACTTTGGTCCCGATGGTTATTGAACAGACCTCTAAGGGCGAGCGCTCGTTTGATATTTATTCCAGACTTTTGAAGGAAAGAATCATTTTCCTCACAGGCGAGGTTAATGATGAGGTTTCATCCCTTGTTTGTGCTCAGTTGCTGTTTTTGGAATCTGAAAATCCTAAAAAAGATATTTTCCTTTATATCAACTCTCCGGGCGGTGTAATTACTTCCGGTATGGCTATGTATGACACAATGCAGTATATCAGTTGCGATGTTGCTACTATGTGTATCGGGCAGGCTTGTTCTATGGGATCTTTCCTGCTTGCAGGCGGTGCTAAAGGCAAGCGTTTCTCTTTGCCAAATGCTCAGATTATGATTCATCAGCCTTCCGGCGGTGCTAAAGGACAAGCAACAGATATTGAAATTCAGGCAAAGCTGATTTTGGATATGCGCAAACGTTTGAACAGCATCTATGCTAAAAATACGGGGCAAAAACTTTCGGTTATTGAAAAAGCTATGGATCGCGATAATTTTATGACCCCTGAAGAAGCCAAAAAATTCGGTTTGATTGACCATATTGTTACCAACCGTGATGAGATTATAAAATAGGTGAAAAAATGAGTGATAAAGATAATAATAACGGTGAGGTTTTGTGCTGCTCTTTCTGCGGAAAAAGCCAGAACGAAGTGAAAAAACTGGTGGCCGGTCGCGGCGTTTATATCTGTGATGAATGTATTGAGGTTTGTATCAATATCGTTGCTGATGAGATGAACGAAATGGCTAAGGAAGAAGGCGGTAATACGGCTGAAAAACTTCCGACACCTTCCAAAATCAAAGAGTTTTTGGATCAATATGTTATCGGTCAGGACCAAGCTAAAAAAGTTTTGTCCGTGGCAGTATATAACCATTATAAACGTCTGAACTGCAAAAAGACTTCCAAAGATATTGAAGTATCTAAGTCAAACGTCATTCTTATCGGCTCGACCGGTTCTGGTAAAACTTTGTTGGCGCAGACTTTGGCCAAGATTTTGGATGTGCCTTTTGCTATTGCCGATGCAACGACATTGACCGAAGCAGGATATGTCGGTGAGGATGTTGAAAATATTATTCTCAAGCTGGTACAAGCTGCAAATTATGACATTGAAAAAGCTCAGCGCGGTATTGTTTATATTGATGAGATTGATAAAATCACACGCAAAACCGACGGTCCCTCCATTACACGCGATGTTTCGGGTGAGGGCGTGCAGCAGGCTTTGTTGAAGATTATTGAAGGTACGGTTGCCAATGTGCCGCCGCAGGGTGGTCGTAAGCATCCGCAGCAAGAGTTTTTGCATGTAGATACGACAAATATTTTGTTTATTTGCGGTGGTGCTTTTGCCGGTTTGGAAAAAATCGTCAGCCGCAGAGGTAATGAAACATCTATTGGTTTCGGAGCTAAAGTTGCTTCCAAGGAAGAACGCGGAATCGGTGAGATTTTGAAAGATGTTCAGCCGGAAGATTTGCTTAAATATGGCTTAATCCCCGAGTTTGTCGGTCGTTTGCCGGTTATTGCCACCTTAGATGATTTGAATGAAGATGCTTTGGTCAAGGTTTTGACTGAACCGAAAAATGCTTTGGTTAAACAATATGCAACTTTGTTTGATATGGAAGGTGTTAAGCTGACAATTACCGATGAGGCTTTGCGTGCAATCGCTAAAAAAGCTATTGAACGTAAAACCGGTGCGCGCGGTCTGCGTGCCATTATGGAAGACAACTTGCTTGAGTTGATGTATGATATTCCGGACAAGAAAAATGTTGCGGAAATCATTATCAATGAAGAAGTTGTTAATGAACATAAAGAACCGGTTTATGTTTATAAAAAAGAAGAAAAATCAGCTTAAAGTTCTATAAGACTGCTATTTGATTTTTAGAAGTAAAAAGCCCTCTGTGAAGAGGGCTTTTTTGTTATTTTCTGCCGGAGGAGCCAAAGCCGCCTTCGCCGCGTTTTGTTTGAAAATTATTTTCAAACTCTTCGTTGCTTACTTCCTCGAATTCGGCTTTGAAAGGAAAGGGGCATTCTATCTGTGCAATTTTATCTCCGCTATGCACTGTATAAGTTTCTTTGCTTGTGTTGAGCAAAATGACCATCGGTTCACCGCGATAATCAGTATCAATAATTCCACCAATAGGGATAATACCATTTTTGGCAGCCATACCGCTTCTGCCGTTTACTCTTAGCCAAAAGGGGTTTTCCGGCGCAAATTTTACACCTGTGGGGCACATAAAACGTTCTTGCGGCAAAATTGTATGTGGTTCTTTTATGGCTGCACAAATGTCAAAACAAGCTGCATCTTCCGTTGCGTAGCGCAGATTGTTCGGACTTTCAACATAGTGTGGTAATTTTGTATAAAATATTTTGAAATATTGGGTTTGAATTTTACTCATTTTATCCTCTTTTGTTTGTTTGCCAGATTGTAAAAGAGAAAGAGGTTGTTTTGAAGAAAATCTTTTTTATTGTGTATAAAAAAACTGCCTTGTTTTACCAAGGCAGTTTAATCCAATTTCAGTCAAATCCGATTAGAAATTGTATCTGATACCAGCAGAGAACTCATTGATATCGTTCATTTCGCTGTTTTGCAGATATACGTGACGATACATACCGCGAACAGCCCAGTTCTCATCGATATTGTACTGAGCACCGATATTAGCTCTGATACCCAAAGCTTCTTCTTTATCTGCGCCTAAACCAGCAACTCTGGCTTTCATTTCATATTCACCAAGACCGAGACCGGCAATCAATTCAACTTCTTGGTCGCAACCCAAAGGCAGATAACCTAAAGCATCTACACCATAATTTTGGATGCGGGAAGATACTTTTTCACCATAAGAGGAGTTCTTTTCATTCAAAGATCTTTGGTAGAAAGCTTCCAAACCGAAGTTATTCATTAATTTTGCACCAGCTACGAAAGACAAGCTGTTGTAATCATCTTCGATGGTATCTCTTACATCATAATCCATACCATAACTGGAGTAGTTGTAGTCCAAACCAACATAAGGTTTAATTTCTGCATTGGCGGTATTTACTGCAAATAAGCTGGCAACACCGGCGAGAAGTAAAGTTTTCTTCATGTAGTTCATATCCTTTTTTTGTTAAAGAATAGTCATATGTTGCACATAAACAACACATGTACTTATTGGATTTGACTGAAGTTTTATCCAATATGGTATAGACTTTAGTATAAGTTTTTGTTTTTGGCAAGATTATTCGTATGTCGTGGAGTATGTAAAGTGGGATAACTTATATATTTTGAGTAATAAACGTTTTTAGGCTTTCTTCATTTTCCCAGGAAATTTCAATCTCCAGAACATGAAAGTGTCTTTGGATTTGTGTCGGAATTTTTACAAAATCTTTGGCCGTCGTGAATAAAACCGCGTTCTTTTTTTGCGCCTCATCAATGAGTTTTTTTAGTTCCGACATCGTATATTGATGATGATCCGGAAAGTCAACCGTTTTGAGAAGGTTTATGCCATGCTCGCGAAGAGATGTATAAAACTTTTCGGGGCGGCCTATACCCGCAAAAGCAATAACATCATTATTGTTTGTTTCCGGTTTTTTTGCAACGACTGACCCCCTAAATATGGGTAAGCCTTTTATTTGTGTTGCAAGATTATGTTTGTCTTCTCCCAGGATAATCACGGCTTGAGCGCGTTTAAGTCCCGAAGCTAAACTTTCTCTTAACGGACCTGCCGGAATGCATAAACCGTTGCCTATGCCAACTCCACCGTCGAAGACTAAAAAAGATAAGTCTTTATGCAGCCCCGGGTTTTGAAAACCATCGTCCATTATGATTATTTCCGCACCGGATTGTAAAGCTTTTTGAGCTCCGGAAAATCTATCGGGATTAACAATTACGGGGGCTTGCCTTGAAAGCAGAAGAGGTTCATCACCGACTTCGGCTGCGGAATGTCTTGACTTATCAACCATAACACCTTTTAGTTTTCCGCCATATCCGCGAGATACGAAAAATGGATTTTTGCCCATTTGTTGCAAGAGTTTGGCAAAAGAGACGGCAACAGGGGTTTTTCCCGTGCCGCCTGCCGTGATGTTGCCAATGCAGATTACCGGACGACAAACCTTGCGTGGATGTTTGATGCTTAAGCGTAGGTTGGTCGCGTAAGCATAGATATATCCCAATGGTTTGAGAATTGAGGATATTAAATTTTCAGACATCCAATAGGAAGGGGTTTTCATTCGCCGATATATCCTTTTACTTTTTCAACAATGCCATCTAAAACTTTGGCTTCGCCATGTGCCCAATTGTAGGCTAAAGAACGTTTAGCTTCCAGTAATTCGGGGTTGGTTAGAAGTTGAATGACATTTTCTTCCAGTTCGTTTACATCATTAACCTGAATGATGGCATCAGCTTTTTTGGCTCGGTTCATTGCATCTGTAAAGTTAAACATATGCGGACCAACTAAAACAGCATCTCTCATGCGTGAGGGTTCCATAAAGTTTTGACCACCATGCGGAATGAGTGAGCCGCCGATGAAAACTAGCGGAGCTAAATCATACCAGATACCAACTTCACCAATGGTATCGGCAATATAAACATCTGTCGTGTCTGTTATTTTTTCACCTTTGGAGCGCAGTGCCGTTTTTAGTCCAATCTCGTTTAAGGCTTCCTGAATTTCAGGACCACGATTGGGATGTCTGGGAGCTATGATGGTTAGAAGTCCCGGAACTTTGTCCTGAACATGTTTAAGAAATTTGCCAATCTTTAATTCCTCATCATTGTGTGTTGAACTTACGTTCCATAACGGACGATTGCCGATTTGGGCCGCAATTTCTTCTCTTTTGGCTGGGTCAACAGGAGGCTGAAAACCAGCATATTTCAGGTTGCCTAAGCAAATAGCTTCTTTGGCGCCCAGAACCCGTAAACGATAAGCATCTTCTTCGGATTGTCCGAGGCAAAACGTAAAGCAACCCAGCAGTTCTTTGCAGATAAAGTCAAATTGTTGCCATCTTTTGAAGGATTTGTTGGAAATACGACCATTAATCAACAAAAGAGGAATGTTTCTGGCTTTGATGTTGGAAAGCATGGCCGGCCAGAGTTCAGATTCAAACCATAAGGCTAAATCAGGTTTCCAGTGTCGCAAGAAACGAGCTGCAAATGTCGGGTTGTCAATCGGAATATATTGATGAAAAGCTCGTTCGGGAAGGCGTTTGTTCATCAATTCGGCAGAGGTGACCGTGCCGGTTGTAACCATGATGTGTAAGTTTGGATACAAGTCCAGAAGTTTTGTAATTAAGGGCAGCATGGATAATGATTCACCAACCGAAGCCCCGTGAAACCATATAAGTTTTCCTTCGGGACGTTTGATTTTCGGACGTCCGATGCGCTCGTTAAATCTTTTGATATCTTCTTTGCCATTTTGTTTACGCTTGTTGATATAGCGTTTGATGACCAACGGGTAAAGAATGCGAATCAGAAAATTATAGATACGGATGAACATGTTTTTTACCTTTTTTTAGTTCTTAGAATAGCGTTTTTTCTTTGCTGTGCTGCCAGGGGTAATTTTTTCAATTCCCATTAGTTTGTCAGCGGCAAAACAAGTTTGGTTAAGTTCTGTTTCAATTCGTTGGCGAATCTCTTCCATTTCTTGTTCCGAGGCGTTTTGCGGAACATAATATGGTCCGATAAGTTCGCAAATTCCTTCCGAAAAAGGAAGAGGAATCATCATTTTGTCCCAGGCCTTATGTACTATCTTTGAGCCTTTGACACTGCAGGTGATGCCATAAATAGGTTTCCCGCTTTTTTGGGCAAAATAAACAGGGCTTTTACTTAATTTCATGTTTGGACCTTTGGGACCATCCGGGATGATACAAATGGCAGTGTCTTTTTGTAGAGATTCAATTAAATCTCTGGCTGAACCTACGGCGTTGCCGTTGCTGGAGCCGCCGATTGTGCCTAAACCGCATTTTTCTAAAAAGCCTGCAATCAAACGTCCGTCTTGGTGCAGTGAGACTAGTGCATTGAGTGGGCGCTTTTTGTTCCAAAAGTAGGGGTATAGCATTGCGCGACCGTGCCAGCCGATAAGAATAATGCTCTTGTTTTTTTCCCAGTCGGCATAAAATTCTTTTATGCCTTTAGTTTGCCATTTAGTTGTTTTGCCTATCAGCAGGGCATAATAGTAGATTAAACTGCTTATCATGTTAGTTATGAGCTTGGAGCGAAGCAGCTTTTTAAATGTCTTTTTTAGTATTTTGATTTTTGCCATAGTTCGTTCCGGCAGATGTTAACGATGTGTTTTTTTTACGGTGTCGGTGATGGCTATGCCGATGGTTTCGTTCTCGGTGATGACAACTTCACCATGTCCGATAAGAACATTGTTGGCGTAGACATCAACATAGTCATTGACATCTCGGTCCAGTTCCACAACGGCGCCGCGACCGAGCTTTAAAAGCTGATTGACTCTTAAATCCGCCGTCCCCAATGTAACCGAAATATCGACCGTGATTTCGCCGTTTGTGCTATTTTTTTTTGATGTCATTATTGTATCTGCCTCAGTATGTTATTTCTCTTTATATATCTATATGTTTTTATTTAAAATAACAAATTAAATTATCAACTTATTATACCGATTTTATTTTCTGCTGTGGATTAAACGGTTTTGGCGTTGCTTGGAGAGGGGAATTGTGCCAAAACGCTAAATGTGGCAGTTGTCGTTTGCATAATGCTTTCCTATATTATTTATAAACAGTTTTTTTGAGGACAAAAAAATGGTATCAAAAAAAGAAAAATATCCGGTTCTTCCGCTTCGCGACATTGTGGTTTATCCGAAGATGATTGTTCCGTTGTTCGTGGGGCGTGAGAAGTCTATTCGCGCTTTGCAGGAAGTGGTGGATAATGATAAAAATATTGTGTTGGCAACGCAGATTAATGCTGCCGAAGAAGATCCGACATCCGATGATATTTATCATGTCGGAACTTTGGGAACGATTTTGCAACTTTTGAAGCTTCCGGACGGAACTGTCAAAGTTCTGATTGAAGGTATTGAAAGAGTTAAGCTTGAAAAGTTTGAGAAAAATGATGCTTTTATGGAGGTCAGCGCTTCCGTTATTCCGGATAAGGACAGCCAAGGTGTAGAACTGGAAGCTTTGGTGCGGGCTGTTTTGTCACAGTTTGAGGAATATGTTAAGCTTTCAAAGAAAACTCCGCCGGAGGTTTTGGTTGCCGTTAATCAGATTGAGGATTACGGCAAACTTGCTGATACCATTGCATCGCATCTGGCCTTAAAAATAGCAGATAAGCAGGTTCTGCTTGAGGCGGCATCGCTTAAAGAGCGTTTTGAAAAAATCTTGGGCTTTATGGAGGCTGAAGTTACACTTCTTGAAGTGGAAAACAAGATTAAGACCCGTGTCAAAAAACAAATGGAAAAAAGCCAGAAAGAGTATTATCTGAATGAGCAGATGAAAGCGATTCAGAAAGAGCTCGGCGACGGAGATGAAGATGCCGAAATTTCTGGTTATATGAGTAAGATTGAAAAAACAAAACTATCCAAAGAAGCTAAAGAGAAAGCTTTGGCAGAAGTTAAAAAACTCAAAAATATGAGCTCAATGTCCTCGGAAGCAACAGTCGTGCGTAATTATCTGGACTGGATGCTTGATATTCCGTGGAAGAAATATTCCAAAATCAATAAAGACCTGAACAAAGCTTTGGCAATTTTGGAAGAAGACCACTATGGTTTGGACAAGGTTAAGGAACGTATTGCCGAATATTTGGCGGTGCAGGCGCGTGCTAATAAGGTTAAAGGTCCGATTTTGTGTTTGGTCGGTCCTCCGGGTGTTGGTAAAACATCACTCGGAAAGTCTATTGCCAGAGCAACGGGACGTAATTTTGTCCGCACGTCTCTCGGCGGTATGCGTGATGAGGCCGAAATCAGAGGACATCGCAGAACATATATCGGTTCAATGCCCGGTAAAATTATTAAAGGTATGAAAAAAGCCGGCACATCTAACCCACTGTTCTTGCTTGATGAAATTGATAAGCTTGGTAATGACTGGCGCGGAGATCCGAGCTCGGCATTGTTGGAGGTCTTAGATCCGGAGCAAAATGCCGCTTTTAACGACCATTATCTGGAAGTGGATTATGACTTGTCTGATGTGATGTTTGTTACAACAGCCAACTCTCTGGATATGCCAAGACCCTTACTTGACCGTATGGAAATTATCCGCTTGTCGGGTTATACCGAAGACGAAAAAGTGGAGATTGCTAAGCGCCACCTGATTCCCAAAATATTCAAGGAAAATGCGGTGGAACCTCACGAGCTGGAGATTACGGATGCAGCCATCAGAGATGTTATTCGTTATTATACCCGCGAGGCCGGTGTGCGTAATTTGGAGCGCGAATTGGCAACTATTGCACGTAAGTCGGTTAAGGAAATTTTGCTTTCCAAGGGCAAAGAAAAACATGTAAAGGTTGATGCTAAGAATCTGCATAAATATCTCGGCGTTATTAAATATCGTTTCGGCGAAGCGGAAGAAAAAGACCACATCGGTGTTACGACCGGTTTGGCTTGGACGGAAGTCGGCGGAGATATCTTATTTATTGAAGCCGTGGATATGCCAGGTAAAGGCAGAGTTACACAGACGGGTAAGCTTGGCGATGTGATGAAAGAATCCATTGAGACGGCGTTCTCCGTGGTTCGGTCTCATTCCAAAGAATTGGGAATTGATCCTGAGGTCTTTGAAAAGACTGATATTCATGTCCATGTGCCGGAAGGTGCAACACCAAAAGACGGACCGTCGGCGGGTATTGCTATGTACACAACGCTTGTATCGGTTCTGACGAAAATTCCGGTTCGCAAAGATGTGGCCATGACCGGTGAGATTACTTTGCAGGGCAGAGTGCTTCCTATCGGCGGGTTAAAAGAAAAATTGCTTTCGGCTTTACGCGGCGGAATTAAGACAGTGATTATTCCGAAAGAAAATGAAAAAGACCTGGAAGAGATTCCGCAAAACGTTAAAACGGGGATGAAGATTATTCCGGTTTCTGACGTGAAAGAGGTGATTAAGATTGCACTTAGCAAAAGTGTTAAACCTTTGAAGGAATCTTCTAAGAAAAAAACAAAAAGCAAGTAATACTATATTATATGGAAAAGTGCCGTTTTTGACGGCACTTTTTTTTGTGTGAATCGGGAGGAAGAATCGTTTCAAATTTTGTGGAAAATCAGGCTGGATAAAGATTTGGCTGTGAATAACTTGCAAAAATAAGTAAAATCGGAGTTAAAATGCAAAAAAATTGAGGAAATTCGGGATAAAAGCGTTGATTTTGTTTGACTCATTGATTTTTAGGCGCTTAAATTTTCTTGTGATGACAAAGTTTGTTGTCATTTGGTTTATAACTTAATAATTAGAGGGAGTCCTCACCGTGAATAAAAATGAACTTATTTCTAGCATTGCTAATGAAACCGGCCTTACCAAAACTGATTCTGCTAAGGCTGTAGATGCATTCGTTGCTTCTGTAACCAAAGCTTTGAAGTCTGGCGATGAAGTTCGCTTGGTTGGTTTCGGTACTTTTGCCGTTTCTAAGCGTTCTGCTACAACCGGCCGCAATCCGCGCACCGGCGCTACAATTAAAATTCCTGCACGCAAGCAGGCTAAGTTCAAAGCTGGTAAAGCTCTTCAGGATTCTGTAAACTAATTATCAGTAAGGGAAGACAGGTGTCTTCCCTTGGTTTATGTGAAGATTAAAGGCGAAACTTATGGGTTTCGCCTTTTTTGTGTGAATTTTGGCTTTTTTATGGTATGATGAAACAAATTTGTTGAGGGTATACCATGAATGATTTTCTTGCAGAGCTTAAAACAAGGCTCGAAAATGTTGAAAAAAATGATGTCGGCAAAGTGCATCGGCGAGAGGTTGATATTGATATGCTTAATGCTTATCGGATGATTAATCCCGAAAGCTTTTGGGGAATCGCTTTTAATGCCGAGATGCAAAAGCTGATGCAAAAAATGTGGCAGAGTAAGCCAGAACAAAAAATGTTTTTAGATGAGATGAAAATTAAGTTCTGCATACAAGATAATCAGGATAGTAGTATTGCACGGGTTATGCGTGCCGATTATGCCAGTAATATATTAAACTTAGAAGGCGACAGCTTTGTGGTGGTTTTTACCAAAGACAAATTGTTGAAACTAAAGAACAAAGATGAAGCGGCATTTGTGAT
Organism: uncultured Alphaproteobacteria bacterium; assembly: GCA_944392155.1. Classification (GTDB taxonomy): domain Bacteria; phylum Pseudomonadota; class Alphaproteobacteria; order RF32; family CAG-239; genus Scatacola_A. The sequence continues at coordinate 983 of CALXVR010000014.1, read as the reverse complement.
GGGGCACGAGTTATCGCATCTGCTTTATAAAAGAGATTTGTTAGATGGTTATCAAGAATATGCGGAGGAAACAGCTTGCGATTTGAACAGCTTACAGCTTATGGCTGATGCAGGGATGAATTTGGAATCGGCTTTGAGTGTTGATGATTTGTATGAGCAGAAGTCGGAAGAAATGAAATCTCGCCGAGAAGATAGGGCTGATTTTATCCGCCAGCTTGACCAATATAATGTTCCGACAATGCGCGATTTTTCTATATATAAAGCGGCAGAATTTATGCCTTTGGAATATGCTTTTACAATGCCGGAAGCCAAGGATACGGAAGAGCAAAAAGTTGATAAGATATTTAATGGTTTGACGGAAGTTTTTGAGGTCGGAGGCAGAGCTCAGTATAGTGCTAAGTTAAAACAATATTTGGAACAAGAAGGAAGCAAAGCTGCTTCAAGGCAAGTGCTTTTGGCTGCGGCAAAGATTTTTTCTGAGTTTGAGGCTGTGGATGAGGTTAGAAAGAATCTGGGGAGCAATAAATATTTTAAGCATCCGATTTGTGTATTAGGTGATGCGGTTTTGTATGTGAATAATATGGAAGGGCAAAAATTATTTCCGCCGACAGCCGTAAAAATAATTAAAGAAGGGTTGGAGCAGAATCCTTATTATTCCAAAGGAATGAAGTTTTTGTGGAACAAGGCTTTGGGGGCAGAAGAAAATATTAAAGATGGGCGAGAAGGGCGCTAAGAAAAATTAGAATTGTTTTTTATCAAGCAGTTATAAAAAAATGTGTTTTTTTTGTAATTTTTTGCTTGATTAATTTTTTTTATGAGTATATAAGTATTTCCCGTAAGCAGGATGGGAGTTTAGCTCAGCTGGAAGAGCATCTCGTTTACACCGAGAGGGTCGGGAGTTCGAACCTCTCAACTCCCACCAATTAAAAAGCCCCGCCTTTATGGCGGGGTTTTTTGGTGCGGAGTTGCCAAGTTGTGCGTCG
>CALXVR010000013.1 GCA_944392155.1 uncultured Alphaproteobacteria bacterium | reverse complement strand
AAATTTGGCGGAGAGAGTTGCTAAGCAAAAATGACCTTAAATGTCATTTTTGTCTGCAAAACCAATGATGTCTTGGCAGTAAGACGGCGACAGCCGGCGAACAAGCCCTAGACGAATTGAAAGCTCTGCCCCGCGAAAACAAGCTCCGCGATGTTTGAGCGGTTCTCCGCCTATAAAAAAAGCCCGTCATCTCAACGGGCTTTAAATTTGGCGGAGAGAGTTGCTAAGCAAAAATGACCTTAAATGTCATTTTTGTCTGCAAAACCAATGATGTCTTGGCGGTAAGGCGGCGACAGCCGGCGAACAAGCCCTAGACGAATTGAAAGCTCTGCCCCGCGAAAACAAGCTTCGCGACGTTTGAGCGGTTCTCCGCCTATAAAAAAAGCCCGTCATCTCAACGAGCTTTAAATTTGGCGGAGAGGCAGAGATTCGAACTCTGGGAGGGCTCGCACCCTCGACGGTTTTCAAGACCGCTGCATTAAACCACTCTGCCACCTCTCCATAATCATTAACGGCAATCCGTGTTTGCATAGCTTTTTTAATCAATTCGTCTTTAAACGTCAAGCATTATTTTTGATTATTGATAATAAAAATCTTCTTTATTGACTTATTGTCAAAAAAGAGCTATTTTTTGTCCAAACAACTATTAAAAACATATATTATGGAAAAGAAACATATCATTGAGCTGATAAACAAATATGCTCAATATGTAGAAAAAAATCCATCAGACAGATATTATCGCCAAGTATGGATGCTTTGTTGTTCCGCTTTTTTCACCAAAGCAACAATTCCTGCAAAAGTTTTGCTAGAAAACATTGAAAAATTGCAAAACAATGCAACCATACTAAATCGACGACGAATATTCAGAGATGATTTAATAACGCTAAAAAGCTTTGTTGAAGACATAATTGCCAACAACTAACATCAAAGAAAAACAGGCCGTAATAAAAAAATTACCGCCTGTTTTTTTTGTATTTATTTTGTGCGTCCCGCTAATTCTGTATTAGTCAGCCACAAAGCCAACCACCTCTCCTCCTGTGCCAAACCGAAAATCGGGATATGTGCGACGAATAATAAGAATTTAGGGCAAAAACACCGCAGCGTACATAAACGTACGTGAGGATGTTTGCATCCCGCTAATTCTGTATTAGTCAGCCACAAAGCCAACCACCTCTCCTCCTGTGCCAAACCGAAAATCGGGATATGTGCGACGAATAATAAGAATTTAGGGCAAAAACACCGCAGCGTACATAAACGTACGTGAGGATGTTTGCGTCCCGCTAATTCTGTATTAGTCGACCACAGAGCCCGATTTTCCCCTAGCGGCGTTCAAACAACTTCTCTATATCTTTTAACTTGAGTTCGACATAAGTCGGGCGGCCATGGTTGCATTGACCGGAATGCTCGGTTTTTTCCATATCGCGCAAGAGGTGGTTCATCTCGTTAATATTAAGTTTGCGCCCTGCCCTGACTGAACCATGACAAGCAATTGTGGCACAAATTGTGTGCAGCTTGTCGGTTAGGCTGAAACCTTTGCCCCATTCCGCCATTTCTCCGGCCAAATCCCGAATTAAGGCTTTGATATCACAATCGCCGATTAATGCCGGAACTTCACGCACAATAACTGCCGTAGAGCCAAACTCTTCCACCACCAAGCCAAGCTTTTGCAGTTCTTCCGCCGCTTCAACAATCCGTGTTTTTTCGCTGATACTCAAATCCACAATTTCAGGAATAAGCAAAATCTGCGTTGCCACCTTGTTTTCAGCCAAAAGCGAAGCTTTCAACTTTTCCATCACAATACGCTCATGCGAGGCGTGTTGGTCAATAATAACAATGCTGTCCTCGGTTTGAGAGATAATATAGGTATCATGGAATTGAGCTTTTGCTAAGCCGAGCGGTCCGACTTCCCCTTCAGCAACATTAGTTTCCGAAGAAACTATCGGCTCATCAACCTTAATGGAAAAGGATTTGCGCTCCAAATCCGGCAAACAAACCTGCCGCCTCGGCTGCGGCATAGCCGATTGAAAAACCGGATAATTTGCCGAAACAGGCTGATGCTCACGCAGAACTGTTGTCTCATTCTGTCCGAAAGATGGTATATTATCCTGCACAAAGGCCGCCAAATCCAAGTTATTGGCTGTTTTGTGGTCGCCCAATGCCAAAGCCTGACGAATAGAACTCACCAAAAGTCCGCGCACCAAAGCATTATCATAAAAGCGAACCTCAGCCTTTGCCGGATGCACGTTTACATCAACATAAGCCGGATCAATATCAAAATACAAAGCCGCCATCGGATACCGATTATGCGCCAACACATCTTGATAAGCGCCTTTTATGGCACCCAAAAGCAACTTATCCCGCACCGGACGATTATTAACGAATAAATACTGATATAATGAATTAGATTTATTCAAGGTCGGCAAAGACACATAGCCCGTAATCCGCAAATTTTCACGCTGCGCGTTAATCAGGAGCGAATTATCACCAAATTCTCTACCCATGACATCAGTTAAGCGTTTGAGCCTGGAATCAAACAACTCACCCTGACAAGCATTTAGAGATACTTTTTTCTTACCATCTTCGGTTAAATAGAAAGAGATTGTCGGATTTGCCAGCGCAATTCTATTAAGAATTTCAACACATTGTGCCGTTTCCGAAGCAGATGACTTTAAGAATTTGAGTCTTGCCGGCGCAGCATAAAACAAGTCCCGAACCTCAATACGCGTTCCGCGCGGATGCGCTGCAGGTACGACATCAGATTTTTCACCGCCGTTAACCTCAATTTTCCAAGCATTTTCAGCACCTTCTCGGCGAGAGACAATAGACATTCGTGCCACGGAAGAAATTGAGGGTAAAGCCTCTCCGCGAAACCCGAAAAAATTGATGTTAAATAAGTTATCATCCGGAAGCTTCGATGTTGCATGCCGCTCCACGGCAATCGGCAATTCGTCTTTATCAATACCTTTGCCGTTGTCAGAAACAACAATCAGACTTTTACCGCCATCGGATAAAGTAACTTCAACCGATGTTGCTCCGGCATCAATAGAGTTTTCCACCAACTCCTTGACAACGGAAGCCGGCCGCTCAATAACCTCACCGGCGGCAATCTGGTTAACCAGATTATTTGGTAAAATTCTGATTGCCATTTTGTTTGTCTCTTACTTCCGCAAACGCTTAATCAACTCAATCAACGAGCCGGTTGAAGCATCATGCTTGTTTTCGGAAGAATTATTCTGCAACTCAGGCAAAATACTCAAAGCCATTTGCTTACCGAGCTCAACACCGTATTGGTCAAAAGAGTTAATATTCCAAACCACACCCTGAACAAAAACCTTATGCTCATACATCGCAATCAGCATACCCAAAGTATAAGGATCAATCTTCTTAAAGACGATTGTGTTTGACGGTCTGTTACCCTCAAAGCTCTTAAACTTCTTCAAATAATTGATTTCCTCGCGAGATTTTCCGGCCTTTTTAAGCTCTTCTGCCGCTTCTTTAACCGTTTTGCCGCGCATTAAGGCTTCGCCTTGAGCCAACACATTTGCAACCAAAATCTCGTGATGCTCACCGATTTCATTATGTGAGATTGCCGGAATAATAAAGTCCATCGGCACAATCTCCGTTCCCTGATGAATCAGCTGATAAAAAGAGTGCTGAACATCCGTTCCCGCACCACCGAACAAAACCGGTCCCGTAGCATATTTAACATATTCACCGTTAATGGTCACAAATTTACCGTTGCTTTCCATATCAAGCTGTTGCAAATACATCGGCACATATTGCAAATATTGGTCATAAGGAATAACGGAATAACGATGTACCCCAAAGAAGTTATTATACCAAATGCCGAGCATTGCCAAAATCACCGGAATATTATGCTCCAAATCCGTATTGTAAAAATGCTGGTCCATCGCATTTGCGCCTTCAAGCATCCGCTCAAAGTTTTCAAATCCGACCGCAATGGCAATAATCAAGCCGATAGCCGACCACATAGAATAGCGCCCGCCGACAAAATCCCAAAATTCAAACATATTCTCGGGGTTAATGCCAAACTTCTCAACCTCTTGTGTGTTGGTGGACAAAGCCACAAAATGTTTGGCAACGGCATGCTCACCCAAAGCATCAACCAACCACTTGCGGCAAGTTCTGGCATTCGTCAAAGTCTCAATGGTCGTAAAGGTCTTGGAAGCCACGATAAACAAAGTCGTTTCCGGATCAATCTTATTCAACACTTCGGCACAAGCCGTTCCATCAATATTGGAGATAAAGTAGCAATTAATATCTTTAGCCCAATATTTACGCAAAGCCTCACAAGCCATAAAAGGCCCCAAATCAGAACCTCCGATACCGATATTAACGATATTTGTCAGTTTTTTGCCCGTATAACCCTTAAACTCGCCAAAACGTACCGCATCGGAAAACTTTTTCATCTTAGCCAAAACATCATTAATCTGAGGCATAACATTTTTGCCATCAACCAAAATCGGCTTATTAGAGCGGTTACGCAAAGCCAGATGAAGCACGGCACGTTTTTCGGTAACATTAATTTTCTCGCCGGCAAACATTGCTTTAATTTTTTCTTCCAATCCGCTTTCTCTGGCCAAAGCCATCAAAAGTTTCATTGTGCGTTCATTAATACGGTTTTTGGAATAATCCAAATACATCTGCTCCAAATTGATACTGAACTTTTTAGCTCTATCTTCATCAAAAGCAAACATATCTTTCATTTCCACCTTACGAAGGTGCTTATAATGATTCTCCAGTTTTTTCCATGCTTTTGTTTTATTTACTGTTTTTTCAAACATTACTTAACTCCCTGCTTCTCAAAACTTCCGATATTAACAAACACAATCTGCTCGGGCTTAAAGTATTCCTTTGCCACCCGATTAACATCATCAAGAGTAACTTGTCTTACATATGCATTACGCTTTTGTAAAAAATCAAGTCCCAAATTATCCTTTTGCATATAAACCAAAATGGAAGAAATCGTATCAATCGAAGCAAAACGCAGATTATATGAGGCTATCAAATAATCTTTGGCTTCATCAAGCTCATCCTCACTCACGCCGTCTTTTGCCATTTTGGCCCACTGTTTTTTCACAATCTCTACCACACGGTTAAAATTCTCGGGCGTTGCCGAAAAGCCACCGCGAATTAACGGAGCTTTATCCTGCAAACTCAAATAAGAATCAATTCCATACGTCAACCCCTCATTTTCTCGAGCCGCCACGGATAACCTTGAATTAAGCCCAGCCCCGCCTAAAATATGATTTGCAATATATAAGGGATAAAAATCCGGATGTTGCCGTGCAATACCTTTGGCTGCAAAAGAAGATATAATCTGCGCCGAAGGCTGATTAATATTCTTAACTCTGCCGTCAAAAGTAAGCTCTGCTTCACGAACAAACACAATTCGCCCGTTTTCCGGCAAGTTTGCAAATATCTTATCAACTATTTTGCCGGCTTCTTCTTCGCTCACATCTCCGGCAATACCAATCATCAAATTACTCCGACTGATATGGTTCTGCACAAAATTTTGCAACTGGACTTTACTGATATTCTTAATCGCTTTGGCATCACCAATCGGATTTCTGGCATAAGGATGCTCACCAAAAATCTCTTTTGCCGCCGCCAAAGCCAAAATCCCCGACGGATGCTCCACTTGACGCTTAAGCGCGGTCAACATCTGCGCCTTGGTCCGCTGAATATCTTCAGCATCAAACCTCGGTTTTGTCAGAGCCAAATTCAACAGCTTAAAAGCCGTATCCATATTTTCACGAGTGGTCAGCAAACGCCCCGAAAAATCATCCATATCCACACTAAAGCCCATACCAATGGCTTTTTGTTCCAAAAGTTCTTTGAATGCTTGGCTGTCTAAATTTCCGGCACCTTCCGTCAATAAAGACGCCACCATTGTGCTTATGCCGCTCTCAGCGCTTTCATCGGTAGACAACCCTGCATTTTTAAACAAAAAACTAATACTGATAATAGGATTGGTCTTATCTTGAAATAAATAAGCCTTAATCTTTGCCTTAGGAGATGTAATCTCCTTTACTTCTGTATCAAAGCTTTTTTCTTTCAGCATTGCGTTTTCTAGTATCACACGCGGATTAAAAACAAACCAACGATTATAAAGACGCCACCCGCCATAAACCGCCAAAACAGCCAACAGCAACCACCACAACCAATCATAGGAGCGTGTTTTATGATAATATCTGCGCACCATCAGTTATCCTCCTCCGTTGGTTTAATAACCCCCGTAACATTAATTGCGCCGCCGAACAACTTTTGGGCTGCTTGTCTAACCTCTGCCGCCGAAACTTTACGAATATTCTCGGCATGATTCTCAATATCTTCTACAGACATCCCTGCCGCGGCCATAGCTCCGACAATATAAGCGGCATCATTAGGATTATCTCGTAAATAGACCTGCCCCGCCAACATTTTATTTTTTGTTTTTTCTATCTCTTCTATATTAATTTCAGCCACTGCCTGTTTTAAGGCCTTATTCAGAGTTTTTTCAAATGTCTTGGTATCAACACCTTCTTTGGGCGTTGCCGAAACGCTTAAGCCGCCCAAACTACGGGAAGTATAATCATAAGAAACAGAAACGCCTAATGCCGACTTCTCCTCCAAAACTAACTTTTTATAAAGTTTTGAAGTTTCACCCTCGCCCAAATAAGCTGCTAAAACCATCAAAGGATAAACAAATTCTTTATCAACATTAATCGAAGGCGCCACATAAAGCTTGACCATACGCTCAGACTTAATCTGCGGCAACTTCATTTCCAAGCGTGCCTCAAATTGTTTATCAAGCTTTGGAAAATCTGCCTTCAGTCCAACCTTTCTAGGCTCAATCTCCCCAAAATACTTTTCAGCCAAAACTTTAGCAACTTGCGGTTCAATATCACCGGACAAAACCAAAATGGCATTATTTGGGGCATAATAACTTTCATAAAAAGCCATAACATCATCTTTATTAAGTTTCATAATCTCTTCCGGCGTACCCGAAATTGAACGCGCATATGGATGTTGTTGCCACAAAACACGCCGTAAAGCTTCGCCAAAATAAGCAGACGGATTATTTTCTACAACCTGCATCCGTTCCTGAAACACAATATCTCTCTCTTTTTTGAATGATTTTTTGCTGAAATCTAAGTTTTCCATACGATCAGCTTCCAAAGCCATGGCAAGCTCAAGTCGACCGACATCCATTGTTTCATAATAAGACGTAAAATCCTGTGCCGTAAAAGCGTTGCTGTCACCGCCATTTTGCGCCACGATACTGTTAAACTTAGAATCTTTGACCTTTTTTGTACCCCGAAACATCAAATGTTCAAGCAAATGAGCCGTACCACCTTTGCCCATGGCTTCATCAACACTGCCGACTTTATACCATACCATCTGCCTCACGATAGGAGCCTTATGGTTGGGAATAACAATAACCTGCAACCCGTTTTTCAAGTAAAACTCGGTCATATCAAAGATTTTTGCCTCAGCTTTAGCACAAAACAAAAAAATGCTCATCAAAGCAATAAAGGCGGAATTTTTTTTACTTTTCAGCATTCATTTCCCTAAATTCTTTTTCAATTTTGGCCTTAATATTAGCATCAGTCTGTGCGGCATCAATCTTAGCCATCAGTTTTTGCTCAGACAAATCCATTCCGGCCATTCGTTCACTCATATCAAGCTGTTGTACACCGCTCATATCTTTAACGGGACGCAAACCATATTCCGGAGGCAAAGATAAAGGTGCTCTGGACATAACCATAAACTCATCAGGTCCCTGACTAACCAAACCAAGTTTTCTCTTGGTTTCAGTGCTACACGCACTTAAAACAAGTACCGCAGCCATCACAATCAAAACAGAATTTTTCATATTTTCCCCTTTTCAGATCTTGCTTAAATAACTGATTTTTCTTTATTAAACAAACTATGAACAATAATGATAATTGCGCCGATACAAATAAAACTATCCGCCACATTAAAGGCTGGCCAATGAGCATCTGCAATATGAAAGTCCAAAAAGTCAAAAACCGCACCGAGACGAATACGATCAATTAAATTTCCGATAGCGCCGCCGATAATAAAACCAAGTGCAACCCGAACCAAAGAACTAGGCTCTTTTTTCAACCATATAACTAAAAAACTTATAATTCCCAATGCTAAAAATGAAAGCAAAAAGACACCCAGCCCTCCCAAGTCATTAAACATTGAGAAGCTTACTCCCGTATTCCATGCTTTCACCAAATTAAACCATGATGTATAAATAATCATGGCTCTGTCTTCAAGGACTTCATTAAGAATATAGTACTTAGATATTTGATCGGCAACCAAAACCGTAATTGCTACACACAAGCCTAAAAACACGCCGTTCCTCCCCGTACGTTAAAAACACAAGCTCCATTATAAGCAAAAAATCAGAGATAGAAAGCCTTTAATAGGAAATATGCAGATATTTTAGAACAAAATCAGCTTAGCTAAGCCTAAAAAGATGAAATAACCGCCTGAATCCGTCAGAGCAATCAAAAATACGCCGGAAGCTATGGCCGGGTCAATTTTCAACTTATGCAAAGTAAGCGGTATAAGGATACCGGCCAAGCTTGCCAAAGAAAGATTACACAACATTGCAATAGCAATAATAGCACTAAGTTCATGCCTTGCCGGAAACAAAAACCACGTTATCAAACCAATTAAACAAGCAAACAAAAGCCCGTTAATAACCCCAACCATAAACTCCTTGCCAACCGTTCTCAAAGTATTGCTTGCGGTTAACTCCTTTGTTCCCAAAGCTCTTACAGCCACGGCAAGTGTTTGATTTCCTGTCGTTCCGCCCATTGAAGCCACAATCGGCATCAACACAGCCAAAACCGAAATTTCGGCAATAATGTCCTGAAAGCCTTTAACCACGGTTGAAGCCATAATCGTCGCAAACAAATTTGTAACCAGCCAAATGGAACGGGATTTGAAGATTCCAAAAACCGACTTATAAACATCGCCTTCTTCAGCACCGGACAAGTGCATAATATCTTCGCCGGCTTCTTCGTGCACAATATTAACGACATCATCAATATTAATCACACCGATAAGCCGCCCCTTATTATCAACAACAGAGGCCGACATCCAACCATATTCGCGAAACATATGCGCAACTTCTTCTCTGTCGGTATAAACATCAACAGGCACAATTTCGCAATCCATAATATTACAAAGTTTCTCATTTCCTTTAGCTCGCAAAAGCTTATCCAAGGTAATTTCTCCCGTTGGATGCAAGGTTAGAGAATCTGTCAAGAAAATCGTATAAAATTCATCAGGAAGCTCTGTATCAGAGAGTAAATATTGGCGCGCTTCTTTAACCGTCCAATGGTCTGGCATGCTTACAAAATTGCGCACCATAATACGTCCGGCAGAATCTTCGGGATAATTAAGAGAAGATTCAACCTGATATTTTAATTCAGGGTCCAATTGGTTGATGATGGACTTTTGCTCATCATCATCCATATGTTCCAAAATCTCAACCGCATCATCAGAGTCCAACTCATTAACGATATTAACCAGTTGGTCTTCGTCTAAGGTTTCAATAACTTGCTCTTGAACAACATCATTAAGTTCAGGAAAAACTTCCGGATCAATATGGTCACCCAAAATCTCAACCAATTGACGCCGGTGATTAATGTCCAAAACCTCAATTAAACGAGCCAAATCATATTCATCAAGACCTTCCACAATCTTGCGAACATGAATTTTATCATCTTCGTCCAAAGCAATAAGAACGGAATTAATCATTTTCTGACCAATACCGTATTGGACTTGTTGCAATTGTTTTTTACGGGTAAATTTTCTTTGTTTTTTTACTTTAGAGCCGGGCAGACGCTTTTTCGCATTTTTTTTCATTTTTCCTCCCCGACTTTCAAGGCGAACGCCTAAAAACTAAACATAGGTTCTTTTTTCTGATATGCCGATGGCAAAATCCTTAACGCAAAAAAACAAAATTCTTTGATTGATTATTGGTGATTGCCTTAAATTTGGTGCGGCCGAGAAGACTCGAACTTCCATGAGCTTAGCTCATAACGACCTCAACGTTACGCGTCTACCAATTTCGCCACGGCCGCATCTCAAATAAGACAAGCACAGATTTATTCCGATTTGCAAAAATAATCAAGCATTTTTTGCAAATATGTTGAAAAATTTTTATAAAGCACAAAAGAGAGATATGCTCTTAGAAAGCATCGCAGTTCAACAAAGGTTCTCAAAGCAGCCAGTGAGCGCTCAAGTGCATCCACTTGTGGCAACAGCTTGAAAAACTCGGATAGCGTGGCAGATAATAAGAAACAAGGGGAAAATTTTTTGAGCGTACCAAAACAGTACAAGACTAAAAATTTTACCCCGCAGTTTCTGTATTAGGTGCCCGCTAGACGAGTTTTTACATCGGCATAGACATAATCTCTTTATAAGCCTTTATGGCTGAATCGCGTACGGCAACGACTGTCTCAAGTGCCATCTGTGCGTTGGATACGGCCAAGACTACATCTTGAATATCTGCTTTGCCGGAAATTCCGTTTATGGCAAGCTGCTCGCTTTGTTTGGATAAGTCAACGGTAGTTGTCAGAGCTTCTTTAACCATATCCTGAAAACCTGTTTTTTCTGCAGGTTTGGGTTCAGCTGCCGGAAGTTTTGCCCCTATTCTGCCGAGAGCTTGCTGATAAGCGTTAAGTGCACTGTTAATATTGTTTGTCAATGTTTTTCCCCTTTAACTTACTTCAAAACATCAAGAATACTGCTGTTCATATCGCGCGCGGTTTGCATCATACTCATATTAGCTTCATAGCTGCGTTGCGCTTCTTTCATATCCATCATCTCAATCAGCGGATTAACATTTGGCATAGCCACATAGCCTTGCTCGTTTGCTGCGGGATGGTTAGGCATATATTTCATCTGGAACTCTGACTTATCCGGCACAACCTTGTCAACTTTAACCATTTGCGCACCGGTCTCTTTATCAATATAGTTTTTGAAAGTAACCACTTGGCGGCGGTACGGATCTTCGCCGGGGCGAACTCCGACAGAGTCGGCGTTAGCCATATTCTCGGAGATAACGCGCAAGCGCTCGGCTTGAGCTTTCATACCCGAGACGGCAATATCTGCACTTACTGACAAATTTCCGGCCATAATACTTTATCCTCCCTATGAACTCGGCTCCGTATTAGCGGTTTTAAGCATATTGCGATAGGTTGTATAAATCGTGAGCATACGATTATAATCGCCTTTAGTCTCCGCCACTTTATTGAGCTGATCTTCAATAATGACACCGTTTCCGTCAATGGTTAAAGCATAATCCGGCTTTGGCGTATAAACCCCGTTTGAGGAGATTTTTGATGGCAAAGCGGCAAAATGCTTTTCATTAGTAACATTAACATTGAGAGCGTTTTTGAGTTCGTCCTGAAATTTGGGCTCTTCTAAATCTTTGGCAATATAACCCGGTGTATTGGAGTTTGCCAGATTCGTAGCCAAAACTTTCTGACGCTCGGTCAGATAGTTCAGCTCTTGGTTTGCCATATTAAAAATGGTCAAATTATTCAAATCCATGCAAATTCCCCTTTTGCAATAATGTAAGGTTACGTCCCCACATAACCTGAACATGCAATAAATATGCCAAATAAAAACCCTTGCCAAATAAGCTGCCTGAAACTACAATTAAAGCAACCAACAAGGAATGACACCATGTCTGAACACGATAATAACAAAAAAACAACCAAAGACAACGACGCAGATATTTTGTCCACAGATTATGCGGTTGCACTCGGTTATGACAGCAAACAAAACGCCGCACCAAAGGTTTTAGCCAAAGGACAAGGACATATTGCGCAGAAGATTGTGCAAATCGCCATTGATGAAGGCATTGCGATTCGTCAAGACGCTGATTTATTACAGATTCTCAAAGCCGTAGACATTGATGAAGAAATTCCGGTTGAGGCTTTTGCCGCTGTTGCCGAAATCATTTCTTATGTTTATCAGGTCAACAATAAAGAATTACCCGAAAATTAGGCCATTTTTTCAAAAATTGCCAAGAAAAACCCGTCCGTATTAGTCAAAAGTGGTGAAAAACGCAAAAATTCGGTATTTTTTGCCGGATAAGGCGCATCAATTTTTTGTTGCCAAAGTTGCTTTAAGTCAACATAGCGAACATTTTTGTGTCTTTGTGCAAAAGCGGAAACAATATTTTCATCTTCATCCGGCAAAATAGAACAAGTGATATAGACGATGCGCCCGCCGACTTTCGTATTTTCCAATGCAAATTCAAGCAGTTGAGACTGAATTTTGGTTAATTCGTTTAATTTTTCGGGTGTTAGGCGAAATTTTGCATCAGGCGATCTGCGCCAAGTTCCTGTTCCCGAGCAAGGGGCATCTATAATAAAGCGGTCATAATCTTTGCCGCTCAATTCCCGAACCGGCACCACATTTTTAATATTCAGCCTCTCTAAGCGTGGTTTGATTTGTTCCAAGCGATGCCAGTCAATATCATGCGCCTCAATTTTGCCTTTACCATTCAAGAGAGAAGCAATTGCCAAACTTTTTCCGCCTGCTCCGGCGCAATAATCAATAACTTTGTGCTCCGGCCGCACATCACACAAAATCGCCGCCAACTGCGAGGCCTCGTCCTGAACCTCAACCACACCTTCTTTATAAGCAATACAGTTGTTCAGGTTCACTCTTTCGCTTGAGCGGATGCCGATGGGAGAATAAGGTGTCGGCGCAAAAAACAAACCTTCTCGCCGCAAGTCTTGCAAAACTTGCTCTCTTAAACCGGAATTGACGCGCAAATCCGCACTTGCCGGCTCATTTAAGGATTTAAGCAACGCAACATCTTTAATTTTCGCAAACAACCACTCGGGACATTCCGATTCAACATCAAGAGGATAGACTTCTTCCTTCAAGTTTCTCATCCAGATTTTTTCTTCTTTACTCAAAGCTGGCGGGGCATATTCCCCTGCCCCAAAAATCAAATCCAAATCCTCATCTTTCAGAAAAACAAGCAAAATCTTGCGCGCTTCTTTTGAGCCCGCTTCAAATTCAAGTCGCCGACGATGTCTGATAATCTTCCACACGGTTTCGGTAATAAAGCGCCTGTCACCGGAGCCGATATATTTTCGCTCGCGCAAATAATTATTGATAATTCCGTCTGCCGGACTTTTATCCTTAAAAATTTCGCCAATAAGTTCCAAAACGGCATTATAGCGCGCAGCTTGTTGCATTTTTTACTCCTCAAAAATTTTCTCTACTATAAACGCCAAAGGCCTTAAAAGCAATCTGCTTTTAAGGCCTTTTAACATTATTCGTCTTCTATTGAGCGAAAATACATCGCTTTGTAAGAATTAAAATTCTCACTTTGCGATTCCACATAGAAAGCATTTTCCAAAGCTATTCCTTCATTGCAGATAACATCGCGTTCTTCAAGGCGGTCTTCTTTAGCGCAAAGTTGCAACTCATTTTTGAACCATCTTTTTTGCACCATAAAGCACCTTGATTTCCGCCTAACAGTCGTATATCTGCTAAACGGATCTTTAAACGAGGTGTATTTCAGCACAAAGCGAACAAATTCACCGGAGACAATAGGCTTAACGGATGAGAGCAACCCTCGAGTAATTACATACAACTTTCCCGAAAGTGGCAGATAAATACCATACATCTGCTTATCATCTTGGCGCAAAAGCAACCAAAAAACCGCATGAGATCCATCATCTTTCAAGCTACGAAGATTTTGCTCAACCTCATTGTTTTTAGCAAACTTAAGCCAAACAAAGGAAACTTGCTCAATGAAATACGTTGGCTCCAATACAGACTTCAAAACAGACAAAACATTTTCAAATCGTATTTTTCTAAGCAATGACAACATTATGTCATTAACATCAAAGACTTCAACAATTTTCATTTTTCTCTGTTTTTAGAAGTTAAACTAAACAACTCACTACTCCGAAAAACCTCAGAGAACAAAAACGCGTTGTTAAATGCTTTAAGCAAATTTGTTTCATTAACACCTACGGTTTTTCTTACCGAAAAATCCTCCGTAAGTTGCAAATACAATCTTCCGCGAAACAATGTTTGTTCTAAGTCGGCAACTCTGGCATACAAACAAACATTCTTGCAAACACCGGAATTTTGGTTTTCAAAGAAATACCTAATGTTCAACCGCAAAGTAGCCTCCGAATATCCACTCTCTTTATACTCACCTTCTTTAAGAAGATAAATCTGAGACGAATACAAAGCATAAACAGCCAGATACTTATCCCAGCTATTACCTACTTCAAAGGTAAACAAACAAGGCATTCCACAGAAAGAGTCATAATAGCGGAGCTCCTCAATGAAAGGACATTTCGGCGAAATACTGAGCCATTTTAGCTTAACATTTTTAACCCAATACCCAGCTTTTTCCAACACCGGACGACACAACTTTTCAACTTGGTTGAAATAAATTTGTCGCAAGTTAAACAGTTTTTTGTCATCAACAAAAAACATACGCTTCTGAAGTTCTTCCTCAGAAAGACGAATTTTTTCATTTTTTTCCATAACTTATCTAATATAATAGGTTTTTCTGCCTGATAAGCTAAACTTTTTTGACAAATTTGTCAAATCCTTTATCTTCTTACGAATTAACTATTGTAATATTGTCAACCAAAACTGAAGGCGAACCGACCTGAGAGCAATAAAACTCCAAATCATTGCCGATAGCCCGAATATCTTTGAGCAACTGATAAATATTGCAAGAAAAAGTAAATTGCTTCAAAGGCTTGGTTATTTTGCCATTTTCAATCACAAAACCTTCAGCCGCCGCGGAAACATCTCCCGTAACCGCATTAAACCCAACACCCAAGCCTTTAATCTTATCAATAAAGACACCATTTTCTGCCAAAGTCAGGAGTTCAGAAAAACTTGTCTCTCCGTTTTTAAGGTAAAAGTTAAAGATTTTTGCACCCTGAGCACCGCTTCCGTTACCGGTTGAGGCACATTGATGCTTGTCTGCCATACTCAGACCATACAAAAATGTTTGCAAGACACCACCTTTAACCACTTCCTTATATTGCGTCGGCACACCGTCGCCGTCAAAAGCCTCTGTTGCAAAACCACCATCCAACCACGGGTCATCAACAATCGTAACCAAAGAAGAGGCGATTTGTTCGCCGATTTTGCCTTTGAGTTGCGACTTTCCGCAATCCACCTCATAAGCATCAAAAATATCAGCCATTTCACCCAAAAGTCCGGCAAATTGCTTATTTTCAAACACAACAGCGGTTTTTTGCGGCATAATCTCCGTCGGGCTCAAATGCGCCAAAACTTGCTCAACCGCGGGCATAACCAAATTTTTGGGCTCAAAATCTTCCGGCTTGTCAAAACAAACCGCATGGCTAAAGGACTTCACACCGCTTTCATCCTGCGCACTCAAGAAAATATACGCGCTTGCCGATTTGTTTTCTTCTTGCAAATCAAGCCCTAAGGAGTTGCGCATAATCAGCTTATTGCTTTTTTTATGAAAAGCCGTGGCAATCACTTGCTTAATCCGCTCATCGGCATCATAAGCAAGCTTTTCGGCTTCTTTCAAATAAACTACAACGTCAAAATTTTTTAGTTTTTCAGCCAAAGGCGCATAAGGTTTAAGTTTTTTATATTCACCCTGCCCGTCATAAAAGAAAAACTTTTCATCACAATCCAAGAGTTTGACATTGGCAATGGCTTCACTGACCATAAACGGAATTTCGGACGGCTCAAAACATTCGGAAACAAAATGCCCGACCTTATCCCCGACTTTCACCGCCAAATTAAGTTTCTGGACTTTTGCCGCCACTTGTTTACTGACCTTTTGCTCAAACACCTGCAGTTCAGAGCGTTCCGTTTCGGCATATTTTACCTGATATTGTTCAGCACCTTGCTTACGCGCTTCTGCAAATAACAAATCAATAAAAGACTGAATATCCATTATTTTTGCCCTCCGACTGCAATTTCGGAAACACGCAAAGTCGGCGTTCCGTAAGATACCGGCACCCAACCCGAAACCGAACCGCATTGACCGCCGCTCTTAATGGCGGAATCATTAGCTACCATATCAATCTTTTGCAAAATCTCCGCCCCGTTACCAATCAATTTTGCACCTTTGACAGGTTTGGTTATTTTGCCGTTCTCAATCAAATAAGCTCGACTGACCGAAAAATTAAAATCCCCTGTTTCCGTATTAACCGAACCGCCTTTAATCTGCGCGGCAAAAATTCCGTTCGGCGTTGCGGCAATTATATCTTCAGGCAAGCTTTCGCCACTGACAATATAGGTATTGTTCATTCGCGAAGTAGGCACAAACTCGTAAGACTCACGGCGGGAACTTCCCGTTGGCGACATATTCATCCGCCGCCCGTTAAATCTGTCCACCAAATAGCCTTTCAAAACACCTTTTTCAATCAAAACATTATGTTGGGTCTTCACACCCTCATCATCAACATTGGTTGAGCCCCACTGGTTCGGTAAAGTTCCGTCATCAATTAACGTAACCACGGAGCTGGCAATCTTTTGCCCGAGTTTATTGCAAAAAACCGAAGCATTTTTGGCCACAGCCGTTGCTTCCAGAGAATGTCCGCAAGCTTCATGGAACAAAACCCCGCCGATTTCTTTAGCCAGCACGACCGGCATTTTTCCGGCCGGACAATTTTCGGCTTTGAGCATTTCCACAGCTTCTTTAACAGTTTGCGCGGCCACCGAGCGAGCATCAATTTCATCAATCATTTCAAGTCCTTGGAGTCTTCCCTTCGTCCAAAAGTTCTCAAAACATTTGTCGTCTTGCTCAACCTTGACCGAAAATCCAACTCTGGTTCTAATACGGCTGTCTTCCACCCACAAACCTTCGCTGTTTGCCACCAAAATATCTTGCATTTTGCTGCTTTGGCTCATATCAACACGAGCCACGCGCGCATCTGCCCCATAAACATATTCGGAAAACTGCTTGAGCCAATCTGCTTTTTCCGCCGAAGTTCTGCTCAATGGCGAAATCAAACATTTATGTTTATTTTCAATCTCTTGCGAAACCAGATTCACCGAAGAAATCAACTTTTTGGATTTTATGGCAATTGCCGCTTCCGCCGCAGCTTTAAGCAAGCCTTCTTCACTCAGGTCATTGGTATAAGCATAGCCGCAAAAATCATCCTTAAAAACTCTGACACCAACGCCCAAGCGCAAATTAGCCGAAGCACCGTCAACTTTTTTATCACCTACTTTTAGAAAAGAGGAACGTGTTTTCTCCGCAAAAATCTCGGCAAAATCAGCTCCACTGTCCAGAGCTTTGAGCAAAACCAACTCGGCTAATTTTTTATCAAGCATATTTGTTCTCCGCTTTTTTATTTATTATTTCCGCGAAAACCGATACAAACCAAATATGTCTCCGGCGACCCCTGACGGCTGGCATCCGGCTTACAATGCCCGACTTTGGCAAAATTCTTTTTGGCATCTGCCAATAAGCCGCCTTCCGCACCGCCTTGAAAAACTTTGGCAATAAAAATTCCGCCGTCAGCCAAAACTTCTTTGGCAAACTCATAAGCCGCTTCAACCAAACCTATGGTGCGCAAATGGTCCGTTTGTTGATGACCGGTTGTGTTTGCCGCCATATCGCTCATCACAATATCAGCTTTGCCGTTCAGCAAAGCTTTGAGCTTGTCGGCGGCATCTTCTTCCGTAAAATCTTGCTGAATAAGCGTTGCGCCTTCAATCGGTTGGGTTTCCAAAATATCCATACCCACAACCTGCCCTGTGCCTTTGTTGCGCATAACCGCAACTTGTGTCCAACCACCCGGTGCGCAGCCCAGATCAACAATTGTTTTACCCTTGCCTAAGAACTTATATTTTTCATCAAGTTGAATAAGCTTAAACGCTGCTCTTGAGCGGTATCCCAAGCGTTTTGACTCTGCCACATACGGGTCATTGAGTTGTCTCTCCAACCATTTGTTGGAAGATTTATCCCTATATTTTGAGGTCTTAACCCGCACGGTCAGCATATGCCTGCCGCGAACTTCTTTAGCCGATTTAGTGAGTTTTGCCATTTTCTTCCACCAATTCTTCAATAATTCCGTCTTTAGCGCTTTTCAAAGATGCCGTAAGTTTTTGAACTCCCAAGCCGTCATAAATTGTTTTAAAAATAACCGTTGCCGCCTGAAAGATATAAGATCTTTTTTCACCGACATACGGCGACTTTGCCAACGCCTCCCGTGACATTGCATTAATTTCCGCAATAACAGAATCAAAACCAGCTATTTTCTCTTCAATTCCGTCAGCTCGTTCACGATCATAATCGCCATAATTTTCAACCCATGAAATTAAACGAAGAGGAGTACTCGACGTAGCCACGCAACAAACTTTATCTTTGTATGCTGACAAATTGCTTTTCTCACAAAAATCAGCAACATATCCGGCCACTTCTTTCCTGAGCTTATCTGCATTTTCAGGAACATATTCTGCCAAATCAAACGCCTCTGATGCATTTCGGGCTCCCCAAGGAATAGATACCGTATGCAAAATTTTCGGATCTTCTTCATTGGTCGCCAAAGTAATCTCTGTAGATCCTCCCCCCAAATCATACACCAAGACATAAGGGGCTTTTCCCTTAGCATTAACCAATGCACCTTTAAGGTTAAGTCTGGCTTCTTCATACCCGTCAATCACTTCAAGCTTTATACCGCTGATTTCTTCTACCGCCTTTACAAAATCAGGACCATTTGACGCCATCCGACAAGCCGCCGTAGCAATCGCCCGATATTTTGTAACCCCGAATTTTTTCATATCTTCGGCAAATTTTTTAAAACTATTTATACCGCGTTCCACAGCCTCCGGCGTAAACTTCATCTGAGCATACATTCCCTCACCCAATCTGGTGGTAATAATATCTTTATAAAGTTCTTTTCCGTTTTCATCAGCAATCAACAACCGATTGGACTGCGTTCCCAAATCAATTGCGGCAAAAACATTTTGAGTCATTTTTATTTTTCCTGTTTTGTTTTAGCAAATTTTCCGGCATCCGCGCCAAAACGCCTGAAAGGCGGACGAACTTTTTTCTTTTTTCCGAAATGTGGCTTATTTTGATTGCTATGCATCAAATCAAGCAAAATTCCTTCCCGAATGCCACGATCTGCCACCGTAATCTCCTCAATCGGCCAAAAAGAACAAAGTCCTTCAATAATCGCGCAACCGGCCATTGTTAAATCAGCCTTTTGCGCCCCGATACAAGGATGTCTTTTTCGTCCCTCATCGCCCAAACGTTTAATTTTGGTGATAGCTCTGTCAACATCCTGCTTAGTAATTGATATCCCATCCACGGCGGAACGATTATATCGCGGCAAATTCAGATGAACCGCCCCCAAAACCGTAACCGTCCCTGACGTTCCGATAACCTGAATTTCTTGTCGTTTAATTGCTTCGCTGATTTGGTGTTTTTCATCAAATTCTTTAAGCAATTTGTGGGTTCTTTCAATAATTGTATCATAAGCCAAATTAGTCATATCTTGCGAAGGAAAAGCCTCTGACACCGTAACCACGCCATAAGGCAAAGAAACAAATCCCTCAATAAAAGTTTTACCGCTGTTGGTTATGCGCGCCAAAGATATTTCGGTAGAACCTCCGCCGATATCAAAGACCAAAGCTCTTTTAATGCTTCGATTCAAAAGTGGAATACATCCGACCACGGCCAAACGAGACTCTTCTTTGGAAGAAATCGTTTCAATCGTCAAACCGGTTTCTTTTTTAACCAGCTCCAAAAATTCCTTACAATTTTTTGCTCTTCTGCAAGCTGCCGTTGCCACAAAACGCGAACGATAAATCGGCGCATATTCCTCAATCACACCGGCGCAAACCTTCAATGCATTAATTGTTCGGCGCATAGCCGGACGAGAGAGTTCATTGTCATTAATGATACCCTCCCCCAAACGCGTAATTTTGGAAAAAGTTTCAACAATACGAAAAGAAGCCGGAGTTGGACTTGCAATAACCAACCGACAAGAATTTGTGCCCAAATCAATCGCTGCAAAATTTTTTTGCACGGGTTGCTCATTTTTTCTTACCGGATTATGTCCGTTTTTATTATTTTTTTTATTCCACTTTTGCATTAATCAGCTTCAACATCAACTCAATCTTCACATTTCGTTAGAATATAAATCATAAATTCTTCTCATACAATAATTTTATCAGACTTTTTTACAAAAAAACCCGAGGTCTAACTCGGGTTTTATAACAGATTTTGAAGATCATTCGCCATAAAGTTCTTGTCTGATTTGGGCTCGTAATTCATCAATACAAACCAAACCTTTTTCCTTATCCTCAAAATACCAATAAACCCAACCATTGCAAGCCGGAGCATTTTCGGCCGCAGCTCCGACCTGATGAATAGACCCCTCCATTTTTTCACTTTTCAAAGTTCCATCTGAACGAACAGCTGCGCAATGCTTCTTATTTGCATCATAGAGAATATCTCCCGGATTAAGCAACCCGCGTTCAACAACCGTTCCGAACGGAATACGAGGCTGACGCTTTTTGGAACTAAATTCCAAACAGAGTTCATTCTCAACACGCTGAACAGCATCAATCCGTGCCTGAGCGCCCTTAACATAAGTTTTGTCTTTCTCAATACCGATAAAATTACGTCCAAGCTTTTTAGCCACAGCTCCGGTTGTTCCCGTACCAAAGAACGGATCCAACACCACATCTCCTACCTGAGATGACGCCATAATCACCCGATAAAGCAAAGCCTCAGGTTTCTGGGTTGGATGTAATTTTCCGCCATCATCACCTTTCAAACGCTCTTTTCCCGTACACAATGGTATCTGCCAATCGCTACGCATTTGCGTATCTTCATTCAAAGCCTTCATCGCTTCATAATTAAAGGTATATTTAGCTTTCGGATTTTTAACCGCCCAAATTAAGGTCTCATGCGCATTAGTAAATCTGGTTCCCTTAAAATTAGGCATAGGATTGGTTTTGTTCCAAATAATGTCATTTAAAATCCAAAAACCCAAATCCTGCAGAATATAACCGACACGAAAGATATTATGATAAGAGCCGATAACCCAAATAGCTCCATCGTCTTTCAAAACCCGACGTGCAGCAGTCATCCACTCGCGTGTATAATGGTCATAAGCGGCCAAACTTTCAAAGCTATCCCACTCTTCATACACCCCGCTCACATTACTGTTATCCGGACGTGTCAGAGCTTCTCCGAGCTGTAGATTATACGGTGGGTCTGCAAAAATCAAATCAACCGAGTTAGCCTCCATCTGATTCATAACTTTGATACAGTCATCGTTAATAATCGTGTTCAGAATAGTCTTTGTTTGGATACTGCTCATCTTAAAACCACTTTTCTAAGGTTATATGATCACTCTGCTGACAGTATGAGAGATAGATGGTTATAAATTTATTAACAAGAATCAAAAAAAATCTTAAGGAATCCCTTTGTTTCCTTAATCTTCTAATTTTTCAAACAAAAAAAACGACCTTACGCCAAAACGTAAAGTCGTTCTCTTTTTTTAAGTCCTATGCCGAGGGCAAATCTTTGAACCCCGACAAAAATCTCACTAACTCTTCATCAGATGGCAAGCCATCAACATTTCCGTTTTCCAAAATCTTTCTGAAACGAGGAATTCTATTAAGCTCGTCCAAGCAAAGATTCTCTATCAGAAAGACCCCAAACATTTCCTCCAAATCTTTGTCTGGGATTTTTTCTTCCCATACAAGCAGCACCTCAGCCACTTGCTCGGCAATCGTAATCCCTTCCAAATATTTGTATTCAAGCTTGCAAAGCTGAGCAAATAAATGACCGAAAACAGGCGGATATGTTTCGCGTAGTTCCGGCTTCATCAAGATCCAAGAACATATATCCTGAAAATGCATCACACATTGATACATTACGGAATAGTTCCAGACTTTTAATTCTTCATCATTTTTCACTTTGCCGTCATCTTTTTGCCCCATAAGCTTCAGAATAGTCTCTTTCATCAAGAGCTTGTTTTCCCATTCATCCTCATGTGCAATTTGCGCGCATACACTTTCTGTTAGTTCTGAGACCAAATACAGTCTTTTCAGAGCTTTAAGCATATTTTCTTGCTTCATAGCATTAAAGTTTTAAAGGTTTTAAAATCAAGCCTTAGGAAAGTTCTTACCATTTTTAATGGTTCTTTCAATATGCTGTTGCATCATCTTGTCTTGTTCCTCTTGTATCATTTCTTTGACACGGGGGATTCTGGCCACAGCTTCCCACGGCTCGTCAAAATCCAATGCTTCAAACCAATATAAGAGCTCATTAAACAAGCCTTCCGATAATTGACTATCGGCAATTTCCATCATATTTGCCGTTATAATCATCACATGCTTCGTATCTTCAGAAGAAAGATACTTGTATGAGCTTCGTAACAAAACATTAAAAACATCCACCAGCATTGGCGGATTAATACTGATAATCTGCGGCTTATACATAATCTGCCGGCAAACATCAGCATATTTTTCAATCTGCTTTTCCAACTCTTCCCGACACCATTTATCGGTGATATCACTGATAAAGTTCATATGAATGTCAGAAAGCAATCTGGCTAAACGTTTAATGTTTTCACTGCCTGCATGCGCTCTGTATTGAGCAAGCAAAGTTTCAATAACACTACATTCAAGATGAATCTGATTCAGAGCTTGAGTTAATTCTTTCGCGTTCATAATATCTAAAATTTAAAATAAAATAATTCGGGTTTATTTGACCGAATTATGAAGTGATTTTATTTTTTTGTCAATTTTTCTTTAAGCTTTTTGTAAAATTTCCTGAATCGGCCGATAAGACTTTCTGTGCTCCGGCGTAACTCCGTGTTGTTTTAAGCCTTCAATATGTGCTTTTGTACCATAACCCGCATTTTTTTCAAAAGCATAATACGGATATTTTTGCGCCAAATCAGCCATCAAATGGTCACGATAAACTTTTGCCGCAATAGAAGCCGCGGCAATAGACATACAGCGCGCATCACCTTTGACCACTGTTTTGGTTGGGCAAGGAAAATTTTTCGGCGTTTGGTTACCATCCACAATCGCAAATTCAGGCTTAATCTTCAAATTTTCGGCAGCACGTCTCATCGCCAAGAATGTGGCTTGCAAAATATTATATTTATCAATCTCTTCAGCACTCGCCTGCCCGATTCCGATATAAATTTTACCGAGTTTTTCTTCTTCACGGAGCTTTTCATACAAAACTTCGCGTTTTTTAGAGGATATTTTTTTAGAGTCATCAAGTCCGTTTAAGAGCTCCGGACACAAATTTTTGTCAGCAATCACCACCGCCCCGGCAACAACCGGACCGGCCCAAGGTCCTCGCCCTGCCTCATCCACGCCGGCAACAATACAATCCAAACTTTTTTCCAACTCAAAATCAGGCATTTTTCCTCCATAATTAAAGCCATACTTTAATCAACATAAAACCTTCTGTCAATCTTCACAAAAAAAAGAGGCTCATAACTGAACCTCTTTCTCAAGAAAACAATCTTTTCATTCATTCGTCAAAAATGCAGCCAAATCATGCAAAGCTCCGCCGACGTGAGAAATCTGATTTTTTTCTTCAATCTGAATTTGAGCTAAAGTCTGCCTATAGCCGTTTGGCGAAAAAATCCGTTCAAAATCATTTCCCGAACCGGAATACTTAAACGGCGAAATACGACCTTTAACCTCTCCCAAAAACATATGTGTTTCTTGCTTCTTATCTCCGTTTGAAGGAAAGGCCAAGACCAAAACACACGTCATCAACGCATTTCGGTCATATTCATTATTTTTGCCCAAAACATCCAAGACTTCATCCATCTGCTTATCTGCATTTTCAACGTCTATACGCAAATTAAACATTTTTTTCTGCTCTGCCAATGCGTTAACCGTCAACATGCAATCATCGCATAAACAACATTCTCCGGTCATATTTGCCACATCCAAAGCAACCAAAGCTCCCACTTGTCGAGCAACATCCCTGACATCGTCCAAATTCTCAATACCGAGCTCTGCAATGGAAACAACTTCTATTCCATATTTTTGCAAAACATTCCTAACTTCATCGGTTTTTTCTTGGCTCCGACTGCAAACAATAATTTTTTGTACCATAATCTATCTAAATTTTTAAAAATTAACGCAAAATATGTACACTTTTTCATCTCAAAGTGCAATATTTTTATCCGAAAATATGAAACAGCTAGCGAATTACGGCTGTCGCTTGAGCCATAGCCATGGTTTTACAATGAGATAAACTGAGTTTAACCTCTAAATCACAACCGATTTCTTTCAAAATTCTTACTTGAGGACAACCATTCGGCAAATGTGAAATCTCCATATCCAAAAAACCGATTTTATCAATTTCCAAATTTCCTAAAGCTTTTATAACGGCTTCCTTACCACAAAAAATAGCGGCGAAATGCTGTTGTGGCCGACTTTTTCCCAGACAATATTTCTCCTCATCCGGCAAATAAATCAACCGTACAAACTCCTGTTTATTTATAAGTTTTTCAAAACGGCTTATTTCTTCTATGTCGCATCCAACACCCAACCGCACTAAACTTCTCCATCCAAGATTATCTTTTTCTTCGCCGTCTTAACCAAAGATTAAGCACCACCAAAATTCCGCCAACAACAAAAATCCAAATCGCAACAGCATTTATGTCTTCATCAACCAACGCATTACTCATAAAGGCTTCAAAATGCTCCATATCATCATCGGCATCGACATAAATCGGCTTAATTTTACTAACACCGGATGCATCAACATCAAATTCCACATAACCAAACTTCCTGATATCAGAACGAATGGGTTGTCCCGAAGAAGGCAAAGTAACTAAAGGAATACCGGCAAACTCACTCTCTGAAAAATGATGTACATGCCCCGAAATCATTAAGTCAACGCCTTTATTCTTAATTACTTTTGCAAAACGCTCTCTGGCACCATCAAACAAACGATGAGAATTCGGGGCTTTCACATTAATCGGCGGAACATGAGAGTAAATGATACAATACTTAAACTGCGGACGTATTTTATCAAGAGTCTTTTCCAACCACAATAATTGTTCATCATCATAAGCTGAAGTTGAAGAGTCTAAACCGATAAACAACACATTTCCGTAACTAAACCAATAATAACCTTGTCCAAATAACTCTTGATACAAAGTCTTATCAAAAATCCCGTTCACAGAATATATTTCATGATTTCCCGGAACCGCATACAAAGGCACACGTCCCAATTTTTCATCAATTTCATCTGCAATCCATTTAAAATGGCTTGGGTTTCTGTAGCGAACAAGGTCCCCCACATACAAAACAAATTTTGCTCTGCTGTGTCTTATTTTTTCCAAGATTCTTTCAATTGGCTCATTTCTGGCTCCGGTATCACTAACCGCTGCAAAAGAAAACTTTTGTTTATCATGAGCAAATATCTTTCCGGCCGGGGCCAAAAAACTCCGATACTCCGCATCATTAAAGGACTCTACGACAAAACTCCGAAGAGACACCATAAATAAAGCTACAAAAACGAGTCCCCATCCACAGAGTCCCAGACGTTTTCTCCACTTTCTGTTCATCAGCTCTTCCTTAATTTAATATCTAGTCTTCTTCCTTCAAAGGCAGTGCATACATCATAAAATTATCCAAAGCTTTAGCGCCCAACTTTTGCGATAACTTTTTAGGAATATTGTTTCCGATATCAGTTGCCCAGCAAATGTATTCCCACTTCTTTTTCTGCGCAATCTTAATTAACTCCGCCATCAATGCCGGTGCAATCCATTGTTTACGGTTTCTAAAATGAGGTTCGACATACATCTGACTAACCCACATCAATTCTCCGACATTTGCAAAATATGTTTTTGCATACAAAGCCATTCCAACTGTTTTTCCCTCAACTTCAGCAACAACAACTTTGGCTTTGGCTTGACGACCGAATAAATCTTTTTTTAATTTTTCCTCATTTTGGGAAACCATATCCGAATTTTTTTCAAGAATTGCTGCGTTTGCTTCAAGAATAAAACCAAAATCCTCAACCTTAGCATCTCTTATAACAACATCATTTTTAAGCATGGTTCCCTCTTCCGAACTAAAATTAAATTTTACTTTTTATATCATATTTTTTTACATGTAATCAATGCCAAGTTTAGGTTATCCTTTATTAAAACCTAAAAAAAAGCGTTTCTGCAAAGAGAAACGCTTTTTGATATAAGCCATCCGTTTTACAATTCAACATCAACGGCAAAACGAATTTTTTCGCCTTTTTTACCATAAGAAGGCGGATTTGTTAAGTAACCACCGTCAAACAAATCTCCGCCGACTTTTTTCAAAGCCTCATTTAAATCAGCTTTCACAGCCAAACAACTTTCTTTTTGCTGTGGTGTTAATACCATCCACGGCTTGTCGTTCAAACGTGGCAGTTTTTTGGCGTAAGCCACAGCCTCTTTCAAAGTCAGACCTTGCGCCTCATCATAAATCCGCAAAATAAAAAACTTACCATTGATACGATACGGAACTTGTACCCCTTCCGGATTAAGAGAATTCAGCGCTCTGTCAGAAAGATGAAGACCTTCTTTCGTCAGATACAAAAGTTTACAAGTTAAGACCTTTCCCATAGCCAAATCGTCAACATCATTTTTAGAAGGCAAAATATCCTTACGATTCTGCTCTAAAATTTCTGTTTTTTTAATTTTGTTTGGCTCTTTCTGAGCAAGAGCTTTTTCCGCAGCTTTCTCGGAAGAAATATCCACGCTTTCAGACAACGCCTTTTGAGGAACGGCAACATTCGTCTCCTCTACCTTTGACAAACTCTCGGGAGAAGACTGTTGCGTATGCTTAGTATACTTTCTTTTAGGTTTCTCCGCATTTGAAGCTGTTTCCGCCTTTTTGGTATACTTCCTCTTTGGTTTCTCTTCCTTTGAAGCGGTTTTTGCCCTTTTGGTATACTTTCTCTTTGGTTTAACTTCCACCTCTTTTTCAGGAGACGCCGAACTTTGTTCCAACCAATCATCCTCGCCTTGCAGAAGATTCTCAAATTGCTTGTTCAGCAATCCGTGTAACTCAACAATCTGCCTAAATTTACTCTGAATTTGAGGAAAATCAGCCAGAACTAACTTCTTATCAGATACCAAAAAAAGCACCACATCGAGCACTTCTTGTTTTGTTAGGCCAAGACTTGTAATCAAATCTTTAACCAGTTTAACTTTTGTTTCCATATAAAAATATTTAAGGGTTATAATATATCTAAAATTATGCTAAAAACTCTCCTGTTTTTAGCATAATAAATTTTAAATGTCTATTTTTTTGTCAAAAAACTATTTTTCAGAAGAAAGCTTATTTTTCAAACCGGCTATTTTTATCAAGTTTACGTCAGAAACTTCTGCCCAAACATCATCCCAAGCATCTTCCCTTGCCGTCAATAGTTCCGGATGCGAACATATATGTAAAGCTTTGCCGTTTTTAGGAAGTTCTCTTTTTATCGGAATAAGTTCCATCCCGTTATGTTTTAAAACGGGCGCGCCTTCAATCCGTTGATAACCGCAAGCTCCCCACCTATCCAAAAGTTCTTTTTTACACATTCCGTAAACTTGCCGATACCCTTTTCGCGCAACAAAATCAAAACCTTTATTCATAATTTTATCAGAAACACTTGTTTTGCGAAATCCTCGCAATACGGCCATTCGCTCAAATTTTGTAAAATCGGCAAAATAGCGTATTCTCATGGTTCCGACACCAACACCATCAATTTTTGCTAAGATATGCGTAGAAACAAAATCGTTACCATCAAACTCTTTTTCTTCGGGAATTTTTTGTTCTTCAACAAAAACTTTGCGTCGGATTTTCATAACCTCATCAAAATCCGCCTGATTCTGGACAACAACTATTTCTATAGATTTTTCATTCATAAAACTATTATAATCTTGACCAGAACCAGATTAAAATATACTAATATTATAATAAGCTATATATTTTGAGTCACATGAAACATGAGATTATAAAAAATGAACATCAAACAAAAACTATCAAAAATAAAGACTCTGCTTTACTTTAATGCAGTTTTAAAAAACGGAAAAATATCTAAAGTCGCTCAAGAAAACGGCATAAAGCAAGCCAATCTCAGCCACCTTTTAACAGATTTTGAAAACGCCACGGGAATAACCCTTTTACAAAGAAGCAATCAAGGTGTTACCCCAACCCAACAAGGAATTCTTATTTCAAAAATAGCAACAAACATAGAAAATAACCTGCAAGAACTCGAGAAGTTAATTACTCCCAAAGATACTAAACAAATAAAAATTTTTTTAAGTCCTGAGCTATGTCTGAAAAATCTAAATGAATTTGAAAACCAACATCCGACATACAAAGTCGTTATCATATCCTCCCCGCAAGAGGCAGACTTAAGCATTTTGACGCAAGAACCTCTTTGGTCATGCGAATACACCAAACTCACCACACCGGGAAATTTATCTCAAAAATTATGGCTGACTTGCAAAATGGACAAACCGCAAGCGGTTTCTTTATATGATTTTATAATGAAGCAGTTGCTTTCTTAATATAATCAATAAGTACTCTAACCTTTTTTTGATCTTTAACATCTTTATAAGAAACTATCCAAAACGGATGTGATAATTCAAACTTAATTTTATCCAAGCAAACCAAATTATCTTCCTTTAAGCCCACACCAAAAGGATGCAAAGCAATGCCTATACCGTTTTTTGTAAGTTGCATAAGCATTGATGACGAATTTGTTTCCGCTGCCACATAGTTACAATTTTCAACAAAATCACGCCACTCACTCCAAACTTCACGATAATTTGATCGCACACAGAGTCTATGATTTTTCTGAATATCTTCCATATTTTTAGGATAACCGAAATTAGCTAAATAATCTTTGGAAGCAAATAAACCAAAACGCAAATTATGCTTAAACAAAACAATAGCATCAGGATGTATAGGTTTATCATAAACTACGGCCAAATCTGCATCATAAAGAACGGAAGGCGCCTCGATAGAACACAAAATTTCTATTCTGACATCTGGATAAAGCTGATAAAAACCAGGTAGACATGAGGAAAGATAAGCAGCAGCCAAACCATCACTTGTCCAAAGGCGGACAGCCCCGCTCACATTATTTCCATATTGTTTATAAGTATCAATTTTATAAATAGATTTTTCAATGCCGCAGCTTATTTCATACAAGTTTTTACCGGCTTCGGTCAAAATCATTCTTCTGTCGCCATACTCAAATAATTTTGTACCGACTTTAGCTTCCAAATCTTTCACATATCCGGACAAATTCGACTGTTTCATTCCATTTTCAAGGGCTGCTGCCGTAACATTTCCGGTTTTTGCCACAGCAGCAAAACTCAATATTTTTCGCAATAATATTAACTTATCACCAATCCTCATTGTCTGATTATGCTCCAAAATATTTCAAAATCACATTAAGCTGCTCTACCACACAATCAAGCATCGGATCATCAATCGTTTTAATTCGCTCAATCAACAAATTTTCCGTAGCTATTCTGGACCGAGATTTCCTTTTTTGAACCTCAATATTCAATAAATCATCCAAACCGACATTAAACTTTTTAGATATTTTGCAAACCAAAGCTAAATCAGGCGTAACACAACCTCTTTCCACATTAGATATTGTTCGCCAGCTCACGTCACAAACATTTGCAAGCTCTTCCTGCGTCATTTGTGCATTTTCGCGCAAAGAACGAACTTTCAATCCCAAATATTTGTTCAAATCCTTCTCCATATCGCACCCTATACCATAAAATAAAACTTTTATCTATGAACTAGATTTCATATTATCTGCGACAAGGTGAACAAAAATTCAGAATACTTAATCTTTGCGAATCTCCTCATACACATCTCGTGTATAAGCTTCATAAGCAACACTCAAAAAAAATTGTGTCTGCTTAAACCCTCGCTTTTTTAATTTTCCGAATAAATCATTAAAAGCTTCCGTAATTAATCTTATTTCTTTTAAATATTCTTCATTTTCTGACATTAAAATACTCCTTCTGAAAAGTCAGAGCCAATGTATGTCAATTTCTGAAAATAAACAGCGGATAATATTAGATAGTTCTTATATAATTAGAAAAAAGACATATTCCACAAATAGTTGCTGAAAGCAACAAAAAACTCTCAAAGAAAAACAATATTAGACAAAACAATTGACTTTTACGCAAAAAATCAATATCCTAATCAAACTAATTAGATTATTATAACCCCCAAAAACATATATTATGAACAAAATGGTCGTTAAAGGTTCCCTTGTAGATATACAAGGCACCTTACTGTTATCTGATTTTGGATATTCACTTAATCAGAAACTCTATGAGACAATGATTGAGGCTCTGAACAAAGGCGCAAAAATTTACATCTACAGTTGGACTCCGCATCAAATGCGCGAACTCCTAAAAAAATTTGGGGTAGATGTAGAAAAATTCACCTTTATCGCTAAAGGTTCATTGAGCAACTATGAGCTCTTTGTAACCGGAATAGTAGTAGATAATGAAAGGCCGGCAAAAAACTTTGATGCCACCCACATTCTCCCGTGGGCTGATAGTTTTGATTTTATTAATCAAAGACAAATTCCATCAAACTTTGCTTCGGTAAAAGTAATGGAATAAGTCATATCTCTAACAAAAAGAGCAGGAAAACACCCCTGCTCTTTTTTGTTTAATAATCCAACGGATTTCCACCCATATCTAATCGTAACTGATATGTGTCATACAAAATCGTTTCTTTCGTAATCATATTGAAACCATAGATTCCGGCTGCAACGGCGAAAATTGCTCTGATTGCGCCTATATCATAATCAATTATGACACCTTAGATGAAAAGAATAAAAGGATTGCCGACAATATGGTTCAAAAAGGCACCGTAGAATTTCTTCCTAAAAGTGATATCTGTGTCCGTAACTACTTCAACCAAATTTTTATAAAAGTTCCTACATCACCGGAAGAATTGGTTAGTCGAGTTGAAGCAAAATTACAAAACGTTATTCAAGACTTTGTTCCGCAAAAACGAATCATAAAAAGAATTAATCCAAACGAAATCTTAGCAATGAAGATACGCGCCCAACAACAAAACGGCTATTAATTAAGCTCTTATCCGCACAAATCACCATAAAAAAACTCTCCGCTATGGGAGAGTTTTTTCTGCCGGACTCTTCTTGCTTCGTAAATTTCGCGTTTTCACGCTCAATAACTTCGCTTCGGACAAGCCAGCCGTAACGGCGGCTCTATCGCCTGTCGGCAAATCACCGCCTAACCGCTGCTATAGCTCTCGCAAAAAAAAATGTTCCCCAAACATTTTTTTTGCTGCGAGCCCTGCGACCGTCGCAGCTTCTTGTCCACAAATCACCATAAAAAAAACTCTCCGCTATGGGAGAGTTTTTTTATGGTGGGCCCTGCCGGACTCGAACCTGCGACCAGACCGTTATGAGCGGCCTGCTCTAACCAACTGAGCTAAGGGCCCGATGACAAAAAAGAAGATATGAAATTCGTCCGCTTAAGTCAAGCATAATTTAAAAAATAATCCTCGCAAAATTCACATTTTGCAAGGATTAAAAAAATAGAAGCGAAAGACTACTTCAACTCAAAAATCTCTCCGCCACGGTAGAGAAAACGTTCTTCAGGAAAACGTCCGGCTTCTGCTTTCATAACAAATTCATCGCCGTCCTTGATTTCCGTCCACTCCAGCTCTTCACCTTTACGATGGAGTTTGCAGTTATGCAAAGCCTTGGTTGAAAAAGCTTTTACATAAACAAGTGTATCCACCTTTGTTCCATCCGGCAAAATTCCCTTAAACGGACAAACAAAGCAAGGACAACCAACTAGTTCATCGTCTCCTCTTTTCAACCATACAAGCTGCAGATGATACCAAGCTTTGGAGTTTTCGTCAAAGACATCTCCAGAACCTACTTCGGCGCCTGTCTTAACGTCTTTTTCTACCAGCTCGTTATCCACCATATTGGCAGCGAGCATACTTTTCATTAATGCGAAAGCCTGCTCAGCAGTCTTAACCGCTAACACTCTTTTTTCCATAATAACTCTATATTTTTAAATTAAACGGATAAAAACTAATTCCAAAAATTGATTTTGTCAAACATTTATACAAAAAAAAGAGCATTTAAAGACTTCTAAAGCCTTAAATGCTCTTTTAATTAGAACCTCATTTATTCAGCTAACTCAAAATTTTTGAGTTCTGCCGATAAATTATCGTCCTTCTGACTTGCTTTCAGGAAATTCTTCACGGTTTTCACTTCATCTTCTGTCATCTCGGATTTTTTCAAACCAGATAAATATGACAATATTTCAATCTCAAAATTGAAAAAGACTTCATAAAAGTCATTTACCAACTTTTGAAACATATTTAACCAGTGTAAAGACCGTTCTTTTTCCTGTTCTGTTTTAGCTTCGTCATATTCCTTACCATATCCCAAATAGATCTGATAAATAATAGAGAAAGCCTCAATCATTTTTCCAATCGGTAATTCAACATCGCCATTAACGATATCCTTACCCAATCGCAACGCGGCTACTGAACTTCCTCGCGCTTCCTTTAATAATTCATCTGCATTCATAATATACAATATATAAGATTTACGTTCGGAAATATACGCTTCCTAAAATATTCTGTCAAATACTTCTTATAAAAAAAACCCCGCTTTTCGCAGGGCTTTCTAACTTTAGTTATCCAAGAAAGACCGCAACTTACGCGACCTTGACGGATGTTTAAGTTTACGCAAAGCTTTTGCCTCAATCTGACGAATACGCTCACGTGTAACATTAAACTGTTGTCCTACCTCTTCCAAGGTATGATCTGTATTCATACCTATACCGAAGCGCATACGCAAGACACGTTCTTCTCTCGGGGTCAAGGACGACAAAATTCTCGTGCAAGTCTCTTTAAGGTTAGAATGAATTGCTGAATCAAGCGGCTGCAAAGCGCTCTCATCTGCGATAAAATCACCTAAAGAAGAATCTTCTTCATCACCGACCGGTGCTTCCAAAGAAACCGGTTCTTTGGCAATTTTCATAACCTTACGAACTTTTTCCAAAGGCATGGACAAACGCTCGGCCAACTCTTCCGGCACAGGCTCTCTGCCCATCTCCGACAACATCTGACGAGAAGTTCTGACCAATTTGTTAATTGTCTCAATCATATGAACCGGAATACGAATAGTTCTGGCTTGGTCAGCAATAGAACGCGTAATCGCTTGTCTAATCCACCAAGTTGCATAAGTCGAAAACTTATAACCGCGGCGATATTCAAATTTATCAACGGCTTTCATCAAACCGATATTACCTTCCTGAATCAAATCCAAGAACTGTAAACCGCGGTTTGTATATTTTTTAGCAATAGAAATAACCAAGCGCAAGTTAGCCTCAATCATCTCTTTTTTAGCTCTTTCAGCCTCGCGCTCACCTTTTTTTATGGTATCAACCATTCTGCGATATTCCGTAATTGGCAAACCGCATTCCTGAGCCATTTTTGCTACATTATCGCGCAGCTCGGCAATTTCTGCACCATATTTTTCAACAAACATTTTCCAATGTTTATCTGTTTTGTGAGATATATTTTCAATCCATTTCGGATCAAGCTCAGATTTTTGATAAGCAAGCAAAAAGTCTTCACGTTTAATCTTGCAGGACAAAGCATAACGCAACAACTTACCCTCAAGACCCATCAACCTTTTGTTCAAATCATTAAGTTGTTCAACCAATTGCTCGATACGCGTTGCGTTCAAGTGAATAGAGCTCATCAACTCAACCAACTCTTTTTTCACCTGCAAATATTTTTTCTCAACGCTCGGGCTGATATTTTTTCCGGCCAAAACGGCAGCAATACGTTGGCTTTGAATTTTTTTCAAATCATCATAATAGCTTGAGATTTTATTCAAAATTTCCAAAACAGGTTGCAACAATGCCTCTTCCATAGCTGAAACAGAAGCTGCGGCTCTACCGCCGACACCATCCTCATCATCGTCATCACCGGAAGAAGAAGTATCGTCATCACCGTCTTCACCTAAATCTGAAGCATCATCTTCATCTTCAACTTCATCATCGACGGTGTCTTCCAATTCCATATCATCATCAAGATCATCGTCAATATCATCAAGGCTTTCTTTGGTTTCCAATTCTTCGGCAACCTTATCCAAATCAACCGGAGCCTCATCATCTTCATAAGCCAAAGCCTCGGGATCATCGCCATACATCATTTCCAAATCGACGATATCACGGAGCTGCATTTTACCTTCAACAAGGTCGTCACGCCAACCTGCAATAGCTTTCAAAGTCATCGGGCTTTCGCACAAACCGTCAATCATCACGGTTTTTCCGGCCTCAATACGCTTTGCAATAGCGATTTCACCTTCTCTGGATAAGAGTTCTACCGTACCCATTTCTTTCAAATACATACGGACAGGGTCATCAGAGCGACCTAATTCTTTCTCGTCAAAGTTACCGGACTCATCATAATCTTCTTCTTCCTCGATCACATCCGGCTCAAAATTATCTGCATCGGATTCGGATATAATACTAATTCCCATATCCGAAATTTCCGACATAATATCTTCAATCTGTTCGGAAGTTTCTCTCTCTGAAGGCAATGCTTTGTTAAGTTCTTCAACTGTGATATAGCCCCGAACCTTACCCTTATCAATAAGACGTTTTACGGCGCTGCCTAATGAATCAATCAACGGCGCGTCTGCCGCACCGCCTTCGTAATAGTCTTGATTTTCTGTATCTGACATGTCGTTCCTTAAAAAAATTCTATTTTTTTAAACTTCAGGCCTTAACCAGACAAAAAAGCCCGAAAAACTGCTAGCTGGCACTTTTTTTAATAATTTTAAAGCTTTTTGTCAACACTTGCTTTAACACAAAAAAGAAGCCGATTCGCTGCTTATTGCCGTCTTGTTTGGTTTTCCGCCGATTATATTATATAATATTAATTAAAATTTTGTGTATCAAGCAGCGCTTCTTTTTCTTTTTTTAACGATTCATAGTGCTTATACACATCTTCCGGAAACGACTCGGAAGTTTGAATAACTCTCAAACATTCTCTAATCTCATTTTCGAGTTGCTTGAGCTGAACTTCAATAATTTTTGTATCTATCTCGGAACGTATTTTAGGAAGATAAGGATTCTGTTGTTTAAACATATTAAGCTCCCACAACTCTGCCAAATCCTTAGCAAAACCTCTTTCTTCCAAACTTTTATACATCTCGGCAAAAGTAATTTGCTCATTTTCGGAGCAAATCTCACTCATTTGATCATACATAGCCCGCAAACGCTGATTATTAAAATCAAAGAAAGACATTTTTTCTTCATATTCCGCCACCAGCTCGGGATAATAAACAAAAGCCGCCAACACAAATTTTAAAACCAACTCATCCAAACTTGGTTTTGGTCTGGAAGCAACAACTTTTTTTACTGTTTGCTGAGGCTGAACTGTTTTACTTTTATGTCCGTCATCTTGCTTCCGGCCTTTCCAATTACTACGACCAAAAGCCTCATAGATACGGTTTTTCATATCCTGAATATAATAGCCGCGAACTTTTTCATCGGCAATTTTGCCGACTTCTTCCATAATGTTCTTTTCAATTAGGGCTTTTTGCTCCGGCGTAGACAAATCCTTGCTCTGAATGTTTTTACGCCAAACAAGCTCTGCCAAAGGAACCGTATCTCCGATAATTTTCAAAAACTCGTCTCTGCCTTTGGCTTTTAAGAACTCATCAGTGTCCATTTTATCCGGCAAAAACACATATCTGGTAGAATATCCTGCCTTCAAAATCGGCAAAGCTCTGTCAACCGAGCGTACGGCTGCGCGAATACCGGCGTTATCTCCGTCAAAGCACAAAGTCGGCATCGGGCAAACACGCCACGCCTCCTGAATTTGGTCTTCTGTCAATGCTGTACCCAAAGGAGCCACGGCATAACCTATGCCGAACTTATCCATGGCAATAACATCCATATAACCTTCGCAAATAATAATATTACGTGCCTCAAAAGCCTTATCTCTGGCATAATTCAAATTATAAAGCACACGCCTTTTATTAAAAACCGGTGTTTCCGGCGAGTTCAAATATTTAGGCTGTCCGTCCCCCATGATTCGCCCGCCGAAAGCAATCACCCTGCCCCGCTTGTCCATAATCGGAATAATCACACGGTCTCGGAAAAAATCATGCGAGCGGCGGCTTTTATCTTCAGGAATGGCAATCAAGCCCAGCTCGTGCATTTCGGCTTCGCTGATACCCTTAGATGCGAGCAAAGCCTTCAACCCGTTGTTATTGGGAGCATAGCCGAGCCTAAACTTAGTAATAATCTCATCACCGAAACCGCGGTTTGCCAAATAATCCATAGCCCGCACACCTTCGGGCATACGCAAACATTTTTCAAAAAACTTCGTTGCCATCTCCATAATATCATATTGCGAAGCTCTTTTTTCAATCTCTTCTTTGTTTTCATGGCTCATCTGAGGTACTTGCAAACCGGCTTTGTCCGCAAGCTTGCGCACGGCATCCATAAAAGGCAGATTGTTAGCCTCCATCTCAAATTTTATGATATCGCCATGCGCACCGCAACCAAAACAATGATAAAAACCCTTGGCTTCGTTCACGGTAAAAGACGGCGTTTTTTCATTGTGAAACGGACAACAAGCCTGATATTCTCGACCTTTTCGGACAAGCTTAACCTTCGCGCCAACCACATCTACAATGGAAATTCTGGCACGCAACTCATCCAAAAATTTTTGCAAATCCGCCGAAGCCATTTAAGACAACAAGACCTCAGTTCAAGAAGTTCTTAATCATTCCGCTGGCTTTACCGAAATCAAGCTGACCTGCATATTTAGCCTTCAAAGCCCCCATAACTTTACCCATATCCTTCATGGAAGCGGCACCTGTTTCGGCAATAATTGCTTTAATTGCTGTTTCAATCTCTGCATCACTCATTTGTTTGGGCAAAAAGCGCTCAATAACGCTGATTTCCTTACGCTCTTTAGCCGCCAAATCTTCGCGGTTACCCTCAACATACATTTTGATTGAATCATTACGTTGCTTAATCATACCTTGCATCATAGACAACAAATCAGCCTCGCTTGCCTCTTTCAAACCTTTGCCGCGAGCATCAACATCTTTTTCCTTCATACCGGCAATAATCAAACGAACGGCGCTGACCGTATCCATATCTTTGTTCAGCATAGATTCTTTCAAAGCTTTTTGTAAGTCTTCTCTCAACATTTATTTTCTCCAAAAAAATTTACGATTGCCCTGAGGATAATAGCTTAGAGCCAAAAAATCAACAGCATTTTACGCGTTAAAAATAAAACCGCAAAGAAGTCATAAATTCATCAATATTATGCCCGTAATTGACCTGATATTTATAGTTCAGAGCCAAAGCACTGTTTTTGGTCAGGGTTAAGGCCGCTTCGGCCGAATATTTCATACTCTCCGCAAAGTGCGAAGTTGCAAAAACCTTTTCCGCCTCTGCCAAGAGCCGCCATTTTCCAAAATCAGCATAAATTCCGCCTGCAACACCGATTCCGCCCCACTGATTATGCGGCAAAAATCCGCCATAACTGGCATATAAGCTATTCATGGAATATATCCAAATATTATCACTCAAGGCATAAGTAAAACCGCCACCCACTTTAAAATTAAAAGCATACCCCTCTTTTTCCGTTTCAGGATTATAGACACGTTCAATATCCGCCATAATGGTATAAGAAGTCGGCAAAAACATTAAATCTGCGGGTGAAAGAGATTTTATCCCAACCAAATCCAACTTTTGCAACACGGTTTTGTTTTGGTTGTCATAGTGGCGTAAAGTCGTATTTAAGAAGTTAATCTCCGCCCCGCGTAAAAAGCCGAAATTATCATCGGTTAAGGAATGATAAGCCGGACGATACTGAACCTCCTGAAAAGCTTCGCCGTTCCGATTACCTACCCCTAAAACCATTCGCATGGAATCATGTCCCTCATGCGGCGGTTTGCCTTCATCATGCTCGGCAAAATGCGGTATATCATCAATTTTGCTTCTGGCTTTAAGGCTCTTAAAGCTACGCTTGCGATATTCTTTAAGTTCCAAATCCTTAGCAATATACTGATATTGCACATACTGATAAGCCGTTTCCAAAACATCAGCTTTTTCATCATCTTCCAAACCCTCCAATGCCCAATTCTGCTCTAATACTGCTGCATAGAAAGCATCTTTTTGCTTATCATTCATCTGCTTAAATCTATAACGAATTTTAGACTGTCTGGACGGACGATAATTAACACTTTTAACCAAGCCTTTGCGACTTTTCACAGCTTTGATTGTATCCAACGGAATTGCCTGCACCGGAAAATCATCAGCCAACTTCAAAGAAGGACGCACGGCATCCAAAATCTCCATCAGCATATAAGAACAATTTTCCGTAAAAAAGAAATACCTTGTCTGTGTTTGCCCAACTTCCCACAAATGTGCCACAAACATATCCAACTCTTCGGGGGTTAAATCAAGGCTATATTCCCAAATATCACGATTCTCAATATTATTATAAGTATTAATAATGTCATAATAAGGTTTGACCGTAAAACCACCGTAAAAACCGCCGGTTAAGCCCAAAATTGCAAAAAGAGCGGCGTTTTCCTGCCCTGCCGTAAAAGCCCCATAGTTCACACCATGCGCCAAAAGTTGTGTTCCCTTGCGCGACGTATCAATTCTGATTAATGTATGCCCAAATAAAGAAGACGGATTATTCATATAAGCATCCGTAAAAAGGAGCGTAACTCCTGCAGGATGCAAATCTTTCTTAAATTCTTCAAATTCCTCACATTTCGGAAAATCTTGCGCAACCAAACCCTGAGCTTTTAAAAATTTATAACGCGCCGGAAAAATACAGATTCTATCAACATCCTTATTTTCCTCAAATAAAGCTATTGTCGCCTCAAGTTCAGACTTAGGATTAACTTTTCCGTCTTCTGCCAAGAAAAAATTCGGTGTATCAATCGTGCTCTCAACACCACCGAACAACTGCGGTCGATAATGCCCGAGAGCCAACCATTGCGGATTATCCTCCACACCGGCGGCAACCGGCATAGACCATAACCCGACAAACATCAAAACCGCAAAAAATTTTTTCATAACATTCAGACAGATATAAAAAAGCCGCCCATTCTAACGTCTGAGCGGCTCATAAGAAATCAACTAAGCGTTCATTACTTTAAAGAGATTCAAAGTAACTTCAACGGCATCTACATCATCATGCGGGAAAATGAGAGCAAAATTATCATGAACTTTTGTTGCCAACACATTTTTATCAACTTCCATAATACCGGCTAAAGTATCCAAAGTCTCACCCTCGCCTCTGGATGCATCCAGAGCATATTGTTCCATATTATTTTCCAAGAAGTTCAAAACCATACGTTGTGTTCCACCTGTAATTCTGCCGTTTTGATCACAACCGGATGTTCCTGAAGAAATACCGAAAGTCTGGTTTCCGAAAGAAGCATTTGTCGTAACAGCCAAAATCTGAGGAACAACACCGCTTTGTCCTCTCCAAGCCATAGAACCCAAACCGCAACCTGTACTGTCAACAGCCATTGCGTTGGAAGAAAAAGCCATGGCTACGGCCAAAGCAGAAGCAAGATAAAGTTTTTTTCACTGTTTTTCTCC
This sequence comes from uncultured Alphaproteobacteria bacterium, assembly GCA_944392155.1. Lineage (GTDB taxonomy): Bacteria > Pseudomonadota > Alphaproteobacteria > RF32 > CAG-239 > Scatacola_A. The sequence goes on along the minus strand of CALXVR010000013.1, from coordinate 3,052 downwards.
TTTAAAATCAAAGCATTTAGCTTTTTAGTTATACCATTCCTCAAACTTTTGTACAGAACTTTATACAATCTATCCGAGCAAAAAATAAAAAAGCTTGCAGTATTTTAATTCCGTGTTATATTACAAGAAATTAACACAAAAGACGGCTGTGATAAATCAAAGTTTATCGCAGCTTGATTTTTCTAACTTTTTTAAAATGCCGCTCTGCCAAATCTTTGGCAGGCTGCATTGTTTTTTTTGGAATAATGAAGGAGTAATAAAAATGGATAAATTTCCTTTGACAAAAGATGGTTTTACGGCTCTGGAAGCTGAATTAAAGCACCTCAAAGGCGTTGACCGCCCGAATATCATTGCCGCCATTGCGGAAGCTCGTTCCCACGGTGATTTGTCCGAAAATGCCGAATATTCCGCAGCTAAAGAAAAACAAAGCTTCATTGAAGGCCGTATTCAAGAGTTGGAAGCTGTTATCAGCCGTGCTCAGGTTATTGATCCCTCTCAAAACAAAGGCAGCGTCATTCGTTTTGGCGCAACCGTTGTCGTTGTTGATGAGGATACGGACGCTGAAAAATCTTACCAAATCGTCGGTGACTATGAAGCTAATATTGAACAGAACAAAATCTCGCTCTCTTCACCTTTAGCAAAGGCCCTGATTGGCAAGGAAGTCGGTGATGTTGCCGAATATGTCGCTCCGGGAGGCAAAAAATCCTTTGAAATTTTGGACGTTGTTTATAAATAAGTCAGTTTTACGGGAAAAAGCCGACAATTGTCGGCTTTTTCTTTAAAATTAATAACTTATCAGAGCAAGTTTCAGAAGTTCTTGAAAATAAAAATATCGGTTTTATAGTAAGGAAAATTAAATAACGGAGAATATAAAAAAATGGCTGAATATAAATCAAAAATACTCATCATCGGCTCAGGACCTGCCGGTTACACTGCCGGAATTTATGCGGCTCGTGCCGGTTTAAAACCGATTTTGGTTTCAGGAACTCAAGTCGGCGGACAATTAACCATTACCACAGAGGTTGAAAATTTTCCGGGTTTTCCGACCCCGATTCAGGGCGGCGAGTTAATGCAGCGTATGCGCGAACAAGCTCAAAACTTGGGTGTTCAAATTATTGATGATACGATTACGGAAATCGACTTTGATCATCGTCCTTTTGTTTGTTCTTCAGAAAATGCCAATTCTTTTGTGAGCGATTCTTTAATTATTGCCACAGGCGCTTCCGCACGTTGGTTAGGAATCCCCAGTGAAACCAAGTTCAGAGGTTTCGGTGTTTCAGCTTGTGCCACCTGCGACGGTTTCTTTTATCGCAACCGTAATGTTGCGGTTGTCGGCGGAGGCAATACGGCTTTGGAAGAGGCTTTATATCTGACCAACTTTGCCAAAAGCGTAACGATTATTCATCGTCGTGATGAATTCAGAGCAGATAAAACCATGCAAGAACGCGTTAAACAAAATCCAAAAATCAATGTAGCTTGGAATAGCGTCGTCGCAGAAGTTGTCGGCACGGATACACCGCTTGGCGTTACCGGACTGAAACTCAAAAATGTTAAAACGGATAATATTTCTGACTTAGCCGTTGACGGCGTCTTCATTGCCATCGGGCATCATCCAAACACAGATTTGGTCAAAGGTCATCTTAAATTAGATGAAGAAGGTTATATTGCCACCCAACCGGATAGTTGCGAAACCAGCGTTAAAGGCGTTTTTGCTGCCGGAGACATCAAAGATCCGCATCATCGTCAGGCTATTATTGCGGCAGGTAGCGGCTGTATTGCTGCCCTGGAAGCCGAAAAATATCTTAACGAACTAGAAGTTTCTAAAAGATAAGATGTCGGAAAACAAAAAAATATTGCTACTGTCATGTTGCGCCCCCTGCTCTTGCGCTGTCATAGCCAAAGCTGCAGAAACAGGGCTCAACCTGACAGTAGCTTTTTATAACCCCAACATCCGCCCTTTAGCGGAATATACAAAACGTCTGGAAGAAAACAAACGCGTTTGTGAGCTTTATCATATTCCCTTTATTGAGCTGGAATATGATAACGACCTTTGGTGTGAGGCCACTCAAGGCTTAGAAAATGAGCCTGAAAGAGGCAAAAGATGCTCTGTCTGTTTTCATTTGCGGCTCAAAAGAGTAATGGAATATGCCAAAGCCAATGGTTTTGACGCCGTTGCCTCGGTTTTAGGCGTTTCCAGATACAAAAATCTGGAACAAGTTAACGAGGCTGCTGATAAAGCTTCCAAAGAAACAAATGTTGAATATGTACATATTGAGGGGCGCAAACACGGCATGCAGGATTTGAGAGAAAAGCTGATAAAAGAGCTTAATTTATATTCACAAAATTACTGTGGTTGCAAACCGAGGTAAAAAGGAATCAATTATGAATATCGGAGCTGAAATTTTAGGATATTTGGCATGAATTTGCACTGCCGTATGTTTTCTCCCCCAAACGCTAAAGACCATAAGAAGCAAACAAGTTCAAAATTTATCAAAAGCAAGTTACATCATATATAACCTAGGTCTTGGATGTTGGCTTGTTTACGGAATTTATCTGCGTTCAATACAAATGGTTCTCTTTAATTTTATCGGAATAATCTTTGGTGGTATTGTTTTATATATGATTTTTAAATATCAAAAAAATTAAAAATAATATCCAAATTTTTACGCTTGACTTAAAGAGCGGATAAGTTTATATTCCGTCTCAGATTTTAAGTTATCCATGCGCCCTTAGCTCAGCTGGATAGAGCAACAGCCTTCTAAGCTGTGGGTCAGACGTTCGAATCGTCTAGGGCGCGCCAGTTACGAAAAGAGCTCCGTTTTTTTACGGAGCTTTTTTTGTGGCTGGAAACGCGAACTTACGATTTGAACGTCTGAGACAGACGTTTGACTACCAGCAATAGGCGAGACGCGGGTATCGCCGGTTTTGCCGAAGGCAAAAATTGCGCCTGTGCAACTCAAGCTATAGCGCAGAGTAATCGTCTAGGGCGCGCCAGTTACGAAAAGAGCTCCGTTTTTTTACGGAGCTTTTTTTGTGGCTGGAAACGCGAACT
>CALXVR010000012.1 GCA_944392155.1 uncultured Alphaproteobacteria bacterium | reverse complement strand
CTTGTGTGGCAAAAGACATTTCCATATCCATCTGATAAAACTCACCCGGCGAGCGGTCTGCTCTGGGGTCTTCATCTCTAAAACAAGGAGCAATTTGAAAATACTTATCAAAACCCGAAACCATCAAAAGCTGCTTAAACTGCTGCGGTGCTTGCGGCAAAGCATAAAACTTTCCAGGATTGATGCGGGAGGGCACCAAAAAGTCGCGTGCGCCTTCCGGAGAAGAAGCTGTCAAAATCGGGGTTTGATATTCAGTAAAGCCCTGCTCACGCATCAACTCGCGAGAGCGCTGAATAACCGCCGAGCGCAACAAAATATTTTTATGAATACGATCTTTGCGCAAATCCAAAAAACGATATTTCAGGCGCATTTCTTCCGGCGCGTCATCTTCAATTGCAACTTGGAAAGGCAAAACCTCCGCCTCGGAATAAACTTCCAAAGCGCTGACCTTAATTTCAATATCGCCGGTCGGAATATTTTTGTTAATGCTCTCGCGCATCATAACCTTGCCCGAAATTCCGATAACCGATTCGGGACGAATAGCCTCAATCTTTTCAAACAAATCTGAAGAGCTGTCAAACACACATTGCGTGATTCCGTAATGGTCTCGCAAATCCACAAAGCACAGATTACCCAAATTTCTCTTGCGGTGAATCCATCCCGCAAGCTTAACTTCCTTATCAACGTCCGAACTTCTGAGTTCGCCGCAGGTATGTGTACGATAGCTACTCATAAAAAACCTCTTATTTTAATTATTTGTTTTAGACTTAATTGTTAGAACTAAATCAGCCCAAATGCAAGCAAAACTTCAAGAAAAACAAAAACAACTTGCAACAACCTCAAAAAAATATTAAACATCAATCACCAACATAAAGAAGCGGATTAGATTATAATGAGATTAATTGACACCAACCAAGCTTTAACCGAATTTTGCCAAGAGCTGATAAATGAAGATTTTATTGCCGTAGATTTAGAATTTCTGCGCGAAAAAACCTATTATGCCAAACTCTGCCTTATTCAGGTTGCCTCGCCAAATCACGCGGCAATCATTGACCCCTTGGCCGAGAACATAGACTTATCCGCCTTTTTTACCTTAATGAAAAATCCAAACATCACTAAGGTCTTCCACTCCGGACGTCAGGATATCGAAATTATTTATAATCAAAGCGGCTTTATTCCCGAACCTTTGTTTGACACACAAATTGCCGCTCAGGTTTGCGGTTTTGGCGAGGCCGTCAGCTATGAAAATCTGGTCAAAAGCGTTTTAGGCATCCAGTTAGATAAAAGCAGCCGTCTTTCGGATTGGAGCTTGCGCCCGTTGGACACCAAACAACTGGAATATGCGCTTTCGGACGTAACGCATCTGGTTAATATCTACACCTTTTTGCAAAACAAACTATCTGAAACTGGACGTCTGCATTGGTTGGATGAAGAAATAGCCATACTCAAATCACCGGATACCTATATTGTCCGCCCTGAGGATGCTTGGCAAAAAATCAGACATCGCTCTCATAACAGCAAAGTTTTGACAATTCTGCGAGAACTGGCAGCTTGGCGTGAACGTCGCGCACAAAACAAAAACACACCCAGACAAAGCATAATTAAAGATGACTGTCTCATCAACATTGCCGCTGCCTGTCCTACTTCTAAGGAAGAATTAGAAAAGATTCGCAACATCCGCAAAGACGTTGTCTCCGGCAAACTCGGAGATGAAATTCTTGATGTTATTAATATCGCCTTGCAGATTCCTTCTTCCGCCTATATCAAACCGGAACATGACAAACTCCTACCCAACGGCGCCAATGCATTATATGAGCTTTTGCGCATGCTGTTAAAAATTCGTGCCCAAGAACAAGGGGTTGTTGCCAAACTCATTGCCTCTGATGAGGATTTAAAGAACTTTGCCGTTTCTGCCAATACTGAAAACCCCATACTCAAAGGCTGGCGGTTAGAAATATTTGGTTCTGATGCCTTGGCTTTACGCAGCGGAGAACTAAGCATTTCATATAACCCGACCAAACGCAATATTGAACTCATAAAAAAAGCCGGAAACTAATTCCGGCTTTCTTTTATTTATATGGTTGGTTATAAATCTTGTCCAATAATTGCAATATCTTCAAAGCTTTTTCACTTTTAATGGAATAAAAAATTGTTTGTGCCACGCGTCTTGTTTTCACCACATTTTCGGCGCGTAAAACAGCCAAATGCTGAGAGAGCGCCGATTGACTGAGCCCAACAACTTTTTCCAGCTCAGAAACATTCATCTCACCTTGCATCAAATAATACAAGATCTCCAATCTTCTGGCATTTCCCATTGCTTTCAGCAACTTCGAACCTGGCATTATTGCTAAATTTTTCATTGCTTTTCTCCCTCATTTACCAGTTTCTAATTTAGCACATTTCAATGCCGCAAAACAGTTCTAGACAAACCAATTGATATATATACTTGTTGATGATATCCGAAAGTTTATATTCCGAGTTGCCAGATGAAAATTATTATAATATGATAGCACAAACAAAAAGGATAAGGACAATTATGGAAGAACAAAACATAAAAGACTTGAGCTTTGAAGAAGCTCTTTTGCAGCTTGAGAACCTGGTCAGAGAACTTGAAAGCGGTCGCATTAAACTAGACGACGCTGTCGCTGCTTATGAACGCGCCGTTAACTTGAAAAAACTTTGCGAAACCAAACTCAAAGCTGCACAGTTAAAAATTGAAAAGATTGAAATTTCCCCTGAAGGTGAAATGAAATTAAGCGAGCTTGATAAAATAGAAGAATAAAACAGGACTATTGTTATGACCGACATTCAAGAAAAACTCTCAACCTTTACCCAAGATTTCAACAGCCGTTTGGGGGAATTTTTTCCGCTTCCGAATGGTCCGGAGAAGAGAGTTGTTCAGGCTATGGAATATTCGGTCATGAACGGTGGCAAACGCTTACGCCCGTTTTTGGTAACCGAATGTGCCGCGCTGTTTGGCATTCCTGCAGAAAAATCTTTCCGCACCGCCGTAGCTCTTGAAATGTTGCATTCATATTCACTGATTCACGATGACCTTCCGGCAATGGACAATGACGATTTGCGCCGCGGTAAACCCACCTGCCACAAACAATTTGATGAAGCCACCGCCATCTTGGCCGGAGACGGACTTTTAACTTATGCCTTTGAAATCATCAGCGATGAAAAGACCCATCCCCGTCCGGTTATCCGCAGCCGTTTGGTACGTTTGTTGGCGGAAGCCGCCGGTGCTTTCGATGGTATGATTGCCGGTCAAATGCTTGATATTTATGCCGAAAACCTCAAAAACCCCATGAATGCCGAAAAGCTCATCAAAAACATTGAAGAAATGAAAACCGGACGTCTGCTTCGTTACGCTTGCGAAGCCGGAGCCGTTCTTGGCAATGCCCAAGGCGAAAAATATCAGGCTTTGATAGATTATTCGCGCCGCATCGGCATAGCTTTTCAGATTGCTGATGATATTTTAGACGTTGAAGGCGACCAAACCATCGTCGGCAAAAAACTCAATAAAGATGCCGAACAAGGCAAAATAACCTTTGTCAGCATTTATGGCTTACCTAAAGCTAAGCAAATCGCCAAAGATTTCATTTCTGAAGCAGAACAAGTCCTTGATATTTTTGGAAACAAAGCCAAAACCCTAAAGGAATTGGCACGTTTCATCATTGAGCGCAAATCCTAGCTTGCGCAAACCGATTAAAAGAGAATACACATCATAAAGTGCGTTATGAACATCCAAATTTAAGGATGTGAGCTCATCTGCGCCGCCCAGCAGGCGCGCCACCTCACCGGAACATTGTTGACTAATATTCAGTCCCCTACGCGCATACTCGCGCTTAAACCACGGCGCAAGATTTCGAAAATCCGGGTGTTGAGTATCTTTTTTGCCCCACAACTCCAAATTATCTTGCATAACTCTGCCGTCAGACAAACTTTTGGCAGGCTCATTCCATGCGTGAGAGAAGCAAATACAATCCCCGACAAAAGACTTAAATTGTTCGTAAGCTTCTAAATAGCCAATCCCCTCCGCCGCTAATTTTTCATCCGTAATTCCGGTCAGTTTGATGAAATACTCCGTAAGCTTAGGTCTGAAATGCGGCTTAACATAAACATTAAATTCTTCCGCCACGCTCAAATCATCGACATTAACTTTCAACGCCGCAATTTGCACTATTTCCGCTTTTTTCTTATTTTCGGGCGTATCGGTCAAAAAACCGTCCCAAGAGGCATATTCCGTATCAAAAATAACAAACTGCTTCATCATAAATACCTATACTGATTAGCCTTATATGTTCCCAAAACATGGATTGATTCGGAAAAGAATTTCAGCTCATCAAACGCATTTTGAAAAGCTTTTCTGCCAGGATGCGATTCTATCTCAACAAAAAACTGAGCAGATACAAATTTTCCCTCCAACAAATAGCTCTCCAGCTTGGTAATATTAATACCGTTTGTAGCAAAACCGCCCAAAGCCTTATACAAAGCCGCCGGAATATTTTTTGCCTTAAAAATAAAAGAAGTAATAAAGGTACCGCCATCATCTTCGGGAACTTTCGGTTCCTTTGCCATAATCAAAAAACGAGTTGTATTATTTTGTGCATTTTCGATATTGGCGGCAGCCACTTCCAAACCATAAATTTCTCCGGCCAAAACCGAAGCTATCGCCGCAATGGATTTATCCTGAAATTTCAGCACGTCTTGGCAACTCAAGGCCGTATCAATTCTGGCAACGGGTTTTATGTTATGTTCTTTCAAAAAATTAGCGCATTGAGCCAAAGCCTGCGGATGAGAAGACGCGGTCTTAACCTCCTCAAGCTTGGTCCCCGGCAAAACCAAAAGCTGATGATGCACGGGCAAAAAGAACTCTCCGATAATATGCAAACCGGTCTGCGGCAACAAAAAATGCACGTCAGAAACGCGTCCGGCATTAGAATTTTCCACCGGAATCATAGCCAAATCAACTTCGCCTTCAGCCACCATCTTCATAGCTTTTTCAAATGTATCACAAGGCACATATTCTTCATTGGGATAAACCGTCATTGAGGCAATATGAGAATATGCACCGGCCACGCCCTGATAAGCGATTTTCATTTTCTTTTTGCTCCTTAAAAATAACTTGCGTCTGGCAAGTTTATATAATATAACAGCTTGAAAATAAAGGACGAAAAAGCATGAAAGTGGATATTTTTGATTTTGACTTAGACCGCAGCCTGATTGCAGATAAACCGGCCAACCCGAGAGATACTTCCAAACTTCTGGACTTATCTGAAGAAGATAAGATAACTGACCGTATTTTTTACGAGCTCCCGGAAATCTTGCAGGAAGGAGATGTCTTGGTTTTTAATGATACCAAGGTCATTCCCGCTCGCCTATACGGACAACGCGGCGAGGCTCTGGTTGAAGTAACGCTTTATCATCCGGTTGACGGCATCCGCTGGCAATCCTTTATCAAAAATGCCAAACGCTTACATGTTGGCGACACCGTCTTTTTCTACACAAACGAAATCACCGCCAAAGATTCGGACTTTAGTGCTGAAGTTCTGGAGAAAAACGGCGAAGAAGGCGTTTTACTCAAATTTAATTGCGATCCGAAAGATTTGGCTCATTATCTGGAAAAATACGGTTCCATGCCTTTGCCTCCTTACATTAAGAGAGAAAAACCCACCACAGGTCTCTGGAGCAAATACAACGACAAAGAAGATTATCAAACCGTCTATGCCAAACATGAAGGAGCCGTAGCTGCCCCGACAGCAGGTTTACACTTCACGCAACGCGTTTTAGATGCTTTGGAAAAAAAAGGCGTCAAAAAAGTTTTCTTAACCCTGCATGTCGGCGCGGGAACTTTTTTGCCTGTTAAGGTAGAAGATACCAAAGACCACAAAATGCACGCCGAATACGGCATCATCACCCCCGAAGCTTGTGATGTGATAAATCAGGCTAAAAAGGATGGAAAACGCATAATTGCCGTTGGTACGACATCTCTGCGCTTGCTTGAAAGTGCCGCTGATGATAAAGGCGTTTTGCACCCCTTCACCGGAGAAACGGATATTTTCATCACCCCTGGCTACAAGTTCAAAATCATTGATTATATCATCACGAACTTTCACCTGCCGAAATCCACGCTGTTTATGCTTATCTGCGCCATCGCCGGCACGGAACGTATGCAAAAAGCTTATCGTTACGCCATGGAGCATAAATACCGTTTTTATTCTTACGGCGACAGCTCTATTTTAAAATGCGTAAATAAAATTTAAACTTCTTCTGACTTATATTTGCTTGAGGAGAAAAAACGTGCTCAAACTAAACATAAGTCCAGAAAAAATTTTACCTTTGCTAAAGAACACGCTTCTTCCGGCATTTCTTTTCGGAGCTGCTGTCATAGGTTTCTATGCGACAAACCCTCTGGCTGAAAATGGGTTGCTTACCCTACACAGCCTATTTTATGTTTTATGCTTTGGATCTTTTCTGATCCTCTTATATTTTGACACGCGTAAACCTGTTTTCTTTATTTTAACAACTCTTTTAAGCTACATTTTTATCAATTATATCAAAAAAGAAAGCGGAGAAACATTCCAAACCTCAACCGAATACTTGCACCTATGCTTTTTTGCCCCGATAAATCTCATTGTGTTTTACTTTTTACCAGAAGGAAAGCTACTGCAAAAAGATAACGTTTGGCTTCTTCTTTCCGTTTTTGCTCAATTTGCTATTGCGGAAAAATTAAGCAAGGTAGGTCTTGCTCCGAATTGGAATATAGACACGGCAGCCTTCTCAGGTCTGAACAGTTTGAGCCTTATCCTCTTTTCGATTATGCTCATAGCTTTCTTCATTCGTTCGTCATTAACCGGCAGCATCGGTGAAACAGCTTTATTTTTTGCAGGTTTTGAAATCTTTTTAGGTTTCTATTACGCCTTTCTTCCCTCTGCCATAACCATTTTCTTCTCAGCCGCCATTTTAACGATATTTATCGCCATTATCCAAGATATCTACCATACGACTTATTCTGATATTCTGACCGGGCTATCCAGCCGCAAAGCCTTCGTCATTAATGCAAAAAATTTTCCGCTCAAATATTCTGTCGGCATCGTCTGCATTGACGACTACGACAAACTCGGACAAGTCTTCGGACGCTCGGGACAAAATGCCTTGACCAAAATGATAGCCAACCGCATTACGGAAACGGAGGTCGATAATCAGGTTTATCGTTATACACCGGACGAATTTGTCATCATCTTCAAAAAAGAAGACAAGAATGAAGGCTTTGACAGGTTAGAAAAGATTCGCCGCGCCATCGCTTCTGCCGAATTTATCTTGGGACATCACAAAAAGCCTCTAAAACTAACAGTATCCTGCGCCGTCTCAGAAAAGAAAAGAAGCGATGCCAACACCTTTGAAGTTTTGGTCCGCGCGCATAAAGCACTGCAAAAGACCTATAAATTTACCCAAAATGTAACTTCAAAAGCTTAACGTTTCTCATCTCGAGACAACCACGCCATAACACTCAAACCAAGTACAATCAACGGTACTGATAAAATCTGTCCCATGGTAATCCCATTGAAGAAAAAGCCCATTTGCTCGTCCGGCTCCCGAAATTGCTCCATCGCAATCCGAAACACCCCGTACAAAGCCACAAACAGAGCTGAAACAAAGCCATGACGCTTACGTATCCATTCATAACGCCACAAAAAATTCAGGATAACAAACATAACCAAACCTTCAAATAAGGCCTCATAAAGTTGGGAGGGGTGTCTGGGCAAATATCCACCGCTTGGAAAACGCACGGCCCAAGGCACATCGGTAACTCTGCCCCAAAGTTCATCATTAATAAAATTAGCAATACGTCCGCAAAAGATACCGATAGGTGCGTACAACACAACCAAATCCGTCATCTGTAAAAAACTGTAATTAATTTTTCGGGCAAACAACCATAATGCTGTAACAACGCCTAAGACACCGCCATGAAAAGACATCCCGCCTTGCCAAAGAGCAAAAATCCGAAGCGGATTTTCTAAAAAATACCCTTTTCCGTAAAAAATAACATACCCCAAACGACCACCAAGGATAATTCCCAAAGTCAAATAAAAAATCAGGTCCTCAATATTGGCTTTGCTCAAACCCAAATCATATTTCTTAACATTCCGCCCGATTAAATACCAACCGATTAAAATTCCGAACAAATAAGCCATAGAATACCAACGAATGGCAAAAGGACCGATTGAAAACATAATCGGCGAAATATCCGGAAAATTAAGACCTGTCATCATTTCAAACTTCCTTTTTTGTATTAATGATTAAAACTATATTAACAAAAAAATATATATCCACACCTAAAAAATTTCAATTTACACCGCTGTGTGTTAAGTGGCTGATTTAAAATAAATTTTTGTTTTAGAAATTTTTTATTTTTCAAATAAGGTGGAAAACTTTTTTTAATTTATTGTAATCTGCGACTCGGTAATGCAATCTGTTTTCATACGACAACGCGAGCAACCATTTTAACCCTTCGGTGGAGAAGTTCACAATGAATCCGGCACAGAATTTAGCCCTTCCCAATAATCCCATTGATACGATAGAAACCATATTCAGCACACGCTCTTTTGAGCTTGAGCGCCGCGGGATTAACGAAGTTGTGGTTGAGGTTCAGGGCAAATGGAACAACATGCTCCTTTTCTTTGCCTGGGAACAAAATATGCGCTGTCTGCATCTTTCTTGCCTGATGGATATTGAAAGCACCATTGAGGATCGCAGCAAGATTTTTGAGCTTCTGGCTCTGGCCAATGAAGAACTCTGGGTTGGTCATTTTTCTTACTGGACCGAACAAAATATGCCGGTTTTCAAACATTCGGTTATCATCAACGATGAAGAAGAAATGGTTGAAAACAAAATCTCCCAAATCATAGACATAGCCATCAAAGAATGCGAAAGAATGTACCCGATTTTCAAAGTCGTGCTGACCAAAGGCATGGACCCCAAACAAGCTCTTTATCCGATGATGATGGAAACCAAAGGCAACGCTTAAAAACAAAAAAAGGTCTTTATCGTAACCGATAAAAACCTTTTCTTTTTCTGTTTTGCGTCAAGCAAATTCTTCAACCACTTTCACCAAATCGCCAAATGTTTCAACATCCTTTTCCCAACAATAAGGCAAATAAACATTCAGTTGGTCTTCTATCAATTCGGCCAGATAAAGCATATCATACCAATCAACTCCCAGCATAATAAGCTCCGTTTCGTCCTTGATGTCAGACTTAGCGATTACCACTCTGAATTCTTTAATCAGCAACTCTTTCAGTCGCTCTTTTCTTTCTTCTTTGTTCATAATAATTATTATTTTTGTTTTGTTTTTAAATGCTTGCCGCACATATAGATAAACCATACCACGGCAACAATAACCCAATTTGTCCACATCCAGCTTTCAAGATGCGTCGGCTCATTCACAATGACCGCTATCTCCGTAATAAAGACACAGGTCAAAATGTTTAACAACATCGCAGGCACGCGCGGATGAACTTTTTTATGTTTTAACAATCTCAAAGTCATCCAATAAGCTAAACTCGCCGCCAAAACAATGCAGACAATAAAAATAAAAATTTTCATAATCTAAAATATTAAAATGATACAATACGCATACTTATAAATAAATATGCGTTACATTAAACATTTTTGTCTAAATTGTAAATTAAAATTTTATTTTCTTATAGATTTAACCCAAGCCTTCACATTCCGATTATGCTCGCTTAAGCTCTTGGCAAACCTATGCCCGCCTTTGCCATCAGCTACAAAATACAAAAAATCGCTTTGAGCAGGATGAGCCGCCGCCATAATCGCTTCGCGCCCCGGATTACAAATCGGTCCCGGAGGCAAACCATAATTCAGATACGTATTATAAGGGCTGTCTATTTTCAAATCTTTCTTTTTTAAGCTGCGTCCGAAAGAAGTCTCCCCTTCCGTAATGGCATAAATCACCGTCGGATCTGTTTGCAGCCTCATTCCTTTACGCAAACGGTTTAAGAAAACCGAAGCCACCAAAGGCCTTTCATCAGCGATTCCCGTTTCTTTTTCAATGATGGATGCCATAGTCAGCAAATCAGATATATTTTTAATCGGCAAATCATCATCTCTTTCAGCCCATGCCTCCTCTAAGGTCTTCCTCATCGCTGCCTTGGCCTGTAAAATAACGCTGTTGCGACTTGCTCCCAACTCAAAGCTATAAGTTTCCGGCAAAAGCTCACCTTCCTTGACATCAATATCAATTTCACCTTCCAACCCCGGATAAGTCGCAATCAGATACATAATCTGCCCGCTGGTCAGGCCTTCGGGAATGGTAATTTTGCGTAAAAAGACTTCGCCCTTAGAAATCTTATCCATCGCTTGTTTCAAAGAAACTCCAGGCTCAAACTGATATTCTCCGGCCTTCAAATGTTTATCCAAACCATTCACTCTGGCCAGAATCTTAAACAACCAAGCTTTATCAATAACCTGAGCTTCTTCAAGCTTCAGCGCAACCGTATTTAACGATGCTCCCTTGGGCACAACCACATTAACAACATTAAGGAGCGGACCGCTTTGTGCAATCCACTCCTTAATTTGCCAATAAGCAAACACCGACAAAACGACCAAAATAATTGCTATAATCTTTTTCATCAGTGTTTTTCAGCCCAAAAATTAAGCTTCATATTTTTTGAAAATCAATGAAGAGTTTGTTCCACCGAAACCAAACGAGTTGGACATAACTGCCTTCAAAGCCTTCGGTTTAGCTTTTAACGGAACCAAATCCATATGAGCAACCTCATCAGCAGGATTCTCAAGGTTCAAAGTCGGAGGACAAATTTGATCCTGCAAAGCCTTAACAGACAATACAGCCTCAACTGCACCGGCAGCACCAAGCAAGTGACCGATAGCAGACTTTGTTGAAGACATGGAAACATTCTTCATATTATCACCGAACAAACGCTCAACAGCCAAAGCCTCACCGACATCACCGGCCGGAGTAGATGTTCCGTGCGCATTGATATAACCGATATCGCTCAGCTCAATACCATGCTCTTTAGCATGAGCGGCAGCCTGCTTCATTGCACGATAAGCGCCATCACCGGAAGGTGCGGTAATATGATAAGCGTCACCGCTCATACCATAACCAACCACTTCGGCATAAATTTTTGCACCGCGAGCTTTGGCATGTTCCAACTCTTCCAGAACCAAAGCGCCGGATCCTTCACCCATAACAAAACCACTGCGTTCCTTATCCCAAGGACGAGAAGCCTTTTCAGGGGTATCATTGAAAGAGGTTGTAACCGCACGCAAGCGAGAAAAACCAGCCAAAGACAAAACATTAACCGCAGATTCGGCACCACCGGCAACCATAACATCGGCATCGCCCATGGCAATAATACGCATTGCATCACCAATAGCGTGCGTACCGGTAGAACAAGCGGTAACACAAGCATGATTCGGTCCTTTATACTTATAAGCGATTGAAAGGTTGCCCGAAACCATATTAATCAAGCAAGCAGGAATAAAGAACGGCGACATTTTGTGACAACCGGATTCGTTAAATATCACCGAGTTTTCATAAATTGTCTGCAAACCGCCGATACCGGAACCCATCATCACGCCTGAGCGGAATTGATCTTCATCAGATTCTGGTTTCCAACCGGAATCTTCAATAGCGTCACCGCCGGCTGCCAAACCGTAGAGAATAAACTTATCAACCTTTTTCTGATCTTTAGGAGCCATAACAGTGTCCGGATCAAACTGATTGGCCTCTTTGCCGAAAGGTACCTGACCGGCAATTTTGCACGGAATATCTTTCAAATCAATACTATCAATTTTTCTGATACCGGATTTACCTTCCAAAATATTTTTCCAGTTAAAATCCACACCTCTACCGAAAGGAGAAACCATACCAAGTCCGGTAACAACAACTCTTCTCATTAATTAACTCCGAATAAGTTATAACATAAAGCAGACATCCTAAAACATCTGCACAATTAACGTTTTTTTATATGAAAAAACTCGCTTAGTCAAGCGAGTTTCATCAATTGTACAAAGCCTGTACGACTTATGCGTTCTTAGAAAGATAATCGATAGCGTCTTTTACAGTCAGAATTTTTTCAGCAGCTTCGTCCGGAATTTCACAACCGAATTCTTCTTCAAAAGCCATAACCAATTCTACTGTATCCAAGCTGTCTGCGCCCAGATCATCGATGAAGCTAGCTGTATCAGTAACTTTAGATTCTTCAACGCCAAGGTGTTCTGCAACAATTTTCTTAACGCGATTAGCTGTATCAGTCATATGGATAAACCTCAAAAAATATTAAAACAAATTTATCAGACCTCTCGGCCTGTGATTGACTAGTTAGCACAAATTTATATAATTTGACAAGCATTATTTTTAAAGAGGCTGCGAAGATAGGAAAAAAAGCCCCTAAAAAGAAGAAAAAACCTATGCTTTCAACCAGTTAAAAAAGTGGATAATTTTTATTTTTCCACTCATTTGAACGACATGTTGACAATTTTAAGTTAAGGAAATAATCATTATATGTGGTTAAAATTATGGTTTGTTTTAAGGTAACGCAAATGAAAAAAATTTTTTACATCGTTTTAATTATTGTTGCATTAATGGTCATCAGCCGTTTTGTTAAACAAGGCAATCAAACGGTTCCCACTGAAATTATTGCTGCGGAAGAAGTCATTCCTGCAGAAGCAACTACGGAAGAACCTGCCGCTATGGGAGAAAACTCTGACATTGCCGTAGATGAAAACGGCAATCCCATTGCCGATGAAGAAACAATCAGCGAAGCGGAAGCCATCACCGTAGAAGAAGCGGCCGAACCTTCCGAAGACGAAATTCCGGCAGATGCAATTCCGGTTGAATAGACTACAAAAAAAAATTATTACAAAAAGGTCATCATTTTTGATGACCTTTTTTATTGTATTCTAAAAATTTTTTTCTATATTATGCCTGAAATATAGATGAAATGAATTTAAATACTGAATGCGAGTTGGAATAATGAGCAAAATTGCTCTGAATGCGCAGCGCAAAACAAAATCTTGATGCTGATGCAACCAGAGTGATTTCAGTGGCAAAAAAATTTTAGCGTACAATAAAGTACGTGAATTTTTTGAGACCACGCAAAATTGCTCTGAATGCGCAGCACAAAACAAAATCTTGGATGCTGATGTAGTCAGAGTGATTTCAGTGGCGAAAAAAATTTTAGCGTACAATAAAGTACGTGAATTTTTTGAGACCACGCAAAATTGCTCTGAATGCGCAGCACAAAACAAAATCTTGGATGCTGATGTAGTCAGAGTGATTTCAGTGGCGAAAAAAATTTTAGCGTACAATAAAGTACGTGAATTTTTTGAGACCACGCAAAATTGCTCTGAATGCGCAGCAGACAAGATTTTAAAAAGGAGATATATAATGAAAGTAGGAATAATAGGTGCCGGTTCGGTTGGTGCAGCAACAGCTTTTGCCTTGATTATGAGAGGCGTTGCTCGCAAAGTTGTTTTGATTGATGCAAATGAAAAGAAAGCTCAGGCAGAAGCTATGGATATTGCGCACGCCGCTCCTTTTGCCTATGCCAATAAAGTTAAAGCCGGAACTTATGAAGATTTGGAAGGTGCCGAAGTTGTTATTGTTACAGCCGGAGCCAACCAAAAACCCGGAGAAACCCGTATTGATTTGTTAGGACGCAACGCCAAAATTTTTGAAAGCATTATCCCGCAAGTTGCTCAACATGCACCGAATTGCATTTTGATTATCACCTCCAATCCTGCTGATATCATGACCGAAGTTGCCATTAAGCTTTCCGGCTTCCCTCGTGAACGCGTTATCGGTAGCGGTACGGTATTGGATACTTCTCGTTTCCGTACCTTGTTAGGCTATCATTTGGGCGTATCCCCAAAATCCATTCACGCCAATGTTTTGGGTGAGCATGGCGACAGCGAAGTTTTAATCTGGTCAAACGGCGATGCCGGCTCTGTTCAGATTGAGGAATTGGCTTTGATGGAAAACAAACCATTAACCGCCGAAGTTAAAGCTCAGATTGATGATTGTGTTCGCAATGCGGCTTATAAGATTATTGAAGGCAAAGGCGCAACTTATTACGGCATTGCCGGTGCTTTGTGCCAAATCTGCCAAGCCATCTCCAACAACGAATATGCTATTCTGACGGTTTCCAGCCATCATGACGATGTTGAAGGCGTTAAGAATGTTTGTCTTTCTTTGCCAACAGTTGTCGGCAAACGCGGTATTCACGGCGTAATCTACCCCAAACTCTCTGAAAGCGAGCATAACGACTTACGTTACAGCGCTCAGAAGATTAAGGAATATTCTGACCAAGCAATTGAAATCGTAAACAAAGATTTGGCCGGAAATCAGAAATAAGCTTAATAACACATTTCTGGTTTGATTTTCTCCTCCTCTTGCCTTATATTGCGCGGAGGAGGATTTTTTTATGGTAGAAGTCGTAACACTCGGATGTCGCATAAATTCTTATGAGTCGGAAGTTTTAAAAGAAAAACTTGCCGCTCTGGATAATGTCATTATCGTTAACACCTGCGCCGTAACCGGCGAGGCCGAACGCCAATGCCGACAAACCATCCGCAAACTTCGCAAAGAAAATCCCGATGCTCGCATTATTGTTACCGGTTGCGCGGCACAAATCGCTCCGCAAAAATTTGCCGCCATGCCGGAAGTCGACTTGGTTTTGGGCAATAAAGAGAAAGCCGAGATTGAAAAATATCTCTCCGAAGATATTTGCGAAAAGACCATTGTCGGAGATATTTTTTCTTATGACGATTATGACCGCTACCTGATTACGGGTTTTGAAGGCAGACACAGAGCCTTTGTGCAGATTCAGCAAGGTTGCAACCATCGCTGCGCTTATTGCATTGTACCCTATGCCCGCGGCAACAACCGCTCGGTTAAGGAAGAAGACATCATCAAGCAGATTAAAGAGCTTTTGGCGCAAGGCTTTAAGGAGATTTGCCTAACAGGTGTTGATGCTTGCTCTTACAAACCTTCTTTCAGCGGCTTGGTTGCTCATATTTTAGAGCAAATCCCTGACCTCCCTTCTCTGCAGTTCGGTTCTCTGGACCCTGCCGCTATAGATAAGGATTTTATTGCTCTGGTAGGTCAATATAAAAACATTCATCCGCATTTTCATCTTTCCGTACAGTCCGGCGACAATCAAGTCTTAAAGAAGATGCGCCGCCGCCACAGCCGTGAGGATGTCATCAAGCTTTGCAACGATATTCGCGCCGTTCGTCCGGAAGCCACTTTCGGAGCTGATTTTATTTGCGGTTTTCCGACCGAAACGGATGAAAATTTTATGAATACGGTCAAATTGGTTGATGAAGCCCAAATAACCAAACTGCACGTCTTTCCATATTCTGAGCGCCCCGGAACACCGGCTGCAAATATGCCGCAAATTCCTGTAGAGATTCGCAAAGAGCGCGCCCGCATTTTGCGCGAACACGGAGAACCTATCAATGACTAATTTTTTCCAAAAACTGGGCTTAGGCCTCAAAAAATCTTCAAACAAACTCACCTCGGGTATTAGTGATATTTTCACCAAGCGCAAAATAGATTCGCAAACCTTAGAGGAGCTGGAAGAGCTTTTGATAACTTCTGACTTAGGTGTCAAAGCCAGCACCAAGATTATTGCTAAATTTGGCGAGCGGCGCTTAAACAAAGACGCAAGTTCTGCCGAAATCAGAAGCGAACTGGCCGCAGATATTGAGACGATTCTCAAACCCTGTGAACAAAATCTGGCAATAGATACCAACATTAAGCCCTTTGTTATTCTGATGGTTGGGGTTAACGGCGCAGGCAAAACCACCACCATTGGAAAATTGGCCGCAAAGTTTAAACAAGAAGGCAAACAAATTTCCTTCATTGCCGGCGACACCTTCCGCGCCGCCGCCGTTGAACAGTTGGAAGTCTGGGGCAAAAGGAATGATATCAGAGTTTATAAAGGTCCCAACGGCTGCGATGCCGCAGGCTTGTGCTTTGATGGTTTAACTGAGGCCATAAAACAAGGCGATGATATTGTTTTTATTGATACGGCAGGAAGATTGCAAAACAAAGCAGGCTTAATGGATGAGCTTAAAAAGATTATTCGCGTTATTAAAAAAGTCATCCCCGAAGCCCCGCATGCTACCTTATTGACGATTGATGCCACCACAGGACAAAACGCCTTGGCACAAGTCCAAACCTTCAAGGAAATGGTAGATGTTTCGGGGCTGATTATCACCAAGCTTGACGGCACGGCCAAAGGCGGCATTTTGGTAGCCGTAGCAGAAGAACAACCTACTCCGATTCATTTCATCGGCATCGGCGAAGGAATAGATGATTTGGATAAATTTAATGCTCATGATTTTGCCAATAGCATAATGGAATTAGAATAAGCAAAAGCCTGTTCTCAAAAAAGAACAGGCTTTTTTTCAACTTAATCAGCATCGCAGACCACCCACCAACTAAGCTTCTCTGTAGGATTAATCCCTTCTATCCTAAAATCTGGATAATAATACATCACAGATTCGAGGCGGTCCGAATTATCCAAACAAGTTAAACAATCGCGCTCATCATCAATAAAACAAGTTAAACAATCGCGCTCATCATCAATAAAACAAGGAAGCGAAAAAACATACCGCAATTTCTCCAAATCCTCAAGGTGTCTTTTGGTATCTAACACATAGGTCAGTTCCCTCTCTTGAGGAACACGCCAAGAATAGGATGAAATTTTAGGAAGTGTTTTGATGAAAGCTTGCACTTGCTCAAAATTTGCGTTTTTTAACACCCGAGCCAACACCCAAAGCTCTCTCTCTTTACAGAGCGGAGATTTGCATACGGAACTAATACGAAAAGCAATCGGTTTTTTAGCCAAATCTATCCGACGAGAAACTTCACCATCTTCATAATAAATCTCTAACGATGAACCTTCTTTAATTATTTCCATTTGAGAAAATAATTCATACAACTCATCTTCATTAATGCAATGCTGTGTGCAAAAATCTTTAAGTAAATTAATTTTGCACAATCTTTCTTCATTCGTCATAATATAATAGTTTTAAGTGAATAATAAATAAAACATTGTTTTTTTAATTTAGCTAAAAAAAACATATAGCGCAAGAAAATTTTATCTTTTAGACTTTACCGTATCTTGAAGAATAGAAATTTCTTTCAACTTGTGTTGTAAGGAACGTTCAGCCAAAATCAAATCATATTCCAATTGCAATTTGGCAAAATATCCCTTTTTAACTTCAAAAAAATGACAAAGAAGAACATCCGTTTCCGGTGTAATTCGGCGTTTACCGGAAATAATTTCATAAATTCTGGTCCAAGTAACATTCAAATAGCGTGATAGTTCCATAGGAGAAATACCATTTTTAGCACAAAGTCGCTTCATTTCGACAACACCTTGATTGGCAACAACTTCTGTTTTCATTTTTTTACCTTTTTTCAAAAAGCTTAAAGAGCTGCAGATTAACAATAAGAGATGCAATTTAACAATTTGTATCATCTTATATTATCGCCTATCGATAAGCGATAATATAAGATAAATATAGACAAAGGTCAATGCTTTTAACTTTTTCACATCATAAAAATTCTGCCCTTAACAAAGGCAATATTCACTTTTATAATAGCGCCAAGTTTTAAGGATAAAGAAATGGAAGATTTATTAAACCTAATGCAGTCCCAAACACCCAAACTGCCTGAATACACAGTCAGTGAGATTTCGTTTGAGATAAAAAAATGCGTGGAAACCACCTTTAGCCGCGTGCGGATTCGTGGTGAGATTTTTGGCGCCAAAAGAGCCGATTCCGGACATTGGTATTTATCCCTAAAAGACCCGAATGCGGTTTTATCCGCCGTTGTTTGGAAAGGTGTTGCCTCAAAATTCACTTTCAAACCAGAGGATGGCTTAGAAGTTATTGCCACGGGAAAGATAACCACCTTTGCCGGAAAATCTTCTTATCAGTTGGTTATTGAGCAAATGGAAATAGCCGGCACTGGTGCTTTACTCAAATTATTAGAGGAACGCAAACAAAAATTTGCTGCCGAAGGCTTGTTTGACCAAGCCCACAAAAAGCAAATTCCTTTTCTGCCGGATATTATCGGTGTTGTAACTTCCGCAAGCGGTGCTGTGATTAGAGATATCATCCATCGCGTCCGCGACCGTTTTCCAAGCCGCATTATTGTTTGGCCAACACCGGTACAAGGCGAAGGCGCTGCCGAAAAAATCGCCGCCGCAATTAAAGGATTTAATAATCTAGCTAAAGGCGGAACGATTCCAAGACCCGATGTCTTAATCGTTGCCCGAGGCGGCGGAAGTCTGGAAGATTTATGGCCTTTCAATGAGGAAGTTGTCATCCGTGCGGTTTATGATTCGGAAATTCCGCTCATTTCGGCTGTCGGACATGAAACTGATACGATGCTGATTGACTATGTTTCAGACCTACGCGCCCCCACACCGACCGGTGCCGCCGAATTTGCCGTTCCGGTTAAAGCCGAAATCTCGGCAACTTTGCAAACCGCACAAAGCCGCTTGGCAAACGGCATTAACCGTTATTTTGAAGAGCGCCGCAACCGCTTGGAAGGCTTGAGCCGAGGTATTCCGAACTTGGAACAAATTTTAGCCGAGAGCCGCCAAAAATTTGATGATAGAGTGGAGCGCTTAGAACTTGCTTTCAAAAATATGCTCCGCAATAAACAAAACCAAATTGCCCAAATAAGCCTAAAACCTTATCATATTTTGAATATATTTGAGAAAAAGCAAGAAAATTTAAAGAATTTGGCTCTTAGACTTGAATCAGTATCAATTGATTCGGTTTTAAGCCGAGGTTTTGCTTGGGTAAAGGATAATCGGCAAAAAACGGTTTATTCGGTAGCGCAAGCCCAAAAAAGCCCGACGCTTGAAATCAAATTTATTGACGGCAACATCAAAACCAGAACGGATAAAAAGAAAAATGACACATTACAAGGCGATTTGTTTGACTTTTTTAATGGCAGCTCTTCTGCCGATTCAAGCGCAGGCAATTGAGCTCTGCGGCAAAAAAGCGCAAGGCGAGATTCTGAAAGGCTATGCTCCGGGGGCCTCTAAGATATTATTCAATAACCAAGAATATATGGTTTCGCCATCAGGAAACTTTCTGATAGCCTTTGGGCGCGATGCACAAAAAGAACAAAAACTAACCGCCGTCTCCGACAAAAACGGCAAACAAGATTACAATTTTACCATCACACCGACCAAATGGGATATTCAAAACATCAAAGGTGTTCCGCAAAAGAAAGTAACCCCTTCGGAAAAAGACCAAAAAGAAATCACCCGAGAGAGAAGCGACCTAAAAAAAGCTCTGGCTCATAAAACAGATAAAAATTATTGGGAAAAAGGCTTCATTATGCCGGTTGAAGGACGCATCAGCGGAAAGTTCGGCGGACAAAGAATTATGAACGGCAAAAAGATGAACCCGCATCAGGGATTAGACATTGCCGCTCCGGAAGGCACGCCGGTTAAAGCCGCCTCAAACGGCATTGTGCGGATGAGCGGCGGCAATTATTTTTATACCGGCAACACAATTGTCATTGACCACGGACACGAACTTTACACAATTTATGCCCACCTAAAAAGCGCTGATGTCAAGGTCGGAGACTATGTCAAACAAGGACAAATCATCGGCAAAGTCGGTAAAACGGGACGTGTTACGGGAGCGCATTTGCATTGGGGCGCCACACTAAACGGCACCAGATTTTTGCCGACATCACTATTACATATGAATAATGCTGATTTTTGTTTTAATTTATAAACAATTATTATAAACTAACACAAAATACAAAGCGGAGAAGAGGTAATCATGGAAAACGCGCACAAACAGTTAGCTTGGGATACGTTAACCTGTCTGGTGGTTGATGACGATAAGTTTTCAAGAACATTCACCAAGACGGCGCTATACCAGATTGGCATGAAAAACACGCGGGAAGCCGCCTCTGCCAATGAAGCAATTGAAATGTTAAACAGCTTCAAAATAGACCTTATTTTGCTTGACCAGCAAATGCCGGACAAAACCGGACTTGAGCTTGCAAGAGAGCTGAAAAGCAGTAATAACCCCCACCTAAAAAACCTGCCCATAATTATGATTACCGTTGACACCAAAGAAAAAACAGTTTTAGATGCTCGCGATTTGGGCATTCAGGAATATTTGGTTAAACCGATTTCTCCTCTGGCTCTCAAAAAAAGAATTTTAAACGCTTTTGGTATCAAACAGGAAAGAGTATAAGAAGTGACGAACATCCAACTTTTGCTTTTGTCAGCCCTGCAAGGTTTGACAGAATTTTTGCCGGTAAGTTCTTCCGGTCACCTGATTTTATTTTCCAAATTCACATCTTTTCCGGATCAAGGCTTAGCCTTGGACGTCGCCATGCATGTCGGCTCCATCATTGCCGTAATGATATATTTTTCGGAAGAAATTTGGGCTATGATAAAAGGCGTATTCAAAACATGGTTTATTCCGAACTTCAAAAACGCCGGAGCTAAGCTTTTTTGGCTGATAGTGATAGGAACAATTCCGGCGGTTATTGCCGGCTTAGCGCTGAAAACTTACGGTATGGAATGGTTAAGAGACAGCCGCATCGTCGGTTGGACAATTTTAGGCTTCGGCATCGTTTTGTTCATCGCCGACCGCATCGGCATGACCATCCGCAAAGTTGAACATTTGGGCGCTTTAGATGCTCTGCTGATTGGCTTAGCACAATGTTTGGCTCTCATTCCGGGCACAAGCCGTTCTGGCATAACCATTACCATGGGACGTTTTTTGGGCATGGAAAGAAGAGAAGCGGCCAAATTTGCAATGTTACTGTCCATTCCGACCATTGCCGCCGCGGGAATGTTGGTTGGCTGGGAATTATATACGGCAGGAAATTTTCAACAAATTATCTATGCTGTTGACGGCATAACCTACTCCTTCATTTTCTCAATCTTGGCCATCTATGGCATGATGTGGTGGCTAAAGAAATCCACCTTTCTACCTTTCGTAATTTATCGAGTTTGCTTAGGTGGTTATTTGCTCCTAAATTCATACGGCTATCTTGATAATTTTTTGAAATAAGGCTTGCAATTTAGAGCAAATTAGGATACAAGGATATCCGAAACAAAGCCCTGGTGGCGAAATTGGTAGACGCGCATGCTTCAGGTGCATGTTGCCTCAGGCAGTGGAAGTTCGAGTCTTCTCCAGGGCACCATACAAAAAAAAGCTCCCAACGGAGCCTTTTTTTGTATGGTGAAAAGAACTTGTTAATTTGTAAAGCCGCGACAGCGTGCAAAACAAATGTTACAAGTACTTTGACCGAAACGAAGTTGTTGAGCTTATTTATAAGCGAAACCTACGAAGTAAGACCATAAAAAATCCACCCTTAATGGGTGGTTTTTTTATGGTGTTTTTTAGATAAACTTCTCGAACTTCCAGATGGAAGTTTGACTACAAGCGGCAGGCAGACGGGAGTATGCCGGTGGCTTCAGCCAGCCGCGCAGTGGAACAAGCAATGCGATAGCATTATTGCAGACTGTCTTCTCCTTTATATAATGAGTTCTTCTTTCATTAAATATCAATTTAATCTTGAATATCTCAACAAAGCGCATATAATTCAAAAATCTTTTGAATATTATTGAGATTACTAACTATATTGTCTAACAAAAAAATTATTAAGTTATGAAGCTTTTTAATCTTTTATTTTTCCTTAATTTTGTTGAGCGAATAACAATCCCGCCGGCAATCTGTACACTTGTTCCTGCATGGAGAAAATCTTCACCGGACAAAAAACACTCTGCCAAAAGATTGCCCACAAACAATCCGCCTCAGACCGATGCTTTGAACCGCAGACACTGTGGACAATCACAACAAAGTGCTGTTCAAAAACAAAAAACAAGACAGACAACCAGCAAGATTATGGGATTGGAAAGAAAAAAACTTGCCAAACCCAAAAAATCAAAGAAACAAAGAGCTTAAAAGCACAATCACAAACAGGGCTTCTGATTTATCAGAAACCCTGTTTCTTTATACATAGACTTTTTCATATTTTTTACTATACTCAGCTTATGTCAAAAACAAATTTATCTACATTGCTTCTCAAATGGTACGACCTCAACGGGCGCGATCTTCCTTGGCGCGTCAAAGGTGGGGCACACCCCGACCCTTATGTGATTCTGGTATCCGAATTTATGTTGCAACAAACCACGGTTAAAACTGTCATACCTTACTTTGAGCGTTTTATGCAACGTTTTCCGAATATTGAATCTTTAGCTCAATCAGACCTGGAAGAAGTCTATCTTTACTGGCAGGGCTTGGGCTATTATACTCGTGCTCGCTCACTACATAACACTGCACAAATAATTATGAATGATTATAAAGGCAACTTTCCGCAAACCAAGCAAGAAATTCTTAAGCTCAAAGGTTTCGGACCATACACGGTAGCAAGTTTTCTGGCTTTGGCTTTTAATCAACCGGAAACTGTTATCGACGGCAACGTAACACGCATCATCTGTCGTTTATATCACCTCACAGAACCAACTGACAAAATTACGGATAAAATCCGCCGGCTTGCAGAAGATTTAACCGATTCCGCTCACGCCTCCGATTACGCTTCCGCAATAATGGATTTAGGAGCTCTCATCTGTATTCCGAAAAATCCCCTATGCAACCAATGTCCTTGGAATAACTATTGCCAAAGTAAAAATCTTCCGGATTTAGAAAAAATCCCCAACAAAACAAAAATCAGCAAAACCGAAAAAAATGGATTTGTTTACCTAATTTTCAACAACAAAAAACAAATTTTCATTCGTAAACGCACAGAACCAGGTCTTTTGACCGGATTATACGAATTTCCATGGAGCGAAACACCTCTTTACCCAAACGCTCTTAACACGAACTTAAATATTTCACATGTTTTTACCCACATCAAACTTACTTTAAACATACAAACCCTTCATAAAAACATTCCGCCGACAGAAGGCATTTTTGTTAATATAAACGAGCTATCAAACTATCCCCTCTCTACTTTGATGAAAAAAGTGATAAACATCTGGCTGAAAAAATAACAGGTTTTCAACATACATACCTGAAAGTATATATTTTTTATTGCAATATTAGTGAGTTAAACTAGAATATAGTTATAAATGAACTATAACTGTAGAAATCCCCAGTTAAAAGCATTATAATTATACTATTCATACATAAGGGAGGCCCGCATGGAAGTAGAAACTGTAACCCTCGAAAACTTGCGTATTCAGCATGCCCATCTTGATGCTGTCATAAAAGAAGAAGAATCTCATATCTGGAAAAACTGCATTAAAATTGAAGAACTCAAAAAGCAAAAACTCAGAAAAAAAGACGAAATGCTCCGCCGGATTATACGCATATCAGAAGCCTGATTCTATTCAACTAAAAAAAAACGACTGACATAAAAATCAGTCGTTTTTTTCATGGTTATTTAAATTTT
Source organism: uncultured Alphaproteobacteria bacterium (assembly GCA_944392155.1). Classification (GTDB taxonomy): domain Bacteria; phylum Pseudomonadota; class Alphaproteobacteria; order RF32; family CAG-239; genus Scatacola_A. Next base: position 24,746 of record CALXVR010000012.1, on the reverse strand, counting down.
ACAATGCTAGAATAAATAAAATAATAACTATAAAGGATAAAAAAATGCGGATACTCCTTTTTTTAGGAATCTTGCTCAACGCAGTTTCTGCCATAGCCGATGTACGTTTTATTACTGAAACGGAAAACACTGCTGATTACAAAAAATTCCAAATGCTAAATCCCAAATACGCCCCCCAAACAGATAACTACGCGCTTGACAACGAAAAACGCTGCAAAATAGAAGGATACATATATAAAAAATGCGATTCCGGAATGTTCCCGGCAGATCCTTGCCCCTATGACGGAAACTTATACGCCAATTGCTGTCCAGATTCATATCGTTACACGGCAGCAGAGTGTAAATCAATGGGCAAAGGCTTAAGCGAATACTCTTGCGGCGGATATTATAAATGTGAATAAACACAAAAAAACCGCTGCTCAATGCAACGGTTTTTTACTCAACAATTCTAAAACTTAGAATCCTTCAGTATCTAAGCGCTTCCGCAGCTGCTTACGGGCACGTCTGATAGCTTCAGCCTGACGGCGAGCTTTTTTCTCAGAGTTCTTTTCATGATGACGTCTCAGCTTCATTTCGCGGAAAATACCTTCACGTTGCATTTTCTTCTTCAAAACTTTCAAAGACTGAGCTACGTCATTACCGATAACAGTAACCTGAACCACTTAAATCACCCCTTTTCAACTTATCTAAAGGTTAAACATTGAATTGCTTTTTACCACAGGCTTTCAGAATATGCAAGCAAAAAAGCCGCAAAAAAAATACAGCTTTCTTCCTATATAAAAATTGCCTTAAGCAATAATATTTGGCATAATCCGAGCTTCAACAGTCTTAATCTTTTTCTTCAAACCTGAACGAAGCGTATTAAGCTGCTTTGCCTGAAAAAAATCAATCGTCTGATTTTTGGCAACTAAATGTCTTATATCCGAACAAACGCGGCGCTCCTCGAGTCTCAGTTCACAAAGCTGGTGCTGAAGTTTGCCTAAATTGTCGTTATTTAACATTAAATAGCCCCTTCTCAAAAAAAAACGATGAAAACAAAAATTTTTGCTGGAAATAATTCCTCAAAATTTGTATTAGATTATACAGCATATTTGAAAAAAAATCAACAATAAAGAAAAACTAGGAGTTTTTATATGAGCAACACAAAGAAAATTGGTATTTTAACCAGCGGCGGCGACTGTGCCGGCTTAAATGCGGTCATCAGAGCCGTGGTTAATTCGGCCAGCAGATTGGGCTGGGAAGTTTACGGTATCAAGAATGGTACGGATGGCTTAACCGAAAAGCCCCTTGCCTACGAAATTTTGACCGTTCACAATTTTTCTGACACACCTTGGCCGAGAATCAGCGGCTCATACCTCGGTTCTCTGAACAAAGGCGTTAAAATGGAATCTTTGGAAGAAGTATCCAAACGTTTTGGAGAAGGCGTAAAAACTCTTGGACTTGACGCTATTGTTGTTGTCGGCGGCGACGGCAGCATGAACATCGTCAGCAACTATTGCAAAAATGCCGGTGTTAAAATGGTCGGTATTCCCAAAACCATTGATAATGATACACCCATTACCGAGTTTTCTGTTGGCTTCAACTCAGCTTGCCAAGTTTGCACCTCTGCTATTGATAGCTTAGACGCCACAGCTCGCTCACACTCTCGCGCCCTGATTCTGGAGGTTATGGGGCGTGATGCCGGACACTTGGCAATGCACTCTGCCTTAGCTGGTGGCGCAGATGTTTGTTTGGTTCCTGAAATTCCTTACAAGATCGATGCCATTGTTGAAAAATTAAAGGAAGTCAAACTCTCTGGTCGTAACCATGCTGTTTTGGTTGTCTCAGAAGGTATTAAAACAGAAAACGGAGAGCATATCATCGGCGCTAAAAACCTCATTGGCGAAAATGTTTATGGCGGCGTCGGACAATATTTGAGCAGCGAGCTCAACAAACGTCTTCCTGACTTTCAAACTCGCGTAACCACTTTAGGCCACTTGCAACGCTCCGGTATTCCGACAGCATTTGACCGCATGTTGGCTGCAATTTTCGGCGCCAAAGCTGTTGAATTATTAGAAAAAGGCGAAACCAATAAAATGGTCGTCTGGGAAGATGGCGAAGCCAAAGCTTACTCTTTGGAAGAAGTTGTCAAAAAAGGAACCACACTTTTGGATGTCCATGGCGATTATGTCAAAGCAGCCCAAAAGATTGGTATGTATGTCGGCGAAATCAAAGCCTAAGATTAAAGCTCCCTTCAGGGAGCTTTTTTTACCCTTAAAAAAAAGCAGCCTCGTTTGAGACTGCTTTTTTGTTCAGCAAATTATGACTTATTTTGCACTGTCAATTTGTCTTTGAATTTCAGCACCGTCAATTGTTTGAAGTTGCTTACCGTTCAAGAACAATGCAGGAACGCCGTTAACCTGAATTTTTCCGGCCAAATCACTAATGCCGTTCAAAGCACCGTTAACCTTAGAAGAATTCATGTCAGCCTTCAGTTTTTCCATATCAACACCTGTTGAAGCAACTAACTCATCAATTTTGGCTTCATCGGGTCTGCCTTCAAAACTGAAAATAGCATTGTAAACATCAAAGAACTTGCCCTGCTCATTAGCTGCTAAAGCAGCTTTTGCTGCATACTTTGAAATAGGAGCAACAAAAGTCAACGGCTTAAATACAATTTTAATATCCGGATTGGCTTCTGCAATCTGCTTAATTGCCGGATATACCTTGTGGCAATAATGACAAGAGAAGTCAAAAAACTCAACTAAAACCACAGGAGCATCTGCAGCGCCGATAAACGGTGTGTTAGCATCGTTATTCAAAGCAGGCAAATTAGCCTCAATCAACTTCTGAGCTTCTGCGGCAGCCTGTTCTCTTAACTTCTGCTCATAACTCTGCATAGCGTTAATGATGATTTCCGGATTATTATTCAATGTTTCTTCGACATTGACATCTTTTTTCTGAGCTCCGTAATGAATACTCATACCCAAAGCCACAAAAGCAACAACCAATGCCAACAAAGAAACGTAAAGTGAATTCAATTTACTCATTTTAGTATCCTTAAATTATTATATAATAAAACACCTCATAATTTAACTAATCTGAATTTTATTTACAAGCCTATTTTTATAGAATAATTTTTAATAATAGGCTAATTTGCTAAATATTTATTCATAAATTACCACTATAATAATACCAAAAAACTTATCTGAGGAAGCAACAATGTTCCATATAAAAGTTTCTCTTTTCGCGCGCACAAAATCGCTTGAAAACAAGATAGACTTATTCCACGACAAACTCATTGACGCAGCAATGACTTTTAAAAAAGCAATACATGTTTTTTTAACAGAAAAGCGCGGTGAAAATTATCGCAAATTAAGCAAACAAATTAAAACAATCGAACATGATGCGGATGCCTTACGTCGAGATATCGAAAATAAATTATATATACAAAACCTCATTCCCGATCTTCGCGGAGACGTCTTACATTTGGTCGAGAATCTAGATAAAATCATTAATAAATTTGACGAAGTAACCTATAAATTTTACATAGAACAGCCGGACATTCCCGCCGAATATCACTCTCGCCTTATTGATTTATGCGAACAAGTTTCAGACTGTGCCGAAAATATGGCAATAGCATCGCGAGCCTTTTTTCGAGACTTTACAACCGTCCGCGACTACTCCCAAAAAGTTTATTTTATGGAACACGAAACAGACCTAACTTCGGGAAGAATGCTTGAAGCCATATTCGATTCGGATTTGCCTTTAGCCAATAAACTGCAACTGGATTCTCTCATAACTGAGGTTGCTGATATTGCCGACATTGCTGAAGATTGCGTCGATGAACTTCTCATTTTCACAATTAAAAGAGATATTTAATGGATTTAACCTATTTCATATTCTTAAGTAGCGGCTTATTTTTGGGATGGTCTTTAGGAGCCAATGACGCAGCAAACGTCTTCGGCACGGCTGTTGGCACCAAAATGGTAAAATTTCGCACTGCCGCCCTCATCTCATCCCTATTCATCATCATCGGAGCCGTTTACGCAGGTGAAGGCGCCAGCGAAACATTAGGAAAATTAGGTCACATAAACACTCTGCCCGGAGCCTTTATGGTTGCGCTTGCTGCCGCTTTAAGTATTTATTGGATGGTACAATCAGCCCTGCCCGTATCAACATCTCAAGCAATTGTCGGAGCGATTATTGGCTGGAACTTATACAGCGGCAAACCAACAGAAGTTGACTTATTTTTTCAAATTGCCGGAACCTGGGTCATCTGCCCGATTCTTGCCGGAGTTATCGCCACAATTATCTACTACATAATAAAAAATATAGTCAGACATTCAAAAATACATTTAATCAGACAAGATTTATATACCCGTATTGGTCTAGTCATTGCCGGAGCATTTGGGGCCTATGCCTTGGGAGCCAACAATATTGCAAATGTTATGGGCGTTTTTGTTGAATCTGCTCCCTTCCATGAAATCAATATAGGAAATATTCTGCACCTCGATAAAACTCAAGTTCTCTTTCTTATAGGCGGACTTGCCATCAGCCTTGGTGTTTACACTTATTCTCATCGCGTAATAAACACCGTCGGAGACAACCTTATGCATATGTCACCTATGGTTGCGTGGATAGTTGTCGTATCTCAAGGTCTGGTTCTTTTCCTTTTTGCGTCTCAAGGACTACAACATTTTCTTTTATCTCACAACCTTCCTGCCTTGCCTCTTGTTCCTGTTTCAAGCTCTCAGGCTGTTATCGGCGCCATTATCGGAATAGGAATAGCCAAAGGCGGAAGAAATATTAATTGGAGTATTTTAGGACATATTGCCGTCGGATGGGTGCTAACACCGATTATTGCCGCTTTGGTTTGTTTTATCTCTCTATTTTTTCTGGAAAATGTTTTCAACCAAATTGTCTATATTCCATAAAAAAAGGAGCCTTAGCTCCTTTTTTTATGAACCTAATTAAAAATTCAAATTATTCCATCCGCTTTTTTTCGGCTGGCTCTTAGGAGATGACGCCTTCTGAGTATCCCAATTACGAATGGGACCACTCTGCTTTGCAACCATATCCTTTTGAGCTTGTGTCTGAGCCACACCGATAGGCAGCAATTGTTTCAACATTGCAGGTGAAACAAATGGAACCGTCTTAGAACGAAAAGACTCAACCATAACGTCAATAATTTCTGCCGCCGGACTAAAGTTATATGTTCTAAGTTTTCCGCCATAAAAAACCGAAAAAGAATGACACGGTGAAGATATCAGCATATCCGTATAATCAACACCACGAACAAAACGCAGCATCAAACGAGGCTTAACCACACATTGAGCGACTTCGTTTGAAATATTTTCAGGCGTCGCAAAAAACTGTTGCACAATCATATTTTTAAGATTGTCTTCAATAATGCCGCAAAAACCCGTAACCGCCATATTATTAATCGTATATCCTTTATAACCGGCAGGCTTTGAAGTCACTTGATAGCAAAAAACAGCCTCCGAATTCGAAATATTAGCTATAGCACTGTTTCCTAATGCATCTATCATCCCCTGTGAAATAACGGGCGTCTGTGAGGTTGTTTCATTTCTTCGCCAAGAATCTGCACTCTGCTGAAAAGATTGTACACCGGCTTTTCTTGTCTGAGCCTCTGCTGAAGATGCAAAGCACAAAGAAAAACTAACAAACAGCAACAAGCCTAATCTCATGAAACATCTCCCAAAAATCAAAGCTAATTAAAAATATAATACTTCAATAAAAATTTTTTACATCAAAAATTCACGACTTTCCCCAGTTCTTCCAATAAAAAAACTCCGCAACTTGCGGAGTTTTTTTATTCAGCAGAATTACCATGGTTCTGTATATTTAAGATTCGGGTCATTTAATCGGTTAAAGTAACCGCTGTCGCTACCCGTTGTACTGGCTGGTTTTCCGCTCATCGGAGCTCTAAAGTTCGATAACTGGTCATAAGTTGTATCAACCAAGTTTGAATCAAACGTCGTTCCCAAACCACCTTTTCTGTCAAAATAACAATATACCGTAGCATAAGCTTCAAGCTGTTTTCTAAATACGGGGAACAAATTCCACGCAATAGCATCACTTCCGCTCAATCCCAATCCCAAGTCATCCATATATTGCTTATAATAAGTATACGGATACATAAAGCCCATAATTGCACTCCAACCCTTAAAGCTGTTGTCCGAACCATGAGCATAAACCTTAGCTCTCAACCAAGTACTTTTCTGGAAATACAACGGCGTAGGAGCATCAGCAGATCCGGCGGTATAATCATTAGGATTCTTCGGATAGTTAACAATAACAATATCTTGTTTCTTTCCCGGCTGTCTCGTTCCCGGAATACCGGCCTGAGCCATAGCAAAACCGGCAGGAGTTATCGTAATAACTTTTGCATATCCCGGAGGACATACCGGCGCAGGAACAACACCCAACCAAGGAGACGTCCAATCCGAGTGATTATTGGCCACATAAGAGTTGCTGATTGTTTGGCAACTGCTTCCGCTTGTTTTCGGAGGACATCCGGAACTATTTTCCCAACTACCAAAGGTTTCAAGATATGTATTATCAACCACATAAATACCTTTGTTAATGAAATCTGGCAAAATATCACTCAAACGAGCTCCACCGCGAGATGTCAATTTGATATCATGCATAACAGAAGTGTAAGCCGGGTTAACCTGATATGCATCATATGTTGTACCACGATTAAATGTGGATATGATACCTCCGGTAATCGGATTTGACCAACCGCGATTAGACACGAAACGGTCTGCTCGAACATAACCCTTATCATTACCCGAAGTCGCCTGAGCCTGAACTTGTGCATCGGTCAATTTTGTTCCGTAACTTGATTCAAGCTCAACTACACCTTTACGAACATAAACACTACCTCTGTCAGCCGTAGATTTATCAGTCTCATTTGCATCAACCGTAAATATCTTTTTAACGGTAGAAGCATTGTCTTTTACAATCATTTTGCCTCGTGTAATTTCCACGGTTGCATTGCCGCCGCTGTTATTACCGGCTTGTGAAACCCTTAACAACCTTTCACCGGAATCACCTACAGCATTATCATTATAAACAATGAACTCACCATCAACCTTAACCTTTGACTTATCTGCAGTTTTAGGTTCAACCTTCAAGACATATGCACCACCAGGTTCTTCCACCTGAAAATTCATGTTCCGAACACGTGTTATCGCATTGGCAATATCCGTCTGGTTCATCTTGCTTGCATCGGTATTTTTAATGGTAAAGCTGTTAACTATTGAATTGATGGCAATATTTGCTCTGTTAGCCCTAAACATTGTATCTTGAATACTAACCTCATTTGCCGTCAAAGCAGGATTCAACGTTCCCGTATACAAATGCACGCTGTTATTACCGTGAACCTTAACATCTTTTGTTGTACTGATCTCAGCACCTCTTGCGTTAAGAACTGCTTTAGCCACATCATTTGCATTAAGCGTGATTGTCGCATTTTTCATACTGGATTCTGTTGAGGAAATTTTCAATTTATCCGTCGCCACATTAAAATCCGGTTGTGCAAAACTAGCCTTGTTTGCCTCCACATGCAAGTTCCACGGTCCCGTATAAGCCGGAGCACCGGCATCTAATGTCAGAGATTTAAATTTCTGAGTTCTAATTTCACCTGCCGTAAATATACCCGTAACATCGGCATTTCCTCTTACCGTCAATTTATTCGGGGTTCCGTCGGTAGAGTTAACAGTTGCATTCAAATCACCGATAACCGTATCACCTGCAATATTCGTCTTACTGTCAATCTTTGTCCCTGCGCTATTAACCGTAATCTTACCGTTTAACAAATTCAAATCAGTTGCGCTTGCATTAATAACGCTGCCGTTATTTCCATACTTCAAATTACTATCCGTAACCGTAAACAAAGTACCATATTGCAAGCCCGCATTATTAACCTTAAACTTATCGGCCAAAGCAGATAAGGCACCGCCGATTACCGTGTTTCCGCCGATTGTAGCACCGCCCGTTCCCTTAATTAACAAGGCACCGTCATTACCTTTGCTTTTGTCTGAAAAATTTGCCTGATTCTGAGCCGAAATAATCAACTGATTAATATTGGTAATATTATGGTGCGTACCGGCATCAGCACCAAGCTTAAGGTTTGCTTCCATCTGATTAAGTTTTGCTGTTGACGGGTTTCCGCTCATATCAATACGATACAAATAGTTTTCATTATTTCCGCCGCCACCTGCTTCCACAATAGGCTGTACGGAAGAAGTCACAATAGAGCCGTTCGTTGTTGTAACACCAAGCTCATTATTCATATTATCAATAGACCAAATACCTTGCACACCATTGACCTGAACCTTTCCGCCGCTCACCTGCGCATAACCGCCGTTCGTTCCGACCATAGAAGCAATGCGCGATGCTCTAAGCATCGGAAAATTACCTTTTTCTTTAGGTTCTGCCACGACAAATGCGGTCACGGCCTTACGACCGCCGGCATTGGTATATTTGAAAGCTACTTTATAATTCTTTGAAAAGGTCTTCGTATCTTGAACATTACCGGATGAATCCAAAAAGCCATAAGGCAAGTAGTCGCGAAAATGCTTGATATCAATTGTTTTCTTGCCGCTGCTAACCAAATCGCTGTAGTTTACGGAATTATTGACACTATTATTAACGGCGTTTCCGGCAACAATCGTATTATAATTATCTCGAACATAGTCATCTACGGCTTTAATTAAACTACGCATTTGACCCGCAGCATTAATATCCTGCAATTCGGTCGTTCTCTCCGCCGCTTTACGATATAAAATCGGCGTAACCATAGAAATGAGGGCCAACATTGCCATGGCTTCCACCATCAAGCTTCCGAGCTCATTCAGCTTTGTATATTTGCTTTTCAACATTGTCTTTCTCCTCATCCCGGTCTAAATCGGTGTAATATAAACCATACAATACGAACAAACTTTAGGATCTACAACCTTACCGTCTTCATCTTCCAAAGATTCCACACACATTCTGTTGAAAGATGTCTTACCTCCTGTTGTATCATTAACAACATATTCAGGAATGCCAATCCACTCAATTTCTCGCCCTACGAGGCGCATGGTGTATTTATCTTGCACAGTTCCCATCGTCGCCTCGTCATAAACCCTCAAAAATGTTTTTTCTTCAAAATCGGCATATCCGATGTTAACACCGACACCTACAACATTTTTCAAGGCATTCAACAAATCATTGTTGGGTTTCCCTGTCTTAATATTTCGCCATTTAGGCGGAACACACGCATACGTAACCACATAATTATACGCATTTTCTTGGCTGCAACAACTTGGACTTCCTGGGCAACCTGTAACGGATTTGGAGTATCCTGAAGATGTTTTATCCAAACAATAAATTCTGGAATGAATTTCTTGTCTGCGAGAAATCTTGCTTATATCCGAAGGATCACACCCCTCCAATCCATAGGGCAAATAGTTTTGTTGACATAATACATCAAAATTAACCTCTCCCGGATAATACGAATTAAACCCGAGATCTCTGGCATAATTTTCGGCGGCTCTATGCTGTAACAACATTTTACTGACAATCGCCTCAGCCTGAGGTTCAACATAAATTTCACGCATATCCGATCGTGTCGTCAGATTAAACGAATACAAAATTGCAATAAATGTTGCCAACACCACCCAAATATACATAGCCTAAGTCCCGTTTTGCCCCTTTTATAAAATATCATATCACAAAAGCATAAGATTTTCTATGCCAAAGCCTTAGTTTCATCCAAACTTAACATATTTGTAACAATCCGCGAATTCTAATATTTCTCTAAATTTTATATACCACAAATATTGAAATAAAGGTTAAAATTATAAATACGTTTAATAAGTATGTTTTTAGGGTTTAATTATAAAAAAAATACGATAAAATAGCCTGCAAACAAATCTCTTTTTGAGGCAAAACCATGGTAAATTTAGACGACGATTTTGATGCCGATTCTGAAGCGGAAGAAAGCAAAAACAAACTCGACCGCAAAAAGATTCTGATGTTTTTACTGCCAGCACTGATTGCTATCGGGTTGGTCGTAAGTTTTTATTCGGTTTTAAGCAAAAAAACGAGCACCTATACCAACATGTCATACGCCGTGGTTGAGCGCCCTGTTAACAATGAAGATGGGACATCTCAAAATAAAGTCAGTATTCTCTACGACATTCCGGAGATTAATGTGCGCATAACCGACAAAGTCGGCACCCCGCAAGATGTCAGCCTAAAAATAAACTTAGAATTAACCAATGTTGACGATGTTAAGATTGTCGAAGGTCTCTTGCCCAAAATCATGGATGCCGTCATCGCACACACGGTAGAACTAACCCCTGATGAAATTAGTGGTTCAAACGGCCTATATTGGCTTAAAGAAGAACTTTTATACAGAATAAACCTGATTGTTAGCCCTGTTGTTGTATCCAATCTCAACTTCAAAGCTTTCAATCTGGACAAATAACAAGAAACTAAGGACACAAACAGTGGCAGAAGAAAACACAACAAATAATCAAGCACATCCGAATGAAAATACGGAAGATAAAAACTGGGCTGACGCCATCAAAGTTCGCGACGATGATAACTCTTCTTTAGATTCAAACGATGCTGCCGATTCCAAAATTCTCAATCAGGAAGAGATTGATTCTTTGTTCGGCTACACACCAAACGACGAAGAAGATGATTATGAACTCAAGACAGGTGTCCGCGCAATTTTAAATGCTTCCATGGTTTCATATGAACGTCTACCGATGTTAGACATCGTTTTCGACCGTCTGATTCGTATGATGGCCACCTCATTAAGAAACTTCACCCAAGACAACGTTGAAGTCTCGCTAGACAACATTGAATCCATGCGCTTTGGTGAATATATTGATTCTTTAACATTACCGACGCTCTTAGCCGTATTCAAAGCCGAAGAATGGGATAATTATGGTTTAATGTCAGTGGATTCATCTCTGGTTTATTCCATTGTAGATGTGCTTCTCGGCGGACGACGCGGAACTGCGGCCATGCGCATAGAAGGTCGCCCCTACACCACAATTGAACTAAATCTGGTAAAAGACATGATAGAGCTGATTTTATCAGATCTATCCACTTCGTTTGATCCGGTAACATCCGTTAATTTTGCATATGACCGCCTGGAAACCAATCCGCGCTTTGCAACAATCACACGCTTATCCAACGCCGTCATTGTTGCGCATCTGCGCATAGATATGGAGGACCGCGGAGGCAAAATAGACTTAATGATTCCCTACGCTACTCTGGAACCTGTACGTGATTTATTATTACAGATGTTTATGGGCGAAAGATATGGCCGAGACACCATCTGGGAAAACCACTTAATGGAGCAACTCTGGGAAACAGATGTTGAAATTAAAGCCATTTTAAAAGAAAAAATGATTAGCTTAGGTGAAATTGCCAAATGGGAAAAAGGTTCATTTTTACCACTTGAAATGTCCTGCTCAGATGACGTAACCCTAATCTGTGGAGATGTTCCTCTGCTCAAAGGCTGCATGGGGCGCAAATCAGATCATATTGTTATAAAAGTAAAAGATAAGGCCAATCGCAATGGATAGTTTTGAATTAATAATCAACTTAACCATCATCTGTCTGTTAGTCCCGACCATTGTTTTTGCCTACCGGCTCAACAAAAACTTAAGTGTGCTTCGCCAAAACCAAAAAAGTTTGGCGGAACTGGTTCAGTCTCTCAACGAAGCAACATTTAAAGCCGAAAATTCCATTCCGAAATTAAAATCCGTAACGGAACACTCATCCGAAGGATTAAAAGAGGTCGTTGACAGCGCCAAAACCCTAAAAGATGACTTAACATTCATCAATGAGCGAGCAGATAATCTGGCCGATAGACTGGAGATTATGATAAAAGATGGACGAAACATCCGAGAAGACCAATCTCCGAAAACATCTTCAGGACTTTTCGGAGCAAAAAAAGCTTCCGCAAAAAAAATTAATGATGTAGAAGAAGAAACGATTGAGATTTCAGATTCTCGCTCTGAAGCTGAATTAGAACTGTTAAAAGCTCTGAGAGCAATAAAATAAGGAACATAAATGCTTACCAAAATAAAAAATAATTTTCGTATTTTACCTATTTTTATCTTTTTAGCGGTACTGACTCTGTCAATTCGTATCAACAATGTTTTTGATTCGTTAAAAAACGCAGACAATCGCCTCTTTGTCATCAGCCAGAGCGGGGCTTGGGCAGAAGAAACCGCCTCAAAAGAAACCGCAGCTCTAAGCAAAGTTTTAGCTCAGGCTGAACAAGGAAAATCACCGGTATCGACAGGAGAAAAAGCAAACAACACCTTTACTCAATCAGAAATTATGATTCTCCAAGAGCTTGCCGAGCGGCGCGAGGCTCTGGACATAAGAAGCCGCGAAATCGATAAAAAAGCCGTTCAGTTGAAAGTTGCCGAAGAAGAGATAGAAAAGAAACTTACCCAGCTTCGTGAGTATGAAGGAAAACTAAAAAAACTCATAAATGAATATAACGAAAAAGAAAAAGAAAAAATTGCAGCTCTGGTAAAAATGTATGCCAGCATGAAGCCTCAGAGTGCAGCAAGAATCTTTAATACCTTAGACATAGAAACAGCAGCCTCTCTGCTAAGAGAAATGAAGCCGTCATCAGCCTCAGCCATTGTATCACAAATGGATGCAATTAAAGCCAAAGCCGTTACGGATCAAATCATAGGCAACAGCATCTAACGGAAGGAAAAAGTGACAAGAGCACAAGACAAAAATCTAAAATGTCGGAACCTGCGTATTTTTATTTATACGTTGGTTCTTATGTGCTTATCTGTCTCTTTTAAGGCATTTGCTTCTGTCGAAACTGCCGCAACCGTAGCGCCCGTAGCCAAAGCTCAAATTAAACCCATAGAGACACATAGCACAACCAAAATCAGCAATAAAAGTGATTTAGTCTCCCCTCAAATGGAAACCCAGTCAGAATCTAGCATCAGCTTAAGCTTTCCATGGAACATCCCTGTCGGCTTAGCTGTATTTCAAAGAGGGGACTATCTTTGGATAGTTTTTGATCACGCGCAAACCATTAACGTTGATGAGATGGCCGCAAACGCCGCTCCCATGGTCGATGAGCTTATTCAAATTCCAAATTATCAAGCACTGATTTTGCGTCTCAAGCTTAAAGACAACACCTACTATACCGTTCGAAAAGAAGGATTATTATGGGTTGTCGACTTGTTAAACCGACCTTTTCCAGACGAACAACACAAATATGTGCAGGCTTTCACACAATATGACAGTCGACGCCAACCATATTTATTTGTTCCGATTCCCAACACAGGAAACATTGTTTCAACTCTCGACCCTGAAATTGGTGATACATTAATCGTTGCTCCCAGTATGGACATTGGGGTTGGCAGTGAAAAAGCATATACCTACCCTGACTTAGACATATTAGCTTCTTATCAAGGTATAATCATTGTTTCTAAAACAAATGACATTGTTGTAAACAGAGCCACCACAGGCATATCCATTCAGGGCTACAATAGAGGATTAAATATATCTCACAACTTAGAGATATTAAAAAGACAAGCTCTTCTCAGCCAAGAAGAGGCCGACATATCGCCTTTGACAGAAGCAGGAAGAGCCGAATTAATGAGTCTGCCCTTTCTTGAGGCTGAAGAACAATTAAAAAATGACATAGCTCAAGCCCCTGAAGAGCAAAAAAACAAAGCGCGCTTGGAGTTGGCAAAATATTATGTCATGAAGGGTTTGGGAACAAACGCTCTAAGCATAATTAACTCCATCAAAAAGACAAATGCTCCCGAAGCTCAAACCGAAAGATTGCATGGTCTTTCAGGTGTAGCAAACTTTCTGGCCAACCGTTATGAAGCTGCCGTTGAAGATTTTTCATACGGAAAACTTCCCACGATTAATGAAGCTGTCTTCTGGCGTACGCTTTCAGAAGCCGCAATAGACTACAAAGACGAATACAGCGCCATATTGCTTTCGTTCATCTCTTTAATAAGGGATTATCCCGATGAGGTCAAAGACCGCATCGCTTTGGTCGGCGCAAAAATAGCTCTAAATGCGGGAGATGATTTATCCACCCAAAACTTCATTGATATCTTAAAAAACAGCAAACATCCCGAAAGACTGGTTCCTGCCGTACATTATCTAACAGCCAAAAAACTGGTTTTGCAAGGTTCCCCCATGAGTGCTGTTAACGAATATAAAAAAATACTTCCTCTGGATTCGTTAAAATATACTTCGCTGGCACGCAAAGAAATTGTCTCCCTTGGTCTGAAGCTAAATCTATTCCCCATAGACAAAGCCATCGCTGAATATGAAAGATTACGCTATGCTTGGGGAGAAAAAAACTTTAAGCTAAGTCTGCTCGACGGACTAGCCGATATGTACGCTCGCAAAAAAGACTTTTCCAACGCACTGCGCACATTGCAAGAATTAAGAGACTATGTTGATTACGAACAGAAAGCGGACGTAGAAAACAGAATGGTTCGTCTTTTTGAAAACATCTACGTTTACAACGAAGCAGACAATCTCTCAGCCCTAAAAGCTCTAGCCCTTTATAACGACTATGAATGGTTAGCGGCTCAAAGTAGTCAATATAATACCATAGTACAAAAACTGAGTGACCGCTTGGTTGCAGTTGATTTGCTGGACAGAGCCGAAAATCTTTTAAGCAACCAACTCAAAAACGTTCCCATGACACCGATAGACAGAGCCAAAACAGGAACACGTCTGGCTTTGGTTTATTTATTTAACGACAAAGACGGTGAAGCTTTGCGCCTACTCGATGATACGGAACACTCAAGTATCCCCGAAACCTTATCTCTGCAACGCAAAATCATCAGAGCCAAAGCCTTATCCAACATGAGCAAACAGCAGGAAGCTCTGAATTTGCTCAAAGATGATTACAGCAAAAATGCCATTTTGCTGAAAAGTGAAATTTTCTGGAATGCCGGTCTTTGGGGACCTGCCTCTGATAACATCAAATATCTGATTGAAAAGCCGATTCCCGGACAGCCTTTAAGTGAAGAGCAAATCGGTTATATTTTAGATTGGGCAACAGCATTGAAAAAGTCAGGCAAAGAAACTGTCATAGTTCGTTTACGCAACAAGTTTATGCCCTATTTTAAGGACACAAAATATTATAGTGTATTCAACATCTTAACAGGTCAACTTGAAGAAGATAAAATAGATATTAATTCCATCAACAAAATGATAAACGATGTTGCCGCTTTCAGTAACTTTACCAAAATTTATGCCGATTCTCTAAAACAAGGTGACACAACTGAGCCCGAGAAGAAATAACAATGGCACAAGATTTCAAAATAGAAAGCCCTTTTGCACCTGCCGGCGACCAACCGCAAGCCATTAAAGAGCTTTGCGAAGGCATCCAAAACGGCGAAAAGAATCAGGTTTTGTTAGGCGTTACCGGAAGCGGTAAAACCTTTACCATGGCCAAGGTTATTGAACAAAGCAAACGTCCGGCTCTGATAATGGCCCCGAACAAAATTTTAGCCGCTCAGCTTTATTCGGAAATGAAAGAATTTTTCCCAAACAATCACGTCGAATATTTCGTTTCCTATTATGATTATTATCAGCCGGAAGCCTATGTGCCCAAAACAGATACTTACATTGAAAAAGATTCGGCTATTAATGAACAAATAGACCGTATGCGCAACGCCGCCACACGCAATATTTTGGAAAGCAATGATGTAATTATTGTTGCTTCCGTTTCCTGCATTTATGGCTTGGGTGATGTGGAATCTTATTCGCAAATGACCATTCCGCTCAAGGTTGGAGATGAGATTGAACCCAAAGAAGTTTACCACCGCTTGGCAGAGTTGCAATATGAACGCAATCAACAAAACTTTGTCCGCAGTACCTTCCGCGTGCAAGGCGATGTTTTAGACATTTTTCCGGCACACTACGAAGACAGAGCTTGGCGGATTTCCTTTTTTGGAGACGAGATTGAAAGCATTTACGAATTCGATTCTCTAACCGGAAAGAAGACAGCCGAATTAAAAGAAGTAACGGTCTATCCGGCCAACCACTATGTAACACCGCGTCCCGCTCTTTCTCAAGCCATTGTACATATCAAAGAAGAGCTGAAAGAGCGTTTGGAAGAATTAAAGAGTCAAAATAAACTAGTGGAAGCCCAAAGACTGGAACAACGTACACGTTTTGACTTAGAAATGCTGGAAACGACAGGGCACTGTAAGGGAATTGAAAACTATTCACGCTACCTAACCGGCAGACCGGCAGGTGCACCACCCCCGACTTTGTTTGAATATCTCCCACCGAATGCCATCATTTTTATTGATGAGAGTCATATTTCCGTACCGCAAATCGGCGGAATGTATAGAGGCGACTATAACAGAAAATCCACTCTGGCAAACTATGGTTTCAGATTACCTTCTTGCGTTGACAACAGACCTTTGAAGTTTGCTGAATGGGATGCTATGCGCGGACAAACAATCTTTGTTTCCGCCACCCCCGGAGATTGGGAGTTAGAACAAAGCGGCGGCAGTTTTGTAGAACAAGTCATCCGTCCGACAGGCTTGGCTGATCCTGTTTGTGTCGTTCGACCGGTAGAAAATCAGATTGATGACCTTATGGAAGAATGCCGCAAAGTCATAGCCAAAGGCGAGCGTGTTTTGGTAACAACTTTGACCAAAAAGATGGCGGAAGATTTAACCGAATATCTCAATGACAACGGCATAAAAGTGAGATACCTGCACTCTGATATTGATACTTTGGAGCGTATAGAAATCATCCGAGACTTAAGATTAGGAATTTTTGATGTTTTAGTCGGCATTAACCTGCTGAGAGAAGGCTTGGATATCCCCGAATGCTCACTTGTAGCCATTCTGGATGCAGATAAAGAAGGCTTTTTGCGTTCCACAAGATCATTGATTCAAACCATTGGCCGCGCCGCGAGAAATGCGGAGGGAAAAGTTATTCTGTACGCCGACAAAATAACCGGCTCCATCAAACAAGCTTTAGATGAAACACAACGCCGCCGTGAAAAACAAATGAATTATAATGCTGAACACGGCATTACACCGAAGACCATCAAAAAGAGCATTTCTTCAACCTTAAAAGAAATGACCGAAACCGACTTTGTTAAAGATGACAGCAAAGACGTTGAAGAAATCAAAAATATTGATAAGAAGATAAAAGAATATACCAAACTGATGAAAGATGCAGCCGCCAATCTGGAATTTGAAACCGCTGTTATCTATCGAGATAAGATTAAAGAACTTGAATTTTTGGCAATGAAAAATTTGTAATTCAATAGAGCCTAAGTTCCCCAAACATAAAGCCACGAGGCACGAAAGATAGATATGCACGCCGGAAGCAACGCGGTCCAACAATGATTAGCGCCACAGCCGGTATCGCGGTCAAGCTGGCAACAGCTTGCAAACTTTTTCAAAAGTTTGGAGAACGAGGTAAATAATAAGAAATAAAGGCAAAAGTACCCTGCCGCAAAAGAAAGCACCCAAATGTGCTTTCTTTAAGGAAAAGCAATGAGACTTTCCTTTGTTAGAATGCGACAGCTTTCGCAACAAAGGCATAGTCGGAATTGGTACATAGAAGTACGTGAGGACACTTTTGACCTGAAATTTCTGTATTAGTTACCCGTTATACAAATTTTTTACTCACGATGGTAGGGATGATGACCAATAATCGTCTGAATACGGTATATTTGCTCTGCCAAAACAGCCCTCATAAGCATATGAGGCAAAGTAAGCTTCCCAAAAGAGAGCAACAAATCGGCTTTTGCGCGGGTTGAAGGCAAATGTCCGTCTGCGCCACCGATAAGAAAGCAGATTTCTGAGCAACCATTTAGCATCCAATTTTCAATTTTGGCGGCCAATTCCAAACTTTTCATATTTTCGCCACGTTCATCAAGCACAATAACCTTAGCTGAGGAAGGAATATTACTTTGCAAAAATTTAGCCTCTTCCTCTTGGGTGGCATTATCTTTTTCTTTGATAACCACATCCCATGAAGACCGCTTGACATATTCTTCAATAATCATTGCTTCAGGCGAATTTTTCTTACATTTTCCGATAGCTAAAATTGTTGCTTTCATCTTATTTCTCCACAAATCATTGTCAGTAAAAAACATCTTACAAAATTTGTCAACCGACATTGACATTTGGACAAAACTAGCGCATATTGTGCTCAGAAAAATATTAAAAACTCTCTACGATTATGTTTTACCCTATAAATATTTGAAATATGAAAGATCCAAACACACAAAACCTTGAGCCAGACGCCAAGGCACAGGAAGAAAATGCAACGCCATTACCTCAATGGCATGATGATGAAATTGAACACCCGACCCATATCGGTTGGTACTTTCTCACCCTATTAATAGCCATTTTATTAATGACGGCACTCTTATGTTTCAAACCTTTATAAAATTATTTTTATGAAACTGATAAAACGAATTAAAACTTTCTTGTTAGAAAGAAATTATCTCTGGCTCAACCCCAGACTTAAGGACAAAACTCCTGAAGGGATTTTACTCTTTAAAGACAATCGCCCGAACTTGTTTTTCTCGGCAGAAAAATTTGCTTACGCTTTGCACAACATAACCGGCAAAAAAATCTATATGCCTCTGGTTCAGCATTGTCAGATGAACGCTATTCATCCGCGTGGTGGAAAATTTCCGGCTTGGTTATGGAAAGGTAAAAAGTTTTGCTATTTTGCACCAATCGGTTCAAGCGAGATTTTTATGACCCTAAACCGTCAATACCAAACATTTCCGCTTTGCAGAGCCTCTGTTCAAATGGGAAAATACAAATTATCAGGAGAAGACGCAGAAATTGTTCTCAACTATCGGGTTAGCGAAGAGTTAAAGGTTTATCCTACATGTGTTCTTTTAAACTCCGATTCCGGCTTAAAGCTTATTCTGGCACAATACGCACCAAAAGATAAAATACAAACAGCTTTAACCGATATCCAAAATTGGAGAAAGAAAAAATTAGACTTACATAGTTGTTCAAATATGTAAGCCATCAAACCAAAGGAAGAAAGCCAAAATTTATTTTTGCTTTCTTCCTTAATTTACATACAATCATGGATACTTCACACCTTTATATGTTTATCGATTATGACGGCGTCATAAAAACATACGCAGAAAACTTTTCAGATGAATTTCACCATTTAGACGAACCCTTCAGTGCATCAATGATTCGTGTTCTGTCCAATATAGCCAACTCCGCAGGTCTTCCCGCTTATTTTATTCCAATAAGCTCCAGCCCCGGAAGCTATAGTAAAGCCGAATTAACAAAAATATTAAAAAACACCTATAGGGTCAATAACTTGGAACTTCATCCTCAAGAAGAAATTGTTCCCGTCAGAATGGATAGAGCTGAATATGTTAAAAACATTCTACAAAAATACAATGTTGCATACCATCTGATTCTTGATGACGAATTTCATTGGTATGAAGGCAAAAACTTAAACTATTTTCGTACAGATACCTTTGATGGCATCCGTTTTGAAACATTTCTAAAGCTCTCCGAATTTGCAGAACAAATATACAAACAAAAAGCGGTTTTATAAAACCGCTTTTTGTTTAAATCCATTCTTATCTTGGCTTAACCGACTGCCACATCTTTTCAAGACTATAAAATTCCCTGACTTCAGGCTTAAAAATATGAACAATCACATCAAAAGCATCAATCAACACCCAATCAGCCTTTTCCTCTCCTTCTGCCGTAGACTTATATCCGGCAGCTTTTAGGTTTTCTTGCACTTTTTCTGCCAAAGAAGCCACATGGCGTTGCGAAGTACCGCTAGCCACAACCATCTGGTTAGCTATAGAGGTCTTCCCTTTCAAATCAATTACAACCACATCTTCGGCCTTATTATCATCTAAGGTTTTAACAATGATGTCCAAAACCTTTTCTTCATCATTAACTTCTATTTTCTTAGCTGCTTTTGCCAATCTTCAAACTCCTAATCTAAAGGCGACCAAGCTTTCTTAACTTCTTGAACGACATTTATTTTTTCGTCCTCTTTTTCTTGAGCGCGTCTTTCTCTTGTAATATAACCGCTTACGGCATTAAGGCAATCAAAAAGTCCTTGTTTTGCAATGGCCGAAATCGGAAAAACTTTTTTACCGCTTGCTTTTTCCAAAGCTTTAACTTTTTTAGAGATTTCTTTCTCATCCAAAGCATCAATCTTATTTAAGACAACAACTTCAGGCTTTTGACTTAAATCTTGTTTATAGAGTTCCAGCTCACGACGAATAGCCTTATAAGTTTTTGCAACATCTTCTTCGGTTGCATCAACCAAATGCAAAAATGCAGCACAACGCTCTACATGTCGTAAGAATCTATCCCCTAAGCCCACACCTTCGTGAGCCCCTTCAATCAACCCCGGAATATCTGCCAAAACCATTTCATAATTATTCACCCATGCCACACCAAGATTCGGATGCAAAGTCGTAAACGGATAATCGGCAATCTTCGGACGAGCTTTTGTTACAACCGACAAAAAAGTTGATTTTCCGGCATTAGGCATACCGATTAAGCCGACATCGGCAATAACCTTAAGTCTAAGCCAAACCCAAAGTTCTTCTCCGGGCCAACCTGGTTCTGCATAACGAGGAGCTTGATTAACGGCTGTTTTGAATTGTGCATTACCTCTGCCGCCATCTCCGCCTTTGGCTATCATATATCTTTGTCCCGGCTTAACCATATCAACAATAAGTGTTTCACCGTCATCAGCCACGATTTCCGTTCCTACCGGCACCTTGATAATAATATCATCACCTTTGGCACCTGTTTTATCAGATCCCATACCATGTTGGCCTTTAGGAGCCTTAAAATGCTGATTATAGCGAAAATCAATTAAAGTATTCAGATTCTCAACAGCCTCAAAGTAAACACTGCCGCCTTTTCCGCCATCGCCACCGTTGGGTCCGCCAAACTCAATATATTTTTCACGCCTAAAGGAGACGCAACCTGCGCCGCCGTCACCGGAACGAATATATATCTTTGCCTGATCTAAAAACTTCATTTCTTTTTCCTTTGTTTTTAAGCCTCATAAAACTTACTTCAAGCGCAAAGGCAAAATTTCTTTTCATTAAGACAAAAACAGAGGGGATGCTAGACACCCCCTCCGCCTAAACCTTCTTCGGGCAAAACCTATTCGGCAACAACCGAAACAAAAGTCTTGTCGTCGGCCTTTTTGGTAAATACAACCTTACCTTCAACCAAAGCAAAAATAGTATGGTCTTTACCCATTCCGACATTTTCACCCGGATGATATTTTGTACCGCGCTGACGGATAATGATGTTACCGGGGATAACAGCTTGTCCGCCGGATTTCTTCAAACCCAAACGACGGCCTTCTGAGTCGCGTCCGTTATTCGAACTACCACCTGACTTCTTATGTGCCATGACTATACTCTCCTAAAAACCTATTACTTACCGATAATATCAGTAATTTTAACAATTGTGATGCTCTGTCTATGACCGTTTTTACGGCGATAATTCTGTCTTCTCTTTTTCTTAAAAACAATAACTTTCGCATCACGAGCCTGTTTCAAAACCGTAGCTTTAACAGAAGCACCGGCAACCAACGGAGTACCAATGGTATCATCCAAAGCCAAAACTTCATTGAAAACTACTTCTTTACCTTCTTCACCGGCGATTTTTTCCAGTTTAACAACATCACCTGAGGCAACTTTGTACTGTTTTCCGCCTGTTTTAATTACTGCGTACATTTCAATTCACCTAAATATTTGATTATTTCATTACATAAATCGTTGTTTGCAATATACATAACTTTTTTCTGCTGTCAATAAGAATCTGTCTAAAAAGTTAACTTTAATGCGCAAAACTTTATTTAAACAAAATTCTGTAAAGCTCCGGCTTCATAAATTTACCCTGCCAAACACCAAGTTTGGCGCGTTTTGCATCTTTTTGAGCATTTAAATAAGCAACATCTTTACTTTTATAAACAACAGCCCACCCGCTTTTCACCATTTCTAAGTTAACATTTGTTCTTCCTGCAAAACATTCGCTCATATCACGATTATAAATATCCTTACCGATTGTTTTGCAACTCAAGTCTCCGAGTTTCATTAAACTTTCTAACTTCTCGCGCGCCTTAATTCCGCAATTATAATTACTTCCGTCCGCCTGTTTACATGTCTGATAATATTCCGGCGCATCAATATGAGCTAAACGTACATTTTTCGTACCTAATTTTATACTATCTCCGTCGACAGCATAAACCTGTTCTTTGGCGCAAACCTGTTCTGCCGCAAAAACAATCCCGCACACCAGCAAAAAATATCTAAACATTTAACCATCTCCGCGATTTTCAGTCAAAAATCACTATATTAGCTTCTCCCCATTTAATCAACAAAAGATTTCCTGTCCGCAACAACAAAACCTCGAAAAAATTGTGAAAAAGTTTGGATAACAGCATTAAAAGATTTGTTATTATGTTATCTTTATCATATGATAAGCTGAAAGTTTAAATTAGATAGTTTAGAGGACAACTCAAAGTGTCAAATATTTTTCGCAAAATTTTTGTGGTAAGTATCATTGCGGCAAGCTTAAGCGGCTGCGAATTTTGGAATCGCAGTCTGCAGGATGTCTTAAACAACCCCTTCAAGACATCTCTCGTTCGCGAACCGGCACCTCTGCGTATGCCCTCATCTGTTGTTGTCTGCAGAACAAAACAATGCGCCCCGGCCAAACTATCCATGTCAAGAGAATATATATACAATAGCTTACTGCACCTTCTTGACAACAACAACCGCAAAAAAGCCCTCATCTGTCAGGCAGATGCCGGTACCCATGCATGCACGGAAAGCTTCATTTCTCTTCCGATTACTGTTGGCATGACTCCGGCCTACATGTACATTGACTCTGTAAACATAACAGATGTTTCAATAGCCAAAGGCAATCGCTCTCTTAACCTTGTTCTCAACTACAATGTTACCTATAACGGACAATCACCGGACTGCAAACCGGCCAAATCTCTGCTTTATGTCAAAAACACAGACAACATTGTATTAGAAGACAGCGGCTATATGTGCGGCATGACCACCATCGGCCAAACAATGATTAAAACCTTGCTCGTCATTGACTATATCGACCTAGACTATGGCTACATCGGCGGTTTTTATTCTGTCGGTCTGTCGGGACCTGCTTATGGTGGCGGAACTGGATATATGATAATCCGCCTGCCCAAGGATGCTTACCCGCTCAATCCGGATTTAACAGCACAGGCAAAATATGCCACGGGCTCTGCCGGACAAAACTACATTAACGCATCTTTGCCCCAGTTGGATCAAGCAAACACAGCAAATATAAATGGCAATGTACAAGTATTTCCGATAAAGAAATAATCTTTACTTCCGACCATATCCAAAATATTGCGGCGTTTGATAAACAACTATTTTCTCAACATTGCTGAATTTAAGTTTAAGAGGACCATGGCTAATTTCGCCATTTTCGGAAGGCATCTTGCCATGCTTACCCTCAAATTCCTGCAAATCACGCAAACTCATCGTAACGCCATTGTCAAAGGAAACATTCCATCCATAAGCCGATGTCCCCACATTAACATGAATATTCTTAATATCATCATTTCCTACAAACTCAGTCGATTGAGATGCGCCCGAAAACTCAAAATACTTATCATCCTCACTACCACTCAACCAATTTAAAGCATTCTTTTTTGCGGCATCCTCATCCACCCTCGTATCCTTAGGAACAAAAACAGCCATTTTTCCCAATCGTGCAACATAAATTTGAGCTCCTTGAGGACCGCTCAACCAACCAAACACAGGATTTTCAAAATTTAAAATTTTTCCAACATTGGAGCGCAATCCAATATTAACAAAATCATTAACGATCAATCCCGTATCATCTTCTGCTTTGCCATATATAAAATGCTTTTTAGCTGTCAAAAAATTATCCTTGGGATTTTCAAACTGATATTCTTCCTCATTAAAAATATCCAATTTTTCAATTCCTTGTTTAACAACCGTGGCTCGACGAATTGTATCACAAGGCTGTACCAATTCAAACTTCTTACCTTGCTCGACAGAAACAATATTTTGATTAAAAATAATCAAATGCCAATCATCGAGCTCCTGAACATCATCCACATTAAGCAACAAATTTCCGCCACTAAGATCAAAAAATTGCAATCCGGAATTTTTATCAACGACACAATCTTTAGCCAACATTTCCGCATGTTGTTCTTCGGTTAAAGAAATAGCCTGATAAGCAACCTGAACAAATTCAGAAGAAACTGTTTCCGTACTATCTTTTAAGGTCTCGGAAGCAACATAATCTTTGCGTTCAAAATACGGTTCTTTAGCATCTGCAACATAAACATCTTCATCACCGTCTTCCGCCTCCATCAGATTAATCTCAGGCTCAGCCGGCGCAACAACAGGCTCCGCCTCTGCAACAACTTCCTCAACAACAGGCTCAGCCGGTGCAACGACAGGCTCCGCCTCCGCAACAACTTCCTCGACAACAGCCTCAGCCGGCGCAACAACAGGCTCCGGCTCCGCAACAACTTCCTCGACAACAGCCTCAGCCGGCGCAACAACAGGCTCCGCCTCTGCAACAACTTCCTCGACAACAGGCTCAGCCGGCGCAACGACAGGCTCCGCCTCCGCAACAAAAAACACGACAACAGCCTCAGCCGGCGCAACAACAGGCGCC
>CALXVR010000011.1 GCA_944392155.1 uncultured Alphaproteobacteria bacterium | reverse complement strand
CTTATGCCCCCGCAAGTCCGTCTCTGCAACATAACCATTAAAAAAGCCTCCGCAATGGGAGGCTTTTTTAATGGTGCCGCTGGCAAGAATCGGACTTGCGACCCCGTCATTACCAATGACGTGCTCTACCACTGAGCTACAGCGGCGACAACTGAGAGAGAACATACAGACTAAAAACACAAAAATCAAGTATATTTTTTTATTTTTGTAAAAAAAGTTGTATATGTTTTTACAGATATTAAATTTTAGTGCAAAAATAAAAAATTAGTATATGATAAAAACAAATAAATTTTTTAAGAAAGGCAATACAATGCAGATTAATAAAACAGCTATCAAAGACAAAGTTCGCTCATATTTTGCCGAGCCGCAAGGCAAAGCGCGGATGGCTTGCGAAGTTTTTTCCGTCCTTTTAGGTCTGTCCGGTATCCTGATGATTATTGCGGCGGTTGCTTCGGGTTCTGTTCTTGGTTTTCTGGGCGCTTTGGTTGCCACCCCGCTACTGATTCTTCTGCCTTTTTATTTTTATCATTTTTTCAAAACCATGCTGCAAGGTGTTGCCAACAAACAATTCCGTCGTTTGGAGCGCAATCGCCAAGTTGAAGAATATGATACTTTGCCTTTTCGTCGCACTTTTCGTGGAATGGCTTTTTATCTGACCTCTTTTATTTTGGTCATCACCATTTTGATGGGCTTTTTGACCAAGAGTTATGATATTTTGTTTGAGGCTGCTTTAATATTGCCGATGCTTTATTTAATGCGTCGCGGCTATCGCTGGATATTTGTTTTTGCCATGATTTGGTGGACTTTTGAAAAAGGTCTGCAGCTTTATGTCGCTCCGAGCGGTGCTTCCGTTGCCAGCATTTTAGTTTGGTGGGCAGTTGTGACTTATATCTACCTGCAGGCTTATAAAGTAGAAAAAGCCAGAGTTAAATTGTCCAATATCCCCCAAAAGCCTTTGCTTAAGGATTTGGGACTTGCTTTAGGTGCCTTTGTCTTATTATCCGGTTTGCTTTATGTCTTAATTTATTAAGGCTAACAATTTTTTTAGTAGTATTTTAAAATTTTACAGCTATTTTACTTACCGTATGTAAAGAAGGAGAATGCTATGAAAAAAATTGTGTATGTGTTATCTCTGTTGTTTATATTATCGGCTTGTGGTAACGATAATACGACTTTTGTCGATAATGCCTATAAATTGCGTAATGCCAAAAACGGAGCGGATATAACTTTGGGCTTTGATGGTGAAGAAAGTCGCTATTTTGGTCGTGCCGCAATTAATCGTTATTTTGGTACTTATAAAACCGAGGGCAACAAGTTGGATCTTGGTGCCGCAGGGTCAACCATGATGGCTGGACCGGAGCCGTTGCTGGCGGCAGAACGTTACTATCTGGAGTTTTTACCGCAAGTAAAGACATATCGTCTGGATGGCAACCTTTTAATTTTGAGCAAAGCAAACGGTGAAAGCTTAATATTTGAAAGAACGGGAAAGGCGTCTTCCTTAAATAAGGAATAGAGCGAAATCTCGTGAATGTTAAAAGCAAGGCAAGGTCCTTGCTTTTTTTATGCTTGCAGAGGGGCTGATTTTGTGGTATAACAATCCTGCTAAAAGAGATTATTAACCCATAAATTTTATATATATGTGTCATGCTGCAACGCAAAAAATAATCCGCTTTGGGCTAATCCAGAGGGATTTTGAAGTAAAAATTAATGAAAATTTTCTGTGCATTGGAGATGCCGTAAAGGCCGCTCGCGGGAACGATGATTATTTAGGTGTCATCACCCGAATTTTTCGCAAAGACGGAACGGTTTTTGGTGAAAAATTTTTAATAAAGAACTCCAAGCACGAGGAGTTTTTAAAGAACGGAAAAAGGAAAAGAAGTACAAGCGGTTATTCAACCATGAACTTCTAAATCTTTAAGAAAAAAAGAACTTCGCGCTTTTAAGCCCGAAGTTCTTTTGCTTTTTACGGCTTGGTTTATTCAAACGGATTTAAGCCTTTGCCAAAAACGGCATCTTTCAAGCGTTTGAGTGTGGCTTGTGCCGTCGGGCGAGCTTTGCTTGCGCCTTCTTGCAACATTTCCTCAACCTCGTCAAAATGCGCCATGTAATAATTATATTTTTCACGCGCATCTTTAATTTCATTAATCACGGCATCCAACAACATATTTTTGATATGTCCGTAACCGAGTTTGCCCTGGCGTAATCCGTCGCCCATCTCCTTAAGCTGCTCTTCCGTCGCGATGGACTTATAAATTTCATAAACCAAAATTTCATCGGGATTCTTAGGCTCTTCCATCGGACGAGAGTCTGTTTTGATGGAGAAAATGGCTTTTTTGATGGCTTTGTCGTCATCAAACAGCGGAATAACATTGCCGTAAGATTTGCTCATTTTGCGTCCGTCAATACCGGGAACAACGGCAACATGCTCATCAATATAATAAGTCGGCAGATGCAGCAACTTGCAGTTATAATGTGCATTAATCGCGCCGGCAATATCGCGCGCAATTTCCACGTGCTGAACCTGGTCTTTGCCCACAGGAACAATATCGGTATTGAAAGCCAAAATATCCGTAGCCATAAGGGTCGGGTAGGTATAAAGCCCCATATTGATACCGTCATCATCAGGTTTCTGCGCCTCGCGATTCTTATCAACCGCGGCTTTGTAGGCATGAGCCTTGTTCATAAAGCCTTTGGGGGTGTAGGCGTATAAAATGGTTGTGATTTCGTGGATTTCGGGAATGTCCGATTGCCGATAAAAGATGGATTGCTTGGGGTCAAGTCCGCCGGCCAGATAGATACAAGCGATTTCTTTGAGCTTTTGGCTCAAGATATTAGGGTCTTTTTCGGCATTAATGGCATGATAGTCAGCAATAAACATATAATGCTTGCCACCGGCTGCCAAAGCCTCGTTTCCGAGCTTGATTGCGGGCTTGATTGCACCGAGATAATTCCCAAGATGAGGGGTTCCGGTCGGTTTAACACCGGTCAAAATTACTTTTTTATCAAACATTTTGTATCCAATCTTGAAATTTGTGTTGTAATTATTTGTAAAATTGATACTCTACTTGCTGGTTAAAATCAATTAAAAACTATAAATTTAGGACAGAATAAAATGTTGGATATTAAATATATTGCCGAACACCCCGAAGAGATTAAATCGGGCATGGCGAAAAAAGGTTATACCAAAGAAATGCTTGATGTTGATGCTTTGATTGCGTTGTATAAAGATATTGCCGCATTAAAAACCTCATCACAAGCTCTGTCCGAAGAAAAAAACAAACTCAGTAACTCCATCAAAACCGCTTCTGCGGAAGAACGCCCCGCTATCATCGCCAAGAGTAAGTCTATTGGTGAGGAATTGAAGGTTGAGCAAGAAAAACTGGCCGCCGAACAAGCCAAATATGATGATATGATGTTGCGTATGCCCAATATGCCCAGTCCGGAAAGTCCGGTCGGTAAGGATGACAGCGAGAATGTCGTTCGCCGCAAGGTTGGCACACCGCGCACTTTTGACTTCACCCCGCGCGACCATGTTGAGCTTATGGAACTGAATGATTGGAGCGAACTTGAGCGTATTACCAAAGTTTGCGGTTCTCGCACTTATGCCATTAAGAACGAATTGGCCAGATTAGAGTTGGCTATCCACCTGTTGGTTATGGACAAACTGGCTGATAATGGCTTTACGGTGATTAACGTGCCGTCTTTGTCAAAGGAAAAACCCTTATATGGTCAGGGTTATCTGCCTTTCTCAAGAGACGAGATTTATTATATGCCGCAAGATGATATTTATTTGTCCGGTACGGCAGAGTTGATTTTGAACTCTTTGCGCGCCGATGAGTTATTGAATGAAAATGAATTGCCGATTCTCTATGCCGGATTCTCTCCATGTTTCCGCCGCGAGGCCGGAGCTGCAGGTAAGGATACCCGTGGCTTAACCCGTGTGCATCAGTTTATGAAGACCGAGCAGTTTGTCATTTGCAAAAATGATATTGCCGAAAGTGAAAAGTGGCACCAAAAGCTTTTGGAAATTTCTGAGGAAGTTCTGCAAGATTTGGAATTGCCTTATCAGGTTTTGGAGGTTTGTACGGGAGATATGGGCGCGCCGAAATATCGTCAATATGACCTTGAGGCTTGGGTCCCGACCCAAAATTGCTATCGTGAAACCCATAGCTGCTCCAATATTACGGATTGGCAGGCGCGTCGCACCAACTTGCGTTATCGCGATAACACGGACGGCAAAGTTAAATATGCCTTCACGCTGAACAACACCGGTATTGCAACACCGCGCGCATTGGTTCCGTTCTTGGAGAACCATCAGCAGGCAGATGGCTCGGTGCGCATTCCTGAAAAACTTCAACCCTACATGGGCGGCAAGAAGTTTATCGGCAAGAACGCTCGTTAAAATTTTTAAGAAAGAGATTAAGTCCGGTTTTGCCGGACTTAATTTTTGGAAGAACAGATGAATAATGCACTGAAAATATTAGACTTTATGAAAATCGCCGAGCAACTTTGCTTGGTTGAAAGAGATAATCTGATGAGTTCGGGGCGGCAGGAAACCGATGCCGACCATATTTTTAAGTTGGCTTTTTTGGTGCTGATGGTCCAGCCTTATTTAAAGCATCAGGCAGATTATGGCAAAATGTTGGAGCTGGCACTGGTGCATGATTTGGTTGAGGCGCGTTCGGGCGATTATTCTCTTTCCGCACAGATGGCTGACCCGAGCTTAAGAGCCAAAAAGAAAGCCGCCGAACGGGAAGCAGCTTTGTATTATCAAGAGATTTTACCTCCGCCCTTGAATGACAAGATATATGACCTATTTATGGAATATGAAACCAGACAAAGCCGCGAAGCAAAGCTTGTTTGGGCTTTAGACAAGTTGGAAGCCAATCTGCAAGCCAACCGCTTTCATGACGGCGATGTTCGCTACTGGGCCGAATGTGAGAACGGCAATATTTATTATCAAATGGCCGTAACCAAAAAACCGCAGATTAAAGATTTGGATGAAGAAATCATCTCCGAGTTGGAAGAAGCAATCATTAAACTATCAGAGGAAAACATCAAAAAATGCAACATCAGCCTTTGCCGATAGATAAAGTAAAATTAGTTATTTTTGACTGGGACAATACTTTGGCGGAAACGCGCACGCCCCTGACCTTTGCCGTTAATCAGATTCTTAAAGACTATGGTATGCCTGATTGGGAAGAGGTTAAAAAGCTACGGGACACAAATTTGTCTTTTAGGGATAATTTCCCGCGTATTTTTGGAAGCAAAGCTGAAGAGGCATATAAAAAATATGCTGCAATTTATTTGCAAAATGTCAAAAACTTAATCAGCAGTTTTAAGGGGACGCAAGAGGTTTTGAACTGGCTGAAAGCCCATGGGGTCAAAATCGCCATAATGACCAACAAAGACCGCCGCTTGCTTGAATATGAACTGCCTTTGTTGTTTGAGCCCAAGCTTTTTGACCGCATTGTCTGCGGACATGAGGCTCCGCGGGATAAACCTTATCCAGATCATGCGCAATATACGATTCACGGCCTTTTGCCGGAAGAAGAAGTTTCACCCGAGACGGTTTGGGTGGTTGGCGACAGCCCGCAAGACAGTATGTGTGCTTGCGGTGCAGGAGTTTTACCGATTCGTATCGGACACCCGATATGGGGAGATGAAGAAAAATATGCAAAAAACATCATTCACTATAACTCTTTTGAAGATTTTTACGCTGATTTGAGCAAGAATTAAGGCAAGGTTAGCAAAATTTTAAGCAGATTGCTTGTAGATTTGAGGCAAGAAAATTCAACAGATTTGAGGACCGCAATATGAGCATAAACGAAGATCCTGACAACGACAACCAACGCATAGCCAACTACGTCATCATAGGTATTTTGGTTGTTGCTTTTTTGGGGCTGAATTGGTGGAGCCTCCATACCTATCTTTCCTCAAATTCTAAAACAATTAACGATTTTCAAATTTCGGAGGACGAAATGCCCAACACCAGAGAACCTGCTGTCGCCGGAATATTCTATGCTTCGGAACTAAAGCAGTTGGATAAAGAGGTTAAACATTATCTATCGGCGCAATATCGCCCCGGCACCGCCCGACCGGAGATTTTGATTGTGCCGCACGCGGGTTATGTTTACTCTGCGCCTGTTGCCGCTCAAGCCTATTTGCAACTCCAAAACTATGCGGATAATATTAAAAATGTGATTCTGGTCGGACCGTCGCACCGCGTGGCTTTTAATGGCATAGCCGCTCCGATGGCAGATGAGTTCAAAACACCTTTGGGCAATGTAAAGGTCAATCGGCAAATGTTAGAGCAAATTGTCGAAAAAAATCCCGAAGTTCGTTTTTTTGATGCCGCGCATAAACAAGAACATAGCTTAGAAGTGCAGTTGCCCTTTTTGCAAAAAGTCTTAAACAAGTTTCAGATAGTGCCGCTGGTTTATGGCAATGTTGCGCCGGAAGCTTTGGCAAAGGTGCTTGAACCTTATGTAACCGACAAAAATACCGTCATTATCATTTCGGCGGATTTATCTCATTATTTTGACTATGAAACCGCCCGCGGAATGGATGAAAAAACCGCAGAGCTGATTGAACAAAACCGCCCCGAACTGGAAAATCATATGTCTTGCGGCGCAACAGGAATTAATGCTGTGTTGCTTTTGGCTCAGCGTAAACATTTGCGACCGGAAACTTTGGATTTAGCCAACTCCGGAGACACGGCGGGAGACAAAGACAGCGTAGTCGGCTATGGAGCTTGGGCTTTTACGGAAGAGCAAAAAACGAAGCCGGAACCTAAAGACAGATTAGATGTTGAACTGCAAAACCTGCAAGATTTTGCCAAATTCTATGGCAAAGATTTATACCAGATAGCCAAGCAGGCCCTAAGCGAGGCTGTGGAGCACAACAAAAGATTTAAGCCCTCAAGGAGCGATTGGCCGGACAGAGTTTTTGACAAAGGCGCAGCTTTTGTAACGCTGACAATAAACGGCAAGCTTCGTGGCTGCATCGGCACGGTTGTTCCGCATCAGGCGGTTGGGTTAGATGTTGCGGACAATGCTTATGATGCGGCCATGAGTGATACGCGATTTACGCCCGTCAAGCCGGAAGAGTTAGAGCAAATTTCCATCAGCATTTCTTTGCTGACGGACTATGATGCGGTCAATTTTTCAAGCGAAGAAGACTTACTTTCACAAATCCGTCCCGAGATTGATGGTTTAATCATCAGAGACGGCGACAGACAAGGGCTGTTTTTGCCTTCGGTCTGGGAACAGCTTCCCGATAAAAGAGAGTTTTTGAACAATTTGAAAATAAAAGCAGGCCTGAGCCCGAGCTATTGGTCGGACAACATCAAGGTCTATAGGTTTAGAACGCTGGAGATAAAAAATGAAAATTAACGGATATGAACTCAACGTCAGTGAAGAATTTTTGGATGATATTTTTGCCAACAAAACCAGAGAAGTAAAGCTGGTTGATAAAAATTTTGCCGGTTATCAAGCTTTGACGGAGGGCAACAAAAAAGCATTGGAACATTTGGTTGCCGCAGCCAAAATTTTTGATGATGTGGCTATGGAACAAGACCACGAGATGAATCTGCCGATGAAAAAAGCCTTGGAAGAAGCCGCCCAAACCAGCACGCATGCGGCCAAAGCCTTAAATCTGTTTATGTCTTTTCATGGCGTGGAAGGGCACAACGGCATAGACTTGGAGCCGATTGAGATTTTTAAGGGAATAAAAGGTTCCAAAGGGCGCAATTTTTATCCGGCGGATTTAGGCGTAGAAGAATTTCATCAAATCATTGCCCGAATGATAAATGAGGGTAAGATTGATGAGGTTAAAAAGATTTTAAGCGTGCGCACCATGGTTCGCCGCGATGGTAAGGACTTAAAAGCCATAGATTATACCGAATATTTTGCCGATGCCTTTTCTAAGGCAGCCAACGAATTGGAAGTTGCCGCACATTATACCACGGACGAAGATTTTAAGGATTATTTGGGTTGGCAGGCGCAGGCTTTGCTGCAAAACAACGAAGACATGGATATGTTGGCAGATAAGCATTGGGCGGTTTTGCAAAACAATAATCAGCTTGAGTTCACCTTAGGACGTGAGAGCTATGACGATGAACTGACGGCCACCATTTACGACAACAAGGAGCTGATGGAGCTTATCAATCAGCATAATATTGAGGTCAACCCGAAAGATATGTTGGGTGTGCGCGTCGGCATCATCAACAAAGAGGGCACGGAGCTGATTTTGAAGTTTAAGGAGCATATGCCGGAGCTGGCTAAATTAATGCCTTTTGCCACGAGTTATCACCAGAGTACATCTGATGGCGAGGAACTGAAGCAAACGATGGTGGATGTGGACTTGGTTGCTTTGACCGGAGATTATGCTCAGTGCCGCGGAGCAATAACTACGGCGCAAAACCTACCGAATAATGACAAATTGGCAATTAAGACCGGTGGCGGCCGTCGCAATGCTTACCACCGTCAAGTTCGCCAATCCATAGACAATGAGCGGAATAAGAAGCTGCTGGATAAACTGGTTGCCCCCGAGCTGCACAAATATTTTGACTTGGAAGCCGACCATCTTTTTGTTATCGGACACGAAAACGGTCATTCTTTAGGTCCTGATAATGATTATCAGCGCGCTTTGGGCATTCATCGCAGTACGGTAGAGGAAGAAAAAGCCGATACCGTTTCAATCGCTTTTATGCCGGAATATGTCAAAGCCGGCGTGATTGATGAGGAAACGCTGAAGAAAATATACACGACTTGGGTTGTTTATCGGTTGTTCTTAAAAGCCCAGCCTTTGGAGGCGCACCGTGTCGGCGAGCTGATTCATTTTAACTTTATGCATGACAACGGCGCTTTTTACTTTGATGATAACCATAAATTGCATATCAATTTTGAGAAGTTTCATGACGTGGTTTATGCGATGTTAGAAGAAACCATAGCTGTTCAGCTTTCCAAATCTTCGCAAAAAGCCAAAGAGTTTATTGACCGTTACACAACTTGGGGCAAGGATTCTCAGCATATTGCCGAGGTTCAGAAAGAACTTGGTGTAAAGAATTATATCGTAATTAAGGACTTTTTCTAAAATGTATTACAGCTTTTTTGAGATTTTTTCTATCGGTGTCGGTCCGTCCAGTTCACACACGGTCGGCCCGATGCGCGCGGCCAAGCGTTATATCGACAATCTGCACCAAAAAGAACTTTTTAATAAGGTTGAGAGGGTAGAGGTTGTTCTTTACGGTTCGTTAGCCTTAACCGGCTTTGGACACGGCACGGTCAAAGCGATTGTGTATGGTTTGATGGGTTTGGAGGCGGAAGCCATAGATCCCGAAAAGCCTTATGTCTCTGCTGTTGAACGAGATAAGACACTGCACTTGGGGCAAGAGAGAGCCATAGCCTTTGATATTGATAAAGACGTTATCTTTGAAAAGGAAACCTTTTTGCCGGAACATTCCAACGGTATGCGCTTCAAGTCCTATGACAGAGACGGTAACATTTTGCTTGAAGAAGTTTATTTTTCGGTCGGAGGCGGCACAATTGCTCGTCAGGACGAGATTGCGCGCCGCGTTGAAAGACAACCCTATAATGTTCCCTATGATTATAGTTCGGCTGAGGAACTTTTGGCTATTTGCGAGAGAGAAAATCTTTCTATTGCCGATGTCGTGATGATAAATGAGTCTGCTTTGCGCTCGCATGATGAAGTTATGGCAGGCATAGCCAAAATCCGCCGCGTTATGCAAAGCTCCATAGACAGAGGAATGAAAGCCAAAGGGACACTCCCCGGTGGCTTAAACATTCCGCGCCGCGCTCATGAGATATACGAGCGTTTGGAACAAAAATTCCGTGATAATGATTATGATCCCTTGTTGATGATAGATTGGATAAATTTGTGGGGTTTCGCCGTTGCGGAAGAAAATGCCACCGGCGGACAAATCGTAACCGCACCGACAATGGGCTCAGCAGGTATAATGCCGGCCGTTCTGCGTTATTTTGAGCGTTTTGCTTCGCACAAATCCTCCAATGACGTGGAGACAGGTGTTGTTAAATATCTGCTGACAGCTTCAGGTATATGCAGTTTGTATCGTTCCAATGCCTCCATATCCGGAGCGGAGGTTGGTTGCCAAGGAGAGGTCGGTGTTGCTTGTTCAATGGCTGCGGCGGGTCTGGTTGCGGCAATGGGCGGTAGTTATAAGCAGGTTGAAAATGCCGCCGAGATTGCAATGGAGCACAACTTAGGCTTAACTTGTGACCCGATAGGCGGTCTGGTTCAGATTCCCTGTATCGAGCGCAATGCTATGGGCGCGGTTAAAGCAGTTAACTCCGCTCGTATTGCAATGAAGGGCGACGGCACACACTATGTCCCTTTGGATGACGTTATCAAAACAATGTTAGACACGGGACGGGATATGAATAACAAGTATAAAGAAACCTCGTTAGGCGGCTTGGCAGTAAATGTCCCGAACTGCTAATTTGGCAAAACTGTAAGAATTTTCTTGCTAATCTAAGCAAAATAGCATTTAATCTAGGCATAGATTAAGTAAGCGGAGTTCTGTTTTATGATAAAAAAGTTGCTTGATGGCGAACTTGATTTGAAAGACACATTCTGGAAGTTTGGCGTAATTGGTCTGATTTTTATGAATATGTTGGTTCGCATATTTGGCTCAATGCTGGCTCAAAAGCTCAATGGTGTAACAATTTTGAACTACTATCGCACCTATTTCAATCCGCTTAAGATGGACAGTGGTATGGTGCTTTGGACGGTCATCTATCTTGTAACCGTAGGAATAATGCTTTTTTATTGCGTTGTCTTAATCTTGGGAACATGGCGTTCCTCAGCGCAATATGACAGAAGCATCTGGTTGCGTCATGTGGCAAGATTTTTGATGGTCATTATGGTGTTCTACTCTGTTCGCTCAATATTTTAAGGAATTTATTAATGAAAAAATTATTGCTGTTGATTTGTTTCTTTTTTCTGTTTGGTTGCACGGTAGGCGAATTCCCCGAAAATCGCAACCGCCTGCATGAAATGGGAAGAAACTCTAGCGTTTGTGAACAACATCCGGATCGTTGTATCAACGGCATCCCTTGGTAGAAAACTTTTAATACAAAAAAAAAGCCGCTTCAAAAAGCGGCTTTTTGATTAATCGATGTTAACAATTATTCCCTGATTAAGAATAAACTCCGGTGTCTTGCCGTTAAAGCTGTTATATTTTTTCATCAAAGCTTCAGCCTCAGGGTCTCGTTTGGGCTGCACCATATGTTTATTGCTGCTTTTGCTTTTTGTAGCTTGCTGTTCCTCCTGTTTTTCGATAACGGGAGCGCTTTTTTCAGCTTCTTGCTCTTTTGTCTTATCTACTTTAATTTCTTGCGGTGCTTTCAAAATCTTATCCAAAACATCTTGTGTTTCACGGGAGCGACGATTTGTATAAACAATATTTTGCTTGTCGGCCGGCAGCATTTCCAAAATTTTTTCCAGATTCGCCAACTGTTTTTGCTTTTTAATCAGGTTTATATCATCAACAACCAGAATATTCGTGTTCGACAAGTCAACTCTGCCTTCCGCGGCCACATCCAAAAGCAAGTCCGGTGAACCGATAATCACATTGGCTTCATTATCAACATTTTCATCGCGATCTTTAATGGTTGCTTCATTAATTTCGTGATATTTATTAAACACGGCCAAGCGATCTGAAACTTTAACCGATTGTGTTGAATCAGGTGTAATTATAAGAATATTTTTACCCGAACTTTGCGCATTAGCATTGTTCAGGCTGATAATATCAATTAAAGGAAAAACGTAAGACATGGTTTTACCGCAACCGGCGGGTGCAATTGTAAATACGTCTTTTCCTTGCAAAATAGAGGGAATAACATCGCTTTGAACGGTTGTGGGTTCCTTAATGCCAAACTCCTCAATTGCTTGAATGGTTTTTTCGCTCAACCCCAAATCTGCAAAATTCATTGTACTTCTCTTTAAATATTGGTTTATATTATTTTTCTAGATACTATGTATTTTATAAAGCCTAGTCAACCCTAAAAGAAAATAAGGAACGATAAGATGTTAATGAACAGACAAGATTCTCTTTTATTAATCATAGATGTGCAGGAACGTCTGGCTCCGGCAATGGACAATCCCAGACAGGTCATCAGCAACGGAGCGAAGTTGATTGGCGTGGCCAAAGCGATGAATGTTCCGTTCATAATAACCGAGCAATATCCTCAAGGGTTGGGGCAGACCATGGTAGACATTCGTCAGGAAGCCGGCAATGATGCGACCTATTATTCCAAAATACATTTCTCTTGTGCTAAAGAGGAAAAAATTATGTCAGCCATCAAGGCAAGCGGTAAAAAACAAATTATCTTAGCCGGAGCCGAAACACATATTTGCCTGCTGCAAACGGCAATGGATTTACAAAAACAAGGTTATGAAGTTTTTGTAGTTTCTAATGCATGTTCCTCAAGAGATGTTTCTCAAAATATGATGGCTTTGCAGCGTCTGGCACACAACGGCATAGATATTGTAACTTCGGAGATGGTTATTTTCGAGTGGTTGGAAAAAGCCGGAACGGATGAGTTTAAACAAGTTGTCAGCCAATATGTTAAATAACAAAAAAGGCTTCCGTTAAAGGAAGCCTTTTTAATAAAAAAAACTTAGCCGACGCGACCATAGTTGTCTTCATAACGGATGATGTCGTTTTCATCCAAAGTTTCGCCGGTTTGTACCTCAATAAATTCCATGTTTTTATCTGTATTGTTTTGAATACGGTGTTTCATCTTGACCGGGATAAATACGTTTTCGCCAGCTTTCTTAACAATTTTTTCCTCGCCCAAAGTCACAACGGCTTCACCCGAGACAATAATCCAATGCTCGTTGCGGAAGTTGTGTGATTGCAAAGAAAGAATATTTCCCGGAGTTACGCAGATTCTCTTAACACAAAAACCTTCGCCGGAATCCAAAACTTCCCAAGTGCCCCAAGGACGATTGTCGTGGTCGCCTTTTTTATAATTATTGGCCATTTTTTTTACTCCTAAACAAAGTTTATACTTGATGAAAACGAATATAGGCAATATAACTAAAAGCGCAAGAAATAAATTTTTTTGAGTGGAACAACTTATGCAATCACCGGCCATAAATCAGGCAATGGATATCTTAAAGCTCCTTCGACAAGTAACCGAAGGTCAAGATGAAGTACCTGTTAAGCTAAGCAAAATCACCCAAATCATTGCGGAAAAAATGAATGCGGATGCAGCAGCTTGCTACGTCGCGGTTGATGACAGTTATTTAGAACTTTTTGCCTCATGCGGATTTAATGATGAGGTGGCACATAAGGTGACAATTCGTTATGGCGAAGGTTTGGTCGGAGAGGTTGCAAAAACCAATCGCTCATTGGCGGTAGCAGATGCTTGGGCGCATCCGAAGTTTTCCTACAAACCCGAACTCGGAGAAGATGATTATAAATCATTTTTAGGAGTTCCGTTAGTTCGGTGGAACCGCTCAATAGGTGTTATCACGCTGCAAAACAAGCAAGTACACGAGTATTCCCGTCTGGAGGTCGAAATTCTTGAAACCGTGGCGATGGTTTTATCCGAAACTGTCGCTTCGGAGGAAATGAACGAATATAAAAAAGACCTTATCAAGGCAAGAGGCTTAACCGCACGAGAAAAGGTAAAAGGCTTAAGCCTCAGCAAAGGCTATGGCTTGGGTAAAGCTGTGGTGCATCGCCGTCGTCAAATGGTTGGCAAAATTTTTGCCGAAGATAAAGAGCAAGAGCTCAAGCGCTTAGAAAACGCATATCGGCAAATGAATGAAGATTTGGATAAAAAATTTGCCTC
The DNA here is from genome assembly GCA_944392155.1 of uncultured Alphaproteobacteria bacterium. Taxonomy (GTDB): domain Bacteria; phylum Pseudomonadota; class Alphaproteobacteria; order RF32; family CAG-239; genus Scatacola_A. Next base: position 35,099 of record CALXVR010000011.1, on the reverse strand, counting down.
CACGCAGCTCGGCATTGGCGAACATGTAGATATTTTAGATGCCTATCGAATGTTTGCCAAGGACAAAGGCTGGTATAAAAAAATTGAGGACAACGTCAAAAGCGGCTTAACCGCCGAGGCAGCTGTCGAGCGCGCCTATGAAGATATGTGGAACCGCTTATCCGGCACCAATGACCAATACCTAAAAGAGCGTTTGCATGACTTAAGAGACGTTGCTGATCGTATACAGTCTTATTTAAACGGCGATTTCAAAGAAGTTAGTGAAATTAGTAACTGGAATGATATTGTTGTTGTTGCCCAAACAATGGGTCCCGCAGATTTAATGGATTATGATTACCATAAGATTCGCGGTCTTATAATAGAAGACGGCACCCCCACCATGCACGTCGCCATTGTCGCCAAAGCCTTAAATATTCCGGTTATTGCCAAAATCAAAGGGTTGTTCGATGAGGTAAAAACAGGCGAGCTTATTGCCATAGACGGTAACGAGGGGTATGTCTATATTAATCCATTGCCTGCCGTACAAGAGAAATTCAAGGCCAAGATTGCCGAAAAAGAAAAACTGTTGGCAAGGCTTGCGGAGTTAAGTAAGCTTCCGTCCAAAACTTTGGATGGTGTGCGTATCGGGCACTATATCAATGTCGGTTTGGCTTTTGACTTAGATTATATTGAAAGTACCAATTGTGACGGCGTGGGGCTTTACCGTACAGAGATTCCTTTTATGACCTCGGATGTTATGCCGGATGTGGAACGCCAAGTAAGTTTTTATAAAGAATTAATGGATAGAGCCGGAAATAGAAAAGTCATTTTTAGAAGTTTGGATGTGGGGTCTGATAAGATATTGCCGTACTGGAGCAATATGAGCGAAGAAAATCCGGCAATCGGTTGGCGTTCCATTCGCATATCTTTGGATAGACGAGCTATCTTGCGCAAGCAGGTCAGGGCTTTCTTAAGAGCAGCGGCAGGTAAAGAGCTGAATGTAATGTTTCCGATGATATCCGATGTTTCGGAGTTTGAGGAAGCCAAAGAAACTTTGATGATAGAGCTGGAAAAAGAAAAACGGCGCAATCTGCCTGTTCCCTCAAAAGTAAATGTCGGGTTAATGATAGAGGTTCCCTCCATAGTTTTCCAATTGGAAGATGTCTTAAAACAAGCTGATTTCATTTCTATCGGTACCAACGATTTGGCGCAATTTACTTTTGCTTGCGATAGAGGAAACCCAAGGCTGACCGAACGATATGATGTCTTGTCCGCTCCGTTTTTGAAGATGATGGGAGATATTGTCACAAAAGCGAATGCAGCCGGAGTCTACTGTTCTGTATGTGGCGAAATGGCGAGCAATCCTGTTGAGGCAATGGTATTGTTGGGCTTAGGCTACCGCAACTTATCCTCTTCGGGAGCATCCTATGGGCGAGTGAAGTCCATGATACGTTCTGTCAACATAGAAGAAGTAACGGATTATGTAAAAACCCTCTTAAAATCACAAAAAAGGACTTTACGTCCGCAATTATTGGCTTATGCTTATGACCATGGTATTGAAATTTACTAAATTTTATGATTGAATAACCAAAGTTAAAATTTTAAACAAAGGGCACAAACGTGAAAAAAGAAAATAAAACCAAAGCAGATGACAAGGCAACAGCCATTGAAGCGGTAGCCGAGGTCGAGAAAGAAGAGAAAGAGATTCAAGTCAATCAAGACAAAGTCGGTTCCTTGATGCATGAAGCTCGCCTCAAAAAAGGCTTGAAAATTAGCGATGCCTCCAAAGATTTGTGCATCCGTGCCTCATATTTGGAAGCCATTGAGGCAGGTAACTATGATGAAATTCCCGAGCCTCCGTATGGCATAGGTTTTATTCGCTCATATGCCGATTATTTGGGATTAAATGCGGCGCGTATGGTGCAGTTGTTTAAGGAAGAAACCGATGCTGCCTCCAAAAACAGCGATTACTATGTGATGGAGCCGCAAACGGAGGCTAATGCTCCCAATAAAAAATCTTTAATCATAAGCATGCTGGCTATTATTGCTGTTTATGTAGGCTGGTTTGTATACAATCAAAACCAAAATAAGCCGGAAGAAGCAAAAGAACAGCAAGAATACAGTGCAGAGATGTCTGATACAACGGAAGCTTATCCTCTGCAGGTTGAAGACTATGTATCCGTTGAGGAAAGCGGTGTAGAGCTTCCGGCGGAGGAAGAGAGCATTCCTGTCGTTGATGTTAAACCCGTTAAGGACGGTGAGAGCGGAAATGTCACGGTTAGTGAGGAAAGTTTCGTTCCAGAAACGTCTCAAACAGAGGCAGTCGTATCTGAAGAAAAGACAAAAAACGAACAAACAACTAAATCAGAAGAACCTAAAAAAGAGGAAGTCTCTGAAGTAAAAGAGTCGGAAGTTCCGAAAAAAGAAATAAAAGCAACAGAGAAAAACGAAAACAAATCTTTAGTTTCAAACAAGAAACCAGGTTCTCGCGTAACAATTAAAATTAAGGGCGGAGAAAACTGGCTCGAAGTAAAAGATGCCGAAAAACTTTATATCAGCAAAGTTCTGAAAGATGGAGATGTATATGAGGTTCCGGCAGGAGAAGGCATGATTTTATCTGTCGGCAGATATGAAGGCGCGGAAGTTTATGTTGACGGTAAGTTGACCGAAGTTGTCAAACCCAACAAAAAAACCGGCATCGCTTTAGATCCGTTTTTAGATTCCGCTAACCATTAGCGCAAATTTCATAGAACAGAAAATAGCAGGTAGATTGCGCCTGCTGTTTTCTTTTTTGTTTATAAGGGAATTTTTTTAATAGAGGTAAAAATGGCAAAGTTACAAAATGTTAGAGGAACATACGACTTATACGGCGAAGCCAAGCGTAAGATGAAAAAAGTTACGTCTGTAGGTTCTGAAGTCGTAGAGAAATATGGTTTTGAAGAGATTGAAACTCCGATTTTTGAGTTTACGGAAGTGTTCTCAAGAAATCTGGGTGAAACTTCGGACGTCGTAACCAAAGAGATGTATTGCTTTGAGGATAGAGGTGGCGAGAGTCTAACACTGCGTCCGGAGGGAACGGCAGGAGTCGTTCGCTCCTTCATCTCGGAGGGAATGCAACAAAATCTACCGGTTAAATTATATTACAGCGGGCCTATGTTCAGATACGAGCGCCCGCAAAAAGGTCGCCAACGCCAGTTTACACAATTTGGCTGTGAGCTTTTGGGTGTTGAAACTCCTCAAGCAGATATTGAGGTTATTTCAATGGCTTATGAGTTTTTGGAAAAGCTTGGTTTGTCCGGCTCCGTAACGGTAGAGATTAACTCTTTGGGCGACAAGGAAAGCCGCGATGCTTATCGCGAAAAATTGGTGGCATATCTCCGCGGACATTATGACGAGTTGTCTGAAGACAGCAAAGCCAGATTGGAAAGAAACCCGCTTCGCGTATTGGATTCTAAGGAAGAATGTGATAAAGCCGTAGTTGAGGGCGCTCCTTTGTATAAAGACAGCTTGAATGAAGCATCTGCCGCATTTTTCAATGCTGTTCTGAAAGGTTTGGATAATCTGGGAATCAAATATAAGGTAAATGACCGTTTGGTCAGAGGTTTGGATTATTATTCACACACGGTTTTTGAGCTTGTAACCGACAAACTCGGTGCGCAAGGAACGGTTTTGGCCGGCGGTCGTTATGATGGCTTGGTTGAGCAAATGGGCGGCGGTAAGGTTGCAGGTATCGGCTGGGCTTGCGGTGTAGAACGCTTGAGTATGCTCTTGGAGGCAGATGTTTCTTTGCCTCGCCCGATAGCGGTTATTCCCGTTGGTGAAGATGTTAATGATAAGGCGATAGAGATAGCCTATAAGCTTCGTTGCGCCGGCTTCAGAGTGGAACACAGCTATAACGGCAATCTTAAAAAGCGCATGATGAAAGCCAACAAGGTTAATGCCGTTAAAGCCGTTATCATCGGTACGGATGAACTCGCTAAAGGCGAGGTAACTTTGAAGGATTTGGACAGCGGCGCACAGAAAAATGTTGCCTTAGATAAAATTGTTGAGGAATTAAGATAATGAGTTTTGCAGAAAAATTAGCCAATGTCGTCAACCGACATGATGAGATTCAGTCGCTACTGTCTTCGCCGGATATCAGTGCGGAAGATTTGGTGCGTATGAATAAAGAAATGTCGGAGCTGACCCCTGTTGTTGAGGCAATCCAGAATTATAATCATGCTGAAAGCAATATGAACGATGCCAAAGCAATGATGGAAGACGATTCTTTGGATAAAGAAATGCGCGATATGGCAGAGGCGGAATATTATGAGCTCAAAGAAAAACTTCCCGAAATGGAAAAAGAGATAAAAATTTTGCTCCTGCCCAAAGAGCAAGATGATGAGAAAAACGCCATTTTGGAAGTCAGAGCCGGTACGGGTGGTGATGAGGCAGCTTTATTTGCGGCGGTTTTGTTTGAGATGTATCAACGCTATTCGCAAAAAATGGGTTGGAAGTTTGAGATTTTGGATGCTGATGAAAACTCACTTGGCGGTTATAAGGAAGCTTCGGCAAAGATTACGGGTAAAGATGTTTTTGCTAAATTGAAGTTTGAATCAGGCGCGCATCGTGTTCAACGTGTTCCCGTAACCGAATCTCAGGGACGTGTCCATACTTCCGCGGCAACCGTAGCTGTTTTGCCGGAGATTGAAGAGGTTGATATGTATATCAATCCGGCAGATTTAAAGATTGATGTTTACAGAGCATCAGGTGCGGGCGGACAACACGTAAACCGTACGGAATCAGCCGTGCGCATTACGCATATTCCGACCGGCGTTGTTGTACAATGTCAGGACGACCGTTCACAATACAAGAACAAAGAAAAAGCGATGAACCACTTGCGTGCTAAGTTATATGATTTGCAAAAATCAAGCATAGACAAAGAATATTCTGAACGCCGCAAGTTGCAAGTTGGTTCGGGCGACCGTTCGGAGCGTATCAGAACCTATAACTATCCGCAAGGACGCGTAACCGACCACCGTATTAACCTGACTTTATATAAGTTGGATGAGGTTGTCTCCGGCGATGCTTTGGATGAGATTATAGACGCTTTGGTCACGGAAGACCAGGCACAAAGATTATCCGAGCTGGATTAAAAAAACAAAAGCCCCGATTTTTCGGGGCTTTCTTGTTTTAATTTGTCTATGGATGACATTTTTTGATTGAGTCTAAAGGACAAAGTTTTTATAATCAGCCCCAGATTAATCTGTAAGGGAAATAAATGCCGGAGCCAAAATTTGTACATTTGCGCGTGCATACCGCTTATTCGTTGTCGGAAGGCGCGATTAAGGTTCCGTCCCTTGTGCCCAAACTCAAAGATATGGGCTTTCCGGCCATAGCCGTAACCGATACGGCAAATATGTTTGGTGCTAAGGCTTTGTCCCATTTTGCCGCCGATTGCGGCATTAAACCGATTCTCGGTTGCCAATTTTATATCCGCAACAGCGATGCGGATGATGTCTTAAAGTCCAAAGGTCGTACAATAGAGCCGGACAAACTGGTGTTGCTGGTCAAAAATGAAGAGGGCTACCATAACATTATGAAGCTGATGAAGCTCTCATATCTGGACAACCCCGAATATAATGAAAAACCGCAGCTCAAGCTCTCGGACTTGGAAGGACGAAGCGCGGGGTTGATAGCCTTGACCGGCGGCGTTGAAGGCACGGTTGGCCGTCTGCTTTTGGAAAACCGCAAAGACGAAGCGGAAGAATTTTTGCTCAAATTGAAAGAATATTTTCCCGATTCTCTCTATGTCGAGATTATGCGCATCGGCTTAGAAGCGGAACACAAGACGGAAGAAGATTTTATCAATTTGGCATATAAGCACAATCTGCCTCTGGTTGCCACCAATGAAGCCTTTTTCCTGACGGCGGATATGTATGAGGCGCATGATGCTTTGGTTTGTATTGCGGCCGGAGAATATGTCGCCAATGAAAACCGCAAAAAGTTCTCACCCAACAATCGCTTGCGCTCTTCGGAAGAGATGATAGAGCTTTTCAAAGACTTGCCGGAGGCGGTGAATAATACGGTAGTTATTGCTGAGCGTTGCAGCTTTTTGTCGGAAAAAGTTCAGCCTTTGTTGCCGATATTTGAATGCCCAGATGGCAAAACCCAAGATGAGTTTATCACCGAAGAAGCCTATAAAGGCTTAAAAGAGCGTATGGAAGCGCAAGTTTACTTTGAGGGGATGACCGCCGAGCAGAAAAAAGAGATTGATGAAAAATATTATGCCAGACTGGATTATGAATTAAGCGTTATTAAGAAGATGGGCTTCCCCGGCTATTTCTTAATCGTGTCGGACTTCATCCGTTGGTCTAAGGGGCATGGCGTGCCGGTTGGACCGGGGCGTGGTTCGGGTGCGGGTTCTATTACGGCTTGGTCACTAAAGGTAACCGACCTTGATCCGATAAAGTTGGATTTGCTGTTTGAACGTTTTTTGAACCCCGAACGCGTAAACATGCCGGACTTCGACGTTGACTTCTGTCAGGAAAATCGTGGCAAGACGATTGAATATGTGCAAAACAAATATGGTTTTGACCATGTGGCGCAAATCATCACCTATGGCAAACTCCAAGCCAAAAACGTCATCCGCGATGTCGCCCGTGTTTTGCAAATGCCCTATTCTCAGGCAGATAAGTTAAGCAAAATGATTCCCCCCGGTGTTCAGGGTAAGAACCCCACCTTGCAAGAATCTTTGGACCAAGTTCCCGAGTTAGAGGAGATGCGCCAGAACGACCCGCAGGTCAACAAGCTGTTTGATATCGGTATGAAGTTGGAAGGCTTGTACCGTCAGTCTGGTGTGCACGCTGCCGGCGTGGTAATCGGCGACCGTCCTTTGGACCAACTTGTGCCATTGTATAAAGACCCTCGGGCAGATATGCCGGTAACTCAATATGATATGAAATATGTGGAAGAAACCGGCTTAATTAAGTTCGACTTTTTGGGCTTAAAGACCTTAACCGTCATTCAGCGCGCGGTTGACTGGATTAAGAAGATAAAGGGCATTGAGCTGGATATGGACAATGTGCCATTAGATGACAAGCCGACTTATGAACTGTTGCAAAGCGGTAATACTGCGGCTGTGTTCCAGTTTGAATCTGCCGGTATGCAGGATGTTCATAAGCAAATCAAGCCTGACCGTTTTGAGGACTTAATCGCTATTGTTTCTCTATATCGCCCGGGCCCGATGGACAACATCCCGAGCTATATTAAGCGTAAGCACGGCGAAGAAGAGATTACTTACCTCCACCCGATGCTGGAACCGATTTTGAAAGAAACCTATGGTATTATGATTTACCAAGAGCAGGTTATGAATATTGCACGTGCTTTGGGCGGTTATACCATGGGCGGTGCGGATAAGCTGCGTAAGGTAATGGGTAAAAAAATGCGCGATGAGATTCCGAAACAACGCAAGATGTTTATGGAAGGCGCGATTAAAAACGGCATTGAAGAAGGAACAGCCGGAGCGATTTTTGACCAGATGGAAAAATTTGCGTCTTATGGTTTCAACAAGTCGCACGCCGCGGCTTATTCGCTGATTTCGTATCAGACGGCATATTTGAAGGCGCATTATCCGGTAGAATTTATGTGTGCGGTAATGTCTTTGGATATTACCAACACAGAAAAATTGCTTTTCTTTAAGGATGAATGCAAAAAGCTTGGTTTCAAGGTCCTAAAGCCGGATATTAACCATTCTGGTTCAGATTTTGTGGTAGAAGACGGAAACATCCGTTATGCACTCGGTGCGGTCAAAGGCGTGGGCGAAGCCAATATGCGAGCGATTGTCGCCGAGAGAGAGGCTCATGGTCCGTATAAAGATATTTCAGACTTCATTCACCGTACGGATATTAAGCAGATTAACCGCCGCCAGCTGGAACAACTGATAAAAGCCGGAGCTTTTGACTGCTTGGAGAAGAACCGCGGACGTTTGTTCGCCAATGTCGAAACCATTTTGCGTCATATTGCCTCTTCTTCGGAACTAAAAACCAGTGAGCAGGCGTCTTTGTTTGGCAATGAAGAATTACACGCTAAGGTCAAGTTGGCTGAAAAGCCGGATTGGCCGGAGCTTGAGAAATTAAGACTTGAGGCGGAAGCCATCGGTTTTTACCTTTCAGCCCACCCCTTGGATAGTTATGGCCGAGGTATGGAGCGTTTAGGCGTCAAGAATTGTAGCGAAATTTTCCGCAACATCCGTGTCGGAGATAGCATCAGAGCCAAAGTTGCCGGTTGTGTAAATGGTTTTCAAAAGCGTGTCAGCAAAACCGGAAACAAATATGCTTTTCTGGAGTTATCTGATGCCAGCGGCAGTTTTGAGGGTATTTTGTTTTCGGAAGGTTTGGCGCGCTATGAGGATATTATATCTTCGGGTTTGCCTTTGTTTGCCAGCATAACCATAGACAAGCAATCGGAAGAAGCCAACCCGAGAGTAATGTTTAATGTGATAGAAACCTTGGATAAAGCCATTTCGGAGGTTGCCAATGGTTTGGAGATTTGTGTCAATGATGTTACGGCAGTTCCCGGTCTGCATGAGATTTTGAAAAAAGACCATAACGGCCGCAACAAAATATATATTAAGCCGGATAATAAGGAATGGGATGTTCGCATAGAGTTGGCCGGCGGCTTTGCCTTTGCTGATCCCGAGTTTTTGAGTAAGATTCGCGCGCTTCCGGGCGTAACTACCATAAAGGAAATATAGCCATGAAAGATTTTATTTCAAAGATAAATCAGTTTAAGCAAAAGTTTTCCGCCACAACAGACTACTCAAAGCCGGAAACATCTGTTCGCATTCCTTTTAATAAATTAATCTTTATGCCTTTTGGCATTTTAACGGCACAATTCGGCGCCTTATTCCGTTTGAGCGCGCTGTTTGCGTTGCTCATAAGTTTTTTTAGTATGGTTTTAGGCTTTGCCGGAATTTGTTTTACGCAATATCATGATGCATATTTTTTCTGCTCAAATTCAAATTTATTATATTTCTTGAGTTTGTTTATCAAAATATTTTTAGTCGCTATGTTCTTGGCGCGCTGGTACAACATAGCATTTCTTAAACAATGCTATAATGCCGGAAATATTTTTAAACCGACAAGAAAAGATTTCGGCTTAGCTTTTGAGCTTATACTCTTTTTGGTGCTCAATCTGACTCCGTTATTGTCTTTTTATCTGCTTTATAAAAGAGTTCCCAATCCGGATTGGGTTGTTGAAGTCGCATATTTTGCGTGTATATCGGTTGGGTTCTTGGTTCCGTTTGTTTTGATGCGTTTTTATTCTCTTCCGGCGATTCTTTTGTCCGGAGAAAAAAGCCCGAGACTTTCATATCTTTGGCAACGTTCCAAAGGCAATAACCTCGGAATTATTTTGGCTCTTTTTTTAATAATTGTTGTTATGGCGTTTTTTGCGCTTTACTACCAAAGAGCCGTAGCGGAGATTGAGCCGGAATATGTGACCTGGAGTGGAACTATTTTGGACTATGTATATAATATAGTAATGTTAATGCTTTTTAGTTTGGTAATAAATCATAGCCATATCCAAAAAGAATTTTTATTGGGAGAAAATAATGAAACAGAAACAGATGCCGCAAATTAAACTTCCTTTTTGGGAATGTGCTCGCCGCAGCTTTTTATATGTTTTTACCAATTTTAGTGCTTTTACAAAAATCTCATCAATTTGGTTTTTAATCCTTATTTATGAGGTTGCGGTAGGCTTTCCGTCTCTTTGTGGGTTGGAAGGAGAAATATGTCCATCCAAAGGCTATCAAAATCTTTCTGTTGTAATTATGTATTTAGCCTCCATTTCCATAGCTGTAGGTTTTAGCCGCCAAATCATTTTGAAAGAAGATAAAAAGTATTTTAGCTTCTCTTTTGGTTGGAGAGAAATTAAATACTTGGGATACAATTTATTATTATTCCTGTTGGTAGCGCTTCCGGCGGGAATTATTGTCGGTATACTAAAGTCGTTTGGCGTTAAAGGCGGCATGCTGCTTTTAGCCACGGGCGTTGTTTCTTTGTTTTTTGCCATAACCATTGCTCGGTGCTTTATAATTCTTCCTGCCGTTGCAACAGACGACAAGGACTTAACGATGGAAAAAGCATTTAATCTTACAAAGGGTAATGCCAATAAAATATTTTGGGGACAAGTTATATTAAGAGTGCCCTTGATAATCGCGGTACTAATATTAACAACCATGTATGAGATGATGGAGTTTGATGGGCTTGTATCCAAGTTTATTATGTCAACGCTTTTAATCGGATTATCATATTTTGACGCAGCGCTGAAGACATCTTTTTACAGCCATGTGTACCAATACTTTACATATTTTTTACACCATCAGAATGAAATATCTGAGGAATAGAAAAAGCCCCGAAATTCGGGGCTTTTTTATTGGCTATAACATATGAGCGAGTTTCTCCGCTTCATTTAATCGATAATTTTCTTTAATATTTGGATTCTCTGGATATTTTGAAGAAATCTCAAGAGCAAAGATATTTGCTTGCTGAGAATAAAAATCTCTACCCAAGCTTAAAGTCTGCGCATTATCAATCAAATAGTCGCGAAAGCTGATGGCATCTTTAATGTTGTTTTTCATCAACCCGCTTCTTTTTGCAAAGATTTCGGTATAAGCAAAAATAATATAAATCATAGCAAGAAGTATTAACGCGGAAATTGGATTGATATAGACGCTAAGCATCATAAGAGAGAAAAGAATTATCAATAACGCAAAGATTTTGCTAAACCATCCAAAAAGAGCCGACCTAAATTTAAGTTGTAAAATCCAGATATAAAAAGCCATTGTAATACTGCAAGCAAGTTCAATTGAAAAAATTTGCCAGAAGTTAACAGCTAAGAGAGCGATTGCCGCTTCAGCCAACAAAAGCATGCCGACACTAAAAAACAAATAACCGGCACTAAGCTTAAGGGAAACGTTTTTGAAACTTTTTAAAGTGTTTTTTTCAATCAACTTAAAGGCACGTTTAAATTTAAGCTGTGTTTGCTTATTGACTTTTATTACAGCCTCTTTTCCGGGAAACAAGTTAGCCAAAGCTTTTCTTTCACGTCTTTCCAAAGAAGCAAGATTATCTGTCTTTTTTATCAATAAAATTTCATTTTCGCTTTCCTGAATATCAATAATATTTTTGCGAAACAGTTCCAGCAAATATGCCGTAAACGAAATTTTATCAAAAACACCTTTAATCATATAGCGTAGCATCGGCGCTGTACGACGCATTCCTGTCTTAAGCTTTGAACGACCGGCGCTTATATATCGCCAAGAAATAATATAAGAAATTAAAATTGCGGTAAATCCGAACAAAGCAAACAAGACATCGCCATAATCACTTATAAACCAAGAAAAACGTTTGCTAAAATTGGGTACAAGCAGCTCATTCTTAGGTAAAGCAACAATAATATGCATTCCTTCGCCGATAAAGAGCGGAACCTTGGAAACAAACCCTAAAGTATTGTCTTCGCCTTTTGCCACAAAAGCATTTTCCGAGGTAAGTTGTCCCGGATAACCGATAAAAATATTTTGGCTTATTGGGTTTTGAGTGCCGGGGAAACTGACGGAAGCGCCGGCATTTGTAATAACTAAGTTCCAAGAGCTTCCGGTTACATCCCAGTAAAATTCATTAAAATCATCATAAGACCAAAGCTGTCTGTCAATCAAGTAAGCAAAATTATAAGTATAAATTCCCGGTTGAAGAGTGAAAACATCTTTAGGTTTTAGGACAATCTTGTCTCCGATTTCTTCGGCCTTATAAGAAACTTCCTGACCGTTAATAGTGACGGAAAGTAACGAAAAATCGATTTTATGTTTTTCGTTAAGCCGAGAAACAGAATATTTAGGGAGCACGCGCGATAGTCCGTTTTTAAGCTTTTCACCGTTTGCAATAACCGTAATCGTTTCATTAATTCCGACCAATCCGTTGGGCATAATTTCAATCTTGCTAAACAAGTACGGAATATGTTCTCTTGCCGGAACCAAAGTTTGAGCGCCGTTTGGTAATTCAACATTAACCACCGGAAAATCAGGCGCTTCCCATTGTTTTTTTTGTTCTTCAACGGAAGGTTGATCATTAATGTAATAATAAACGTCATCATAAGGCTGATTGGGATCTGCGGCGGTATCCGTGCCGGATAAGCGTTTTAATGCGTTGTCATAAATTTTTTCAAAAGTAGATTTATTGTTTTCCTTGAGCATATTGATATATTCGGCGCTATGCTGAACATCGACGGATTTTAAGTTGTTCAAATCCTCATTTTCATCAAGTTTTGTAATGGGAACCGTTTTCAGCCGCTCTTTAATGAAAGCATCCATTTCTGCCTTGTTTTCACCGCTGGGGATTCGAGGGTCAACAATTTCTTCTGCATTGAGCGGAGCCTGTGATTCTCTGGCCCTTAATTCGTCAATACTGCTCAGCTCGGTAGTCTCTGCAAGAGCAAGACCTGAGCCAAGGCAGAAACAAATAGCAAGAAAAAGTTTTTTCATAACTTAAAAACCTTTGTTAACAAATAAAACATATCTGTTAGTATAAAATGCAGTTATTAAGAAAAGAATAAATTTTTAAGGAGTTTTATAATGAACGATCAAATCGCCGCAATTATTCTGGGAGCAGGAAAGGGAACTCGTATGAAGTCTGATCTGCCAAAGGTAATGATGCCCTTGGCCGGCAAACCGATGATTCGTCATCCGATAGACACTTTAGAAGAAATGGGAGTTAAAAAGATTGTAGTCGTAACCGCCCCCGATGGTGAGATGGTTCGTAAAGAAGTGGCTCCTTACCAAAGCTGCATTCAAGAGCAGCAGCTTGGCACGGGACATGCTGTCTTGTCAGCCAAAGAGCAAATGAAAGGTTTTGAAGGCTCCGTTTTGGTTATCTTCGGCGACAATCCGATTATCACCAAAGAAACATATAAAATGGCGGCAGACAAAGTTAAAGAAGGCTATGCCGTTGTTGTTCTTGGCTTCCGTCCTCAAGATCCCGCACGCTATGGTCGTCTGGTAATGGAAAACGGCGAGCTGAAAAAAATTGTTGAGTTTAAGGACGCAACAGATGAAGAAAAAGCCATTGATTTGTGCAATTCCGGCTGTATGTGCTTTGACGGCAAAACAATGTTTGAACTTTTGGAAGCCATAGGCAATGAAAATGCCGCCGGTGAGTATTATCTAACAGATGCAATAGCAATCGCCAGAAGCAAAGGCCTGAAATGCACGGTCGTTGAATGTTCGCCGGAAGAAGTAGCCGGAGCCAACACCAGAGAAGAGCTGGCTCTGCTTGAAAGTTTTTTGAATAAAAGAAAAGGAAAATAATGAGTTTTATCAAGCATCATTGGTTTGGCTTAATCATATCTTTGTTTATGCTGGCATATTTGCTGGTGTTTGTTTTAGTGCTGTTTGCACCAAGATATGATGAACAGAAAAGGGGGTTCATTCCCTGCACGGAGATAATGGCTGAAGAACTCATTTTCTGCGATAGTAGCGCTTGGTGTATGCTCAAGACCATAGCTAAAAACACTTGGTGTGACACAAATGTTGTTGCCAAAGGTTTTGGACAATGGATTAAAGGCGAGCAAAAAACACCTTGGGCAAATTACCTGTTTGAGCCCCAACTGCCCCAACAAAATATCGCATCAGATGTGGAGCCGGAAGAGAGCTTGCAAGAGTTTTATGAACAAACACCGGATATCGAGGCTTCAATGCAGAACTTGCGCAAATTAAACCAAGAACTTGAAGAACAAATTAAAAATCAGGAAGAAAAGGAAAAGTCAGAACATGAGCAACAACAATAATCTTCCCGCTTGGGATTTGTCGGATATGTACAAAGGCATGGATGACCCCAAAATCAATGCTGATTTGGAAAAACTGAAAAAAACAGCCATCTCTTTTGCCAAAAAATATAAGGGCAAATTGGAAAAACTGAAGGCCGAAGAATTTTTGGATGCCTTGAAGACAGAAGAAAAAATGTCTGTTATGGGCGGCGTTTTGGGCGAGTTTGCTTATCTTAATATGGTAACGCAGATGAAAAACAAAGAGGCAATGGCTTTTTATCAAAACATCAGTGAGAAACTAACCGATTACAGCAAGCCGACCATCTTTTTCAGCTTGGAGATAAACCGCTTGCCGGAAGCCAAAATCAAGGAGTGGCTGAAGAATGAAAAAGTTGCTTTTTATAAACCTTGGTTGGACAAAGTCAGACGCTTTAAGAAATATGAATTGTCCGAGGCAGTTGAAGAGATTTTGCACGAAAAATCCGTAACCTCGGGCTCGGCTTGGGTGCGTTTGTATGAAGAAACTTCATCAAGATTGGTGTTTACGGTAGACGGCAAGCAATATAATGATGCCGAAATCAGCAAGTTGCTGTTAAACAAAGACCCCAAGATTCGCGAAAAAGCGGGCAAGGAATTAAATCGTGTTTGCAAGGAAAATGCGCCGCTGTTCACCATGATTTATAATATGGTGATTAAGGATAAAGCAATAGAAGATGACAAGCGTGGATTCGCTCGTCCGGTTTCTGAACGCAACTTGGCCGAGAATGTCAAGGATTCCACGGTTGATGTCTTGGCGCAAACCGTAAGAGAAAAATATAAGGATATTGCGCACCGTTTTTATAAACTGAAAGCCAAATGGCTGGGCGTTGAGAAAATTCAGTATTGGGATCGCAACGCGCCTCTGCCTTTCTGCGATGATGCCGAATATTCTTGGAAGCAAAGCGTAAAGATTGTTTTGGATGCTTATAAAGAATTTTCGCCGAAGTTGTATAATGTGGCCAAGGACTTTTTTGATAATAATTGGATAGATGTTCCGCCGCGCGATGGTAAGAGGAGCGGGGCTTTCTGCGCTTCCGCAACTTCCAAACACCATCCTTATTTGCTGCTCAACTTTGCCGGCAAACAGAATGATGTTTTAACCTTGGCGCATGAGTTAGGCCACGGCTGCCATCATCAGCTCCGTACCAAAAACGGCGATTTGAACGAATATAGCCGTATGACCTCAGAAGAAGTCGCATCAGTTTTCGGCGAGATGATAACCTTCCAGTCCTTACTGCGCAATCTGGATGATGATAAAGCCAAGTTGTGCCTAATTGCCGGCAAGGTAAATGATATGATAAATACGGCGATTCGCCAGATAGCTTTTCACTTTTTTGAAACCCGTTGCCATGAGGAAAGAAAAGACGGCGAGCTCTCGGAAGACCGCATCTGCCAAATCTGGCTGGAAGAAATGCGTAATAGTCTGGGACGTTATGTAAATGTTGATGAAAACAGCGCTTATATTTGGATGCAGGTTGGACATTTCTTCTTCTTGCCGTTTTATGTCTATGCTTATTCCTTTGCGGATTGTCTGGTCAATTCATTGTATCAGGTCAGCCAAGAAGGCAAGGTCAAAGATTTTGCCGACAAATATCTGGATATGTTGAGCAAAACGGCAATCACGGATTATGACAAATTGCTCAAACCTTTCGGCTTAAATCCGAATGATGCTGATTTTTGGAACAAGGGCCTGAGCCTGATTTCGGGTTACATAGACCAGCTTGAAGCCTTGGATAAAAAACTTAAATTATAAAACAAAAGCCCCGCAACTGCGGGGCTTTTGTTTTATCTTGGAAGAGTACATGTCGTCAAGCTGACAACAATTTGAAATTTGTAAGGTTATTTGTAGAGTTCTTCCGTAACTTTTTTAGCTGTTTCCAGATAATGCGCAGAAGTTTCAGGCGTTCCGTGATAAGCCAAAGAAAAGTTATTAACGAGGAAGCCATAAGGATTAAGAATGCCGTCATCACGACGAATAAACGGTATTTTAACGTAGCTGATACGCATGGTCGCACGCCAAATATTGATGATGGGATAATCATATTCCGGAAGATAATCAAGTGTGCGAAACTGAACTTGCCAAAGACCTTTTGCAAGAGGTTTAATCCACTCTATTTCCACATCGCGTTGCAAAGATTTTTCACGAAACTGCATAATATTATTCTGCACGTCATTTTTTGCAAAGTCGTCATAAACATCGCGTGCGGAATACCAATATAAGATATTGCCTTTAGCCCAACGAGAAACAAGTTCATCATAATCTGAAGTAACAATATAGCGAAGCATGATATATTCGGTAATATGTTCTTCGGTAATAAGATCGCTGACCGGAAAGTTAATCTCTGCAGGCTGAACTTGTTCAAGCATGCTGAAATATTTATTTATTTGAAACAGACGTGGATAGACGGTTCTCTGCGGAAGCAAAAGATATATGGTTGCAGCGAGCATCATATTAAAACTAATGCTGAGACAAGAAAGAATAACCAGCACGCGAGAGGTCCACAAATAGCGACGTTCGGGCATGGCCTCGACATGTACGCGCTCGGGATATAACCCGAGTTCATCCGGACTTTGCTTTTCTTTATATTTAAAAATAGTATTAAATATCTCAGACATACTGTTCATCAGCCTTAATAATTAACTCAACATTATTTTATACATGAAAGTTGAATAAAAGCAAATAAATACTGTTCAGATTCAAAATATTGATATAAAGATAAAATAGAAGTTTTATATTCAGAGAGTATAAAACGGATAAATATACGCGTATATTAAGGGTTTTGAAAAAATGAAGAAGTCAGTTTTTGCTTTGCTGGGTGCGGTTTTCATTCTTGTTTCCTGTAATAGGAATACGCCGGATAATCGGCCTTCACCGGCATATTACACGGATTGGGACAGAGCTATTCGTGTGGATGTGGATATGCAGAATATGTTTGTGCGTAGTCCGCGTAAGATAGAAAAGCCGATTGATATGTATATGGCAATGGCTTTGGCTTTGAAATACAATTATTCGCGCCGCATGGTTAGCTATGAGCAAAGTTTGATAAAGGCGGGAGAAAGCGTATCGCACTTGCCCGAAATTATGAGCAACGCCGGCTATGTAAACACCAACAGCTCAGCAAATCTAAGCCCTGATTTGAAAGTAGCCTGGAATATTTTGGATATTTCTACCGTATATTACCAAACACAAGATCCATCCTATGCAAAATCAATTTCTTTTGAGCAAAGCCGCAAAGTGATACATAACATTTTGCAAGAAACGCGCACGCTTTATTGGAAAACCTTAGAGGCGCAAAAACTTTTGCCTCTGATTGACGGCATGGTCGAATATATGACTTTGCAAGTTGATGATATGAATGTTGCTGCCAAAGAGTTGGCCAGAGAAGGTAAAAGTCCGGATCGGGCAGAACTGGTAAAGAAAAGAAAATATATGGAAGCGGTTAAAAATCTTTCTATGTTAAAGAGAGATATGGAAACCGCCGAGGTCAGATTGGCAAGCTTAATGGGTTTTCATCCGTCAACGGAATACAAACTTGTCGGTCCGGAATATGGTAACTTTGAATTGCCGTCTTTAAAGACTGATTTGGCTCAACTGGAGTGGTTGGCGCTAACCAATCGTCCGGAGCTTAGAGTGCAGGATTTATTCACCAATGCAGACGAATTAAAGATTCGCATTAAAGGTTTTGAAGATCCTTCTTTAAGCAAATACCGCAATGACCCGAACTACTACAATCGTCTGTGGTCTAAAAAAGCCAGAGAAGTTGGTTTGAGCGTTTTTGAAAACACGAAAAAACTTTCAGCTAATGATTTGAAGTCTTTGCGTCGTCAAAGAATGACAACCTTGATTTTGAGCCAAGTATATGTTTCTTGGGCTCAATATATGTCATCGGTTGAGGACTATCAGATCAGCCAAGAAATTGCCGATACATCGGAAAATATTGCTGAAGACACCACCCTCGAAAATGGTAGTAAAGCAGAAAAAAGTCAATTGGAGGCGGCTCGCGCTATCGAAGACGAAGCGGCGGCTTTTGCGGCCTATACGGATGTTCAGGAGTCGTTGGGCAATTTATATGCAACAATCGGCTTAGACGCTCTGCCGTACTTTATGCTGGAAGAAAAGCCCTCTAAGATAGCTGTATATTTGCGCAATGTTTTGGAAAAATGGCGCAAGGGTGAGTTTTTGCCGGACAATAGACCATATTTGCTGGATGTTCCGAGCAAGCGCCCGCCGGTTAATTTGTCATCATCTAAATTAATGCCGGATTTGAAACTGGAGACAGGTCAGAGAATCTATGTTGAGATTCCTCAAGCTATCTTTGATAAGATGGACTTGGAAGGAAAAGTAACCACCAAGGCTGGTCTGATTGACGATTCTCCCTTACCGAAATGGCTGAAGTTTAATGAGGAGACTTATACTTTTGAAGGCGTTGCTATGCCCTCGGATGTCGGAGAATATAAAATAAAAGTATATATTACGGATGAAGCCGGAAACCTCGGATATTTGGTATTTAAAATACAGATTAAAGAGGTGTTCGTTCCGTCGATTCGTGTTAAGGGATTGACCCCCGGTCGTAAGGCGACAGTCCTTAAACGTTGTATCGGACCTCAATGTTCGGATGAATATATTGAGGAGACTGTGGTCGGCGAAGAAGTGGAGGTCGGCTCAGGTCGCTAATCTATATCTGGAATCCAAAAAAAAGAAGAGTCGAAAAAAAACTCTTCTTTTTTTTGTCTTTTGTTTAAGAAACTGTGGAAAAACCTGTGAATTGTAATCTGGAAAAATATGCAGTAAAAACAATAGGTTGTTATTACACAAAAAATGTCTGAAATTTTATCCACCTGCCTCAAAAAATTTTTTATATGAAATATAATGAGATAGCTCTGTCAATACCCAAAAATAAGTTTAAAGGGCTTGTTATAAGTAAGCATATCAAGCAATATGAAAACAACAATTTTATGGGATTCTGCCCCCTGTAAAATAAAAAAATCAAAATCAAAAAAATATTTGTGCATACAATATATAGACTATTTACAAATTTTTAACGCTATATATTGTATAACAATATCAGTTTTGATAAAATAAAATTAGAGTTAATAACCCCCGTATTCTAAAAAAGGAATTAAGTAGGATATGTCTGAGAATCAATACCAAACGGCGCTCGCAAATGAGACTATCGCCATCGAATCGGTTACCAAAAGAGATGGCACATTGGCGCCTTTTGACAGTAACCGTATTTATAATGCAATCTTGAAAGCTGGCAGCAGTACCGGAGAATTTAGCGACCAGGAAGCTTGGTTGCTGACAGGACAAGTTTTAAAGGTCTTAAAGCACAAGTTTTTGGAGACACTGCCCTCCATTGAACAGATTCAAGATATTGTGGAACAAGTATTGATTTCTGCAAACTATTTTGCTACGGCAAAAGCCTACATTTTGTATCGTGATCAGCGCAATCGTTCCCGCGGCGATAAAAAGGTAATGGTTGATGTTGAGAGCTCCATCAATGAATATTTGGAAAAATTGGACTGGCGTGTTAACGCAAACGCCAACCAAGGTTATTCAAACGGTGGTTTGATATTAAACGTTTCCGGTAAAGTAACGGCTAACTACTGGTTGAGCCATGTTTATCCGGCAGAGGTCGGCGAAGCTCACCGCAACGGCGACATCCACATTCACGATTTGGATATGTTGGCTGCTTATTGCGCAGGTTGGTCTTTGAAAAACTTGTTGCATGAAGGCTTCAACGGCGTTCCTGGCAAAACGGAAGCCGGTCCGGCAAAGCATTTGTCTGCTGCTGTGGGACAAATGGTTAACTTTATGGGAACCTTGCAAAACGAGTGGGCAGGCGCTCAGGCATTTTCATCTGTTGATACTTACTTGGCTCCTTATGTTCGTGTTGACAAACTTTCATATGAACAAGTTGAGCAAGCTTTTCAAGAGTTGATTTATAACTTGAATGTACCTTCTCGTTGGGGCTCACAAACACCGTTTACCAACTTCACCTTCGACTGGGTTTGCCCTGAAGATTTGCGCGACAAACATCCGATTATAGCAGGTGTTGAACAGCCGTTTACTTATGGCGACCTCAAAGAAGAAATGCATATGATTAACAAGGCCTACATCACGGTTATGATGAGAGGTGACATCAAAGGTCGTCCGTTTACTTTCCCGATTCCGACTTATAACATGACACCGGATTTCCCTTGGGAAGATGAAAACACCGAACTTTTGTTTGAAATGACAGCAAAATATGGTTTGCCTTATTTCCAAAACTTCATCAACTCAGTATTAAAACCGGGTCAGATTCGTTCTATGTGCTGCCGCTTGCAACTTGACTTGCGTGAACTTTTGGCAAGAGGCAACGGTTTGTTTGGCTCGGCTGAGCAAACAGGTTCTATCGGTGTTATTACCTTCAACTGCGCTCGCTTGGGCTATGTTTATAAAGGCAATGAGGAAGGTTTGTTTGCTCGTGTAGATGAGCTGATGAATATTGCTCGCACTTCTTTGGAAATTAAGCGTAAAGTTATTCAACGCCTGATTGACAATGGTTTGTTCCCCTTCACCAAGCGTTATCTGGGCACACTCCGCAACCACTTCTCTACCATTGGTGTTAACGGTATCAATGAAATGATTAGAAACTTCACCGATGATGAGCACAACATTGCTGACCAGTGGGGACAGGCTTTTGCTGAGAAGTTCTTGGATTACATCCGTGCTCGCATGGTTAAGATTCAGGAAGAAACCGGACATATGTATAACCTTGAAGCCACACCGGCAGAAAGCGCAACCTACCGCTTTGCTCGTGAAGACAAAAAACGCTTCAAAGGCATTATTCAAGCCGGTACGGAAGAGAACCCCTATTACACCAACTCCTCACAGTTGCCGGTTGGTTATACCGATGACCCGTTTGAGGCTTTGGACTTACAATCAAATCTGCAAACCAAATATACCGGCGGAACAGTACTCCACTTGTATATGGGACAGCGGATTTCCTCGGCCAAAGTTTGCCGCGACATTGTCCGCAAAGTTTTGACCAACTATCGTTTACCGTACGTTACCATCACCCCGACTTTCTCCATTTGCCCCAAGCATGGATATATCTCGGGAGAACACAAATACTGCCCAATCTGTGACGAAGAGAAGAAAGCAGAAAAAAGAGCCGCAGCTTCCAGAAAAGAAGTTGCATAGAGTAAAAAAATTAACCTTGGAGACAGAAAAGATGACAACAATTAATTTTGAAGATATTAAATTAGCCGACGAAGAAAGACAGCCTTGCGAAGTTTGGACCCGTGTTATGGGATATTTCCGTCCGGTATCTGAATTTAACAAAGGCAAGAAGTCGGAATTTTACTCTCGCGTATGCTTCTCAGAGAGCAAAGCTGTTTGCGGCGGTTGCTGCGACCACATGGACATTGCGGCTGAATAATTTTCAGACAGTTTTATTGCAATGAGTGCAAAAATTAACGTCGGCGGTGTTGAAACTTTCAGCACCGTCGATTTTCCTGAGCATATGGCAGCTGTCGTTTTTCTGCAGGGATGTCCGTGGCGTTGTCCTTTTTGCCACAATACATCTTTGCAACCCATAGATTCGGCAACGGATTTTGTTTGGGAAAAATTTTTGGATTTCTTAAAAAAACGCCAAGGCATTTTGGATGCAGTTGTTTTCAGCGGAGGAGAGCCTTTGGTGCAAAATAGTTTAGGCGATGCCGTAGATGATGTAAAATCTATGGGCTATAAGACAGCCCTGCATACAGGCGGCTATCGTCCGGAGGCTTTCCAAAAAGTCTTACCAAAGCTTGATTGGGTAGGCTTTGATATAAAAGCCCCTTTGACAGCGGAAGGTTATAAAAAATCTACCGGTGGCTATGACAAAATTGAGCATGTACTTCAAAGTCTGAAGATGTTGCTTGACAGCGGTGTGGATTTTGAATGCCGGACAACCTGTGACCCGAGAGTTCTGGATATTGCAGATATTTATGCCATTGCCGATACTTTGTCCGAAATGGGGGTAAAGACATATAGGCTGCAACGTTATCGTCAGGTTGAAGGGGATAACACACCGGATTCCGAATGTGAAAAATTTTTCACGGATAAAGCCTTAGAGGAATATCTACACAAGAAGTTCTCAGATTTTGCTTTTCGTTCATAAAAAAAAGCGGCACCTTAAAGTGCCGCTTTTTTGTGGCAATATTGACAAAAAGGAAATGAGAGTGCATAGTACCCAAACATTTTTGATTATTTTTTTGTTTAACTATATAACGCATTATTTTATGAAAAAGAATTGGAATTGGGACTTGAGTCTGATTTTTTCCAGTCCCGAGCAAGCTCAAGAGCTTTCAAAAAAAGTGTTATCTGATGCTCAAAAGTTTTTTCAGCATTATCAGGGAAGAATTGTACAATTGGATATAAATGATTTTCGCAAAATGGAAAAAAATTATATTCAGCTGAAAAAAGATACCGATAATATTGAAAATTACGCATATTTGGTGGCTTGTATTCAGGAGACGAGTGTTATTATGCAAAGCCTGAAAGAAAGCCTGATGAGCCGTTGCGGAGAAATCAAGAAAAAGCTGTTTTTTGTTGATTTAGAAATATGTGCTTTAGATGATAAGATTTAACAAAAACTTTGTGCATCTTCGGATTGTCGCCATTATTGGAGCAACCTTCGCAAATTCAAGCCATATCAGCTAAGTGCAAAAGAAGAAAGCATTATCACGGATTATGCTTTTCATGCTCGTTCTTGGCAAAGGTTGTACAAGGAGATAAGCGCGAACCTAATATACAAATTTAAGGGTAGAAACCTTAGCGAAACAGAAATGTCCAGATTTCTCAATTATCCGTCCAGATTGATTAGACACCAAGCTGGGAGATGTGTAAACAGAACACTGCAAAAAATCTCCAAAGACGTTACACTGATATACAACAACTTAATAAAGCATCGGCAAATTGAAGATGCTTTGCGTGGATATCAGACACCCGTGAGCAAAGCAAATCTGACAAATGGGATTTCTGACAAAGCCGTAGAAGCTTTGGAGACAGAAGTTATGTCAAAATATGCAACAACTTCGCATCGCTACTACAAGCTGAAAGCCAAAATCCTAAACTGCAAGAAACTTTCTTACTGGGATCGTAATGCTCCCTATCCCTTTGGAGATAAAAAAAGTTTTCACTGGGAAGAAGCATGGCCTATGGTTCATGCCGTATATAAGAATTTTTCGCCGCTATTGGGAGAGATTGCCGATAAATTTACAAGCGCGTCTGTACTGGATGTGTTTCCTCGGAAGGGCAAAGATAGTTGTTTCTATTGTCAACCAATGAACAAACCATTTATGCCGTATATCTTGCTCAACTATACCGGAAGCATAAGCAACGTCTTGGCCTATGCGCATGAGCTGGGGCACGGAATCCATGGTGTCTTGGCCCAAAATGGAGTGGAGTTAAAAGCAGAGCTTTCCAACATAGAAGCCGAGATAGCCTCAATCTTTGGTGAGGAACTGATGTTTGACTGGTTGTATCAACAAGAGACGGACGACAAAAATCGCTTTGTCATGCTGGCAAAAAATGTTGAGAATCAAATAAACACAGTCATACGACAAACCACATTTCATCTATTTGAGAAGGCCATATTTAAAGCGCGAGAAAAAGGAGAAGTCAGCACGGAAGAAATCAATGAAATATGGTGCCAAATTATGCAACGAAGCTTAGGACCATATGTAAATATGTCTTCTGCACAATATTCTTGGGCATACATATTTCATTTCTTTAACTTTCCGTTTTATGTCTATTCCTATGCAGCTTCGCAATGTCTGGTCAATTCGCTTTATCGGACATACAAAAGCGAAGATATTGCCAACTTCACGGAAAAATACATTAATTTGCTGACCAATCCTTTAGGTGAAAATTACAGCGACATATTGAGAAGAGATTTTAACCTTGATATGGAAGATCCGAATGTTTGGCGTAGGGGATTGGAGCTTATTGAAGAAAAAATCAATAAGTTGGAAGAGCTGGAAAAAAAATTAAAGTAAAGAAGTCTCAATAAAAAACACGGTCCTATCTCGGATCGTGTTTTTTTTGTAAATATGATTAACTTGACAATTATCCTTAAAAGTTTATGTTATCCACATATTTCGAGATTATGAATTTATTTTGTTAAACCTAAAATCCGTTTTAATATGGAAGTAAAAGAAATTAGAGACTTTAATGCACCGGAGTATGCATTCTTGTCCAATCGTTATCCAAACAACAGTCAGGATAATATGAAGATTTATATTGAATTGGAAGGTATTATCTTCAACTCGGTTGAAGCCGCATACCAAGCCGCCAAAACCCGAAATCCTGATGAACGACGTAAAATCTGCGCTATGACAGCAGAAGAAGCCAAAGCCTACGGACACAGCAACCAAATCAGATTCCGCAGCGACTGGCATGATATTCGTATCAATGTTATGCGTAATCTGGTATGGCAAAAGTTCTATGGTAATAAAGAACTTCGCGAAAAACTTCTGGCAACGGAAGATGCAATCCTGATAAAGGAGAACAATGAAGGCGATACTTTCTGGGGCGTTTGTAACGGTGTGGGCGAAAACCATATCGGCAAAATCTTGATGGATGTTCGCCAAAAGCTCCGTGATTGTAGTTGGTTAAAGTAAGCCAAAGGTCTTTTTTTACAAAGCCGTCTGAGTTTTCTCGGGCGGTTTTTTTTATTAAACAAATTGACAAAAAAGAATTTTACGCTCATATTGCTTAAACATTTTTTCTGATTATTAATTAAATACTTTATCTATTATGAAGAAAATAGGATTTTATGCTGGATCTTTTTCTCCGGTAACCAGAGGACATTTGGGAATCATTTGTGAAGCGCTGAATGATTATGATCAAGTCATAGTAGGCGTTGGTGTTAATGAAAGCAAACAACGACTTTTTTCACCGGAAGACCGCGTAGAAATGATAAACAAATCTTTGGATGATTTGTTATTTGAATATGAATACCGAGACCTTATCGGCATCAAGTATTCTCGTTCGGAACTACGCGCGCTAGAGCGTTTGGCGAATACGCCAGATTGTGTAAAGGTTATCTCCTACAAAGGCTTAACGATAGATGAAGCCTTAAAACAAGGAGCAACGTCGCTGATTCGCGGAGAACGTATTGTCGGAGACCACGATAGTGAGATGCAAATCTCGATTCTAAATAAGCAAATTTTAGAAGTGCGCAAAGCATCTCTGAATATGGCAACGATTCCCGTTCCCCGAGAAGACCTGACATACATATCATCATCAAATGTTCGTACATTACTCGAATTAGATGAATGTATTGCCGCTGAACGATATATAACTTCAAGCGTTCATAGCTATTTAATGGGAAAGAAGCTTGCGGAGACATTTGTAGATCTCCTCAAATTATGTGACATATCAAAAGTACGCAGCATCGGTTGTTACGGCGACTTAGTTAAAGTATACAACACAAGGCGCAGATATCATAATATGTCTCATATCGGTTACATGCTTAATTATTGGCGAATTTCAGAAAATTTTGACTATGCTCATGCCGAACAAGAAGCACTTGTGGCTCTGGCCATTTTTTATCATGACTTTGTCAACGAAGGCAATGAAAATGATGAAAAAGCGTCTTGCGCCGTTTTAAAAGATATCGGTCTGAGTACAAGCCTGCGTGCCGAGCTGGAAAAGCTGATTATGGCAACCAAACATGGAGCATTACCTGAAGAAATGTCTTTGGATATGAAGTTGATTCATGATTTGGATTTAGCCATCCTGGGTGATACGGTAAATTATGGTCACTATGCCGCCAATATTCGCTGGGAATATAGCAAATATGACGATAAAGCATACAAAAAAGGACGAATAGAGGTTTTAACAAAACTTTTATCATCTCAGCCTTTGTTCTTATTGCCAAAATTTGCAGAGTTGTTTGAAGAAGATGCTCGTTCCAACATGCAAAAAGAGATTGCTTACTGGCAAAGCAGATAAGATTAAAAATCCTGACAAAAACAGGCCCGTTAAAAGAAACGGACCTGTTTTTTTTATGCTTTTTTCTTAAATTTTGGCTTTTTCTTAGGTTTTGCAAGAGAAGACTTGACTGGAGTTTGGGAAATAGGCTTTTTGTTCTGGAGCTTTTTGAGGCGTTTTTTATTAACCGAAAAACCAAAACCGCCGAGGTTGCGCCCAAGCGTGTAATAATGCCCGTGAGAATAAGCCACCAAGCCGGCTTTTTCCAAGTCAAGATGACCTTTTTCATCAATAAATTTTTCTTCCACGTTGACAGCCACAATTTCAGCCACGAACATATCATGGGAGCCCAAAGACATAATATTTTTGACTTTACATTCCAAAGAGAGCGGACTTTCCTCAATCTGAGGAGAAGATATTTTGGCGCAAGGAGCAGGGGTCAAATGCATAGCCGCAAATTTGTCCGTATCCCGACCGGATTTCACCCCGCAATAATCAGCAGCTTCAACCAAAGGCAATGTCGTGAGGTTGATTACAAATTCGCCGCTTTGCTTAATCAGAGCGTGAGAGAAGCGGCTCGGACGGATAGAAACATAAGTCATCGGCGGTTCGCTGTTAATTATCCCCGTCCAAGCGGCGGTCATCACATTAGGTTTATCAACCGTTCCGCAAGAGATTAAAGCCGGAGGAACGGGGGCAAGGAGGGTTCCTGCTTTCCAAGTAATTTTGCTCATAACGAGACCTTTCAAAAATTTGCCATATTCTGAAAATGAATGTAGCAAATTTGTGGTATAAATAACAACATAAAATATTAGACAAAAAACAATTTTTATGCTATATAAGTTGCTGATTTTGAGAATACAAGGATAAAATCAAATGCAACTAAAAAGCCTGATGCCGGATATTTATAAGCTCATTCCTTACGACTATGCGGCCATTCGCCAACCGGAATACGACCGCTTGTTAGATTTGTATATGAGCAAGGCAAAGGCTTCAAAACATCCCTTATTTGTGCAAGTCAGCGGCATCCCCGGAGCTGGAAAAAGTACTTTTAGTTCGCATAATGGGTGGAATAAGGATAAATTATTCATCAGTTTTGATGCGATTATGAACAGTCTTCCTGCATATCAGCTTGATTCTTATCGCTTGGGTCTGGCCGAAAGCTTCAAAAAATGGGAGCTTCCGGCGCGTATCATTGGTTATGAGCTTTTGCGCCGAGCCATAAAAGCGCGTTCAGACATATATTTGGAGCATAGCGGCGTAAACTCGGCGCATATTCAGCTGGTTGAAAGCTTAAAAAAGCAAGGTTACCAAACCGAGGTCTACTTCATTGTGTGTGGTTTAGCAGAAGCACAGTCGCGCGCCCAAAAGAGGGAAAAAATCATTCATCGTCACACCCCGCCGGAGCTGATTGCCGAACGCTACAATCTGGTCAATACTTATCTTACAACTTATGCCGACAAGCTGGATAGATTATATGTCTATGAAAGTGCGAATAACCAGTTTACCCTTTGTCGCAACTATCAAAAAGGCATTTTGCTTCCCTAAGCATTCCCCCTCAATAAGACCTCAGATTTGACAACTTTTGTCTATTTTTCGTCTTGACCACTCAGGCGAATTGTGGTATTTTAATGACGTTTAAAACCTATTATTAAGACAATTATGTTGAAAGAGTTTCTTCTTTCATATTTGGGTTTTAATTTTTTAGAATTTTCTGAGACTTAAATATTTTTTATTAACTAAAATTTCCAATTTATGAAAGATTTAAGAAGACCTTGCTACGTGCAGGTTGTTGCCGACTTGGCAAAAGGAGTAAAAGGTGTAAGTTATCCTGAATTTATGGTCAGAGGCCACAAAAAAGAAGATGAAACCATCTGGAAGTACTACGCCCAAATGGCGATAGACATTAACAAACTTCCGGGGCATCCAAACGTAAAGAAGGAGTACACCCGTCAGATGATTGAATTTATCCGTCATCCGGGGGCTCAAACTTACCAACCTCTGCTTGATTTGGGAAAGAAACTGGGTATCGAACATCCGGCTTTGCAAATCACTCAAGAAATAGCGGAAGCTGCCCGCCACAAGATTCCAAACTATTGTTTGAAGCTGGAAGAAGTGGATGTTATTCTGGCTGCAGAGGAATACGGACGCGGCAAACCCGGACTGCTGTTGGAATATGACAGCAAATTTGGCAAAAAGCAAGTAGTCTCCATTGACTACCGCCAAATTCCGGCGAACAAGGACGGTCGGATAGACGTGGTGCTGGTTTATTCCGGACATCAGCAAACGGCTCATAAGGCGACAGAGCTGATGTACCGTTACCTGAAGAACCATAGTCATTTCCCAGACTATGTCTTCAACATTGGGTTTGAGGATAACCAAAATATGACGGATTTCAACCCGTCATTCAAGTATCGCAAGCGTTCGGAAGCTGACACCTACGCCAACGAAGAAGTGGCGATGGGCTTGCCTGAACGCTATGTTCGTAGACTATGGCTTGACCCGACAGACACCGATACCTGGCAGAATATTAAGGTTGTCGCTTCTCTCAAGCGCCGTTTCGGCATTGAGAAGTGCAATCTGATTATTGTCGGATATCCGGTTTACCAGTTGCGTACTGCAACAGAGTTCGCTTGGGGGTTGGAACACGCAGATGATGCGCCGGACTGCAACATTATTATTGCAGATATTCCACCCAAAACGAAAGGTACAGCCACAATGACTGGGGCAACAGGAAAAGGGTACGACGATTTTAGAGTACTCTCGTACGACCAGCCATTATACCAGTTAGGCGACCTGAGCCTTGCCAACTGCTGCGCCCATATTCATCTGCGTACGGAAGGCGAAGACCAAATTCGTTATAAATTCCCATGGCTCGGCGAATATCCCGAGGCATTTAAGGAATTAGCCGTAATGTTTATGGCGTACTCCTATCCGAACGTCACCCGCGACCTTTGCGGTGATGATGAAGAAGTTGCCGGTGCTATGAAAATCCTTCGTTACTTGCAGCTTTGCGAGTATGACCACGGAATGTCCGGCAAGGCGATGGATGAGCAGGAAGACTGGTACGTTAAGCAGACCATTGACATGCTCCAACGTGAAGGTCTGACCGGTAAGGCGATTATCGGCGACACGCGTTATATGGACAAGCAGGAAGCTGAAGAGGCTATTCTGGCTTATCAAGACCTCCGCGCCGCCGAAGAAGCTGAAAAGGCAGCTGCCGAGTAACCAAAGAAACTCTAAACCATAAAAACCGACCGTTATCATAACGGCCGGTTTTTTGTTTGACTTAAATATATATTTTTTATAGTATCCTAACAACATTATTCCTTGGAAAAGAATAATGTTAGGGCGTAGAAACCCAAATAAACGCAGTCGCAAGCATAACGACTTAAAACATTATGCCGATTTCTGCCGTTGGGCGGATGTCGGTGAATAAGGTTGTATGCTAAATAAGCCGAGCCGTTTGCGTTTATACGGTTTTCTAACATCCGCCCGCCTTTTATATTAAAAGCGGGCTTTGTTTTACAAGTTTATAGTATGGTAGGAGTAAACAATGAAAAAAGACACAAACGGACGAACTGCGCCAAACATTCGGCAAGTAAAAAGGACAAAAGCTTCTCCGCGAGGTCGCACACCGGATGGCGCCCCAAATCCTGTAGATGTGTATGTTGGCAACAGAATGCGTTTGCGCCGCCAGTTGTTGGGCTATAGTCAGGAAAAAATGGCAGCGCTTTTAGGCATAACATTTCAGCAAATCCAAAAATACGAACTTGGCAGAAACCGTATCAGCGCCAGCCGTTTATGGGATATCAGCCGACTTTTGGGTGTATCGGCAGATTTCTTTTTTGAGGATATGGATAAATCAACGGCCGAACAATCTCCTCGAATGTTTCAATTATCAGATTCTCAGCCCTCCATAGAAGCAGAGCTTGATGTCATAGACCAAGACCCAATGCTCCGTAACGAAACAATAAAATTGGTCAGAGCCTATTACAAAATTCCTAACCGTCAAACCGCAAACTACATTTATAATCTGCTCCTCACTCTCTCAACAATAGAATAAAAGTTTTGTAAAGTGGCGCATAAAAAAAGCACCTTTGAAAGGTGCCTTTAGAATGGTGCGCCAGGCCGGACTTGAACCGGAACGACCTTGCGGTCAACAGATTTTAAGTCTGATTTTTTGAAAAGTGTTTACCATAATCTAAAATAATAAAATAGTTGGTTTATAATAACTTGCACATATAATAAGGTAAAAATAAGTAAGCTGAAATTATATAAAATAGCTTCTGATGGTGGGACTATAGTGGGATAGATATTGATAATGGGATACAAATGGATAAAGACTAAAACGACAGGGGTCAGATACAGAGAACACCCAACAAGAAAAAACGGAGCTGTCAAAAAAGACCGTTATTTTACAATACGATATAAAGTAAATAATGTTTTGAAAGAAGAAGGACTTGGTTGGGCATCTGAAGGATGGACAGAAGAAAAAGCAGCTTTAAAGCGTTCGGAATTGAGAGAAGCCTATCGAACAGGAGTAGGGAGCACAACTTTAAAAGAGCAAAGAGAAAGGGCTGTCAAAGAAAAAGAATTATCAGCACAAAAAGAAGCTGAAAATCAAAAATTAAACATAACACTTAATGATTTTTATAATAACTATTTTAAAAATATTGCATATAACAACACTTCGGAACGTACATTTAAGTCGGAATCAGGATTTTATAAAAATTGGTTGGAACCAAACTTAGGAAATATGCCAATCAAAGATATTTCTTTAATTAATCTTGAAAATTTAAAGGCTTTAATGATAAAGCAAAACAAATCACCACGTACAATTAATTATGTATTCGGAATATTATCTCAAATTCTGTCCTATGCTAAAAAAATAGGGTATTTGAAAGGTGATATTATTACCCAACAAATGAAAAAAATTAAATTTGACAATAGCCGAGTTCGATTTTTAACCAAAGAAGAAGCTAAAATTTTATTAGATGCTTTAAGAAAATACAGTCAACAGCTTTATGAAATATCTTTATTGTCATTATATTGCGGCTTGAGAGCGGGTGAAATTTTTAATCTGTGTTGGAGTGATATTGATCTGCAAAACAAAATTATTACGCTGCGAAATACCAAAAACACAAAGACACGAATTATTTATATGCCGGATAATATATATAAAATGCTATTGCATAAAAGCATTAATCAGAAAAAATCTTCATTTCTTTTTTTGAATAAAGATGGCAACAAAGTAAAAGGTGTATCTCATGCTTTTGCACATGTTGTTGATATTCTGAAGTTAAATGAGGGTGTAAAAGATATTCGGCAAAAAGTCGTTTTTCATACGTTACGCCATACATACGCCAGTTGGTTGGCTCAAATGGGTACAGATTTATATGTAGTTCAGCATTTAATGGGGCATAGTAGTTTTGCCATGACACAGCGTTACGCTCATTTATCACCGGAAACCCTAAAAAAAGCAGTAAATAACTTTGAAGAAAGGATATTAAAATGAAAAATTATTGCTCAATTTTAGAAGCTTGTGAATGGCTTGCTTTTCAACGAAAGCCGTCTGATAGAAGAACAGGTTATGGTTATAAAGAATTTTATCTATATCAAGACGATGAATACCGTGAAAAAATAGATTGTGCTTTGAAAATACTAAAAAAAATTTTATTAAAATTTAAATCAGCAGAAAATCACATATATGGTTGTTATTATGAAGAACCTGAAAAGCCAGTACCTTTGAAACTTACAGAAAACTATATTTTAGATATCAAAAATAATGGTATAATTATTGAAGGAGAACATCAGGTAAATGTTATTTTGCTTGAAGGTGAAGATGAAGGCGAAAAACATTACGCTCCGACATATACGGATATTGAAATTGATTTTAATGAATTAAAGAAAGCTAAATATTTTAGTCACAAGCGAAACAATATTTACGAAGAGCCTAAAAAAAGAGGCAGAAAACGTAAAATAGACGACCAAGAATTTGAAAAGTATTTTTTTGATAACTTAGATTACTTTGAGACAGAAAAACAAGAAGCTTGTGTCGCAAAAATTTTAGAGAAATTTCCTGAAATTAAACGGACTAGTGCAATCACTAAAATGAATAATTGCAGAGTAAAACTCTTGTCAAAAAAATAAAAAATATGATTTCACAATTTTTGGAGTTTTTTCAAGAGTAAAGCTTTTGTCAAAAATTCAAAGCTGATATGGTTTATCAATTTTAGGACGCAATCCATATTGATTTTTATATTTTTCGCGTTGTATAGCTAGGGTACTGGCAACGTGCTGGTAAGTCATTTTAAAAAGAAGAAAGGTTTAAATAATGACCAATAAAATATTAGAAAAAATTAAAGAACGTTGGGGTGATAACCCTGTTGTTATGCGATCTCAGATTGTGGAATTCAGTTGCGGCTTAATTTCAAGTGTCCAAATCATAAAAAATTTGGAAACACAATATCCTAACATCATTAAAGGAAAATTTGTGTTTGGAAAACGCCGAGTCGGATACCCAACGGAATCTGTACTTGAGTTTTTAGAAGCACATATTCATGATGGAGGGAAAAATGAATGATACAAAAAAAATCCCCGAAACCACTGGCATGGAAACCGAGGATTTAAGTAATAAAATCAGCAATATTATATGCAACGAATGCAATATAAGTCAAGAGAAAAAATATCTAGAAGAACCGCACAGCAATGTTCGTAGTTGGAATTTTAATGATATTAATTTGCTTGCGCAAAGTAATATCAGAGGATTCCTTCAGGAATGGTTGCCAGGTGGTATCATCAGAGGGCATGAATATTGCCCTCTTAACCCTACAAGGGATGATAAGCACATAGGTTCTTTTTGTATTAATCTTAATACATCCCAGTGGCATGATTTTGCCACTGGTGATAGCGGGTGTGGCTTAATATCACTATACGCTTATCTGAATAATATTTCGCACAGAGAAAGTGCGGAATATCTTGCCAGCAAGCTGAACTATACAAATAACATAAATAAGACTGAGTTTTTACAATACAGTAGTGACAAGGTATACACTATTATTTCGCTTGAAAAAAATAGTGAATATCAAGTAAATCCAAAGGCGATTGCATCTTGGGCGTATAGGGATACCAATGGTAAAATTATTTATGTGGTTGATAGAATTGATAAGACTGACGGAACCAAAAAGGTTTTGCCACGGAGTTTTGTCAAAGATGAAACCACTGGACAACAAGGTTGGATAATAAAAAAATTGCTTAAAGATAATATCCTGTATAACCAAGAAGCATTTACGGATAAAGAAAGTTTGCCTGTTTTAATTGTTGAAGGTGAAAAAACATGTGAAGCTGCAAAAAACTGTATAACGATAGGTTTTGGTGTACGACATGGAACGGCGGAGCCCAAGGAGTATATAAGCTCAATCATGATTTGATTAAAAATCGAACCGTGTATTTGTTAACTGATAATGATTCTGCCGGAAAAAAGGCAATGAACTACCTTGCTCAGAAATTAAGCCTGAATAATGAGGTGTTTATTGTTGATTATCCTGAAGCAGAATTTCCTGAAGGATGGGATATCGCAGATAAATTCCCTGAAAATTGGGATTTAGAACGTTTTACGTCTTTATTTGATACCGCAAAACACTATGTAAAAGAGAATAAGCGTCAAGAAGCCGCAGTTCAAACTGCGCCAGACAAAGGAAGTGATAAATCTAAAAGATTAATTCCTGATATTATACCATACGATGGTCAAGTTAATGGAATTGAAATAGTAGATGAATTAGTTGGAATAATAAAACGTCATGTAATTTTACCGGATAATGAGGCACTTGCCATAGCGTACTGGATTTTACAAGGGTACAATATAAAAGAATTTACATTTGCGCCCAGACTATTAATTATATCGCCTGAAAAGAGATGCGGTAAGTCAACTTTATTACAGTTATTAAAAGTACTTTGTTATAAGTCTTACCCAATAGGAAATTGCACTCCAGCGGTTCTTTATAGGATAATTGAAAAGTACCACCCAACAGTATTAATTGATGAAGCAGATTCTTTTTTTAATACACAAAGTGAAATGCGTAATATTATTAATTCTGGTTTCCAAGACCAGTTTGGTGTAGCTCGTAGTGGTGGTAAAAACTACGAAGATATTGTTGATTATGATGTATTTGCAATGACCGCAATTGCTTCAATTAATAATTTACCGGACACTATTATGGATCGCGGCATTAAAATAAGCATGGTTCGAAAACTCGATAGCGAAAAAGTCGAGTCTTTTAGAGAAAGAGTAATGCAATCTAAGTTTGAAGTGCTTAAAAGAAAATGCCGTAAACTGATGTTGGATATAGGTCATCAGGCAGGAGAGAATATTATATACCATATTCCTGGATTATCAGATAGGGATTGTGATGTTTGGGAAGGTATTATTTCAATAGCTCAAATAATTGGTGATGAGGAAAGAACACTTAAAGCCGCAAAAGAACTCACAGCAAAAGCTTCAAAAGACAATGAAAGCATAAAAACTTTATTACTTAAAAATATCATACATATCTTTAAGGAGTATAATTTTGAAGATATTTCATCTGCTGATTTAGTGAATAAGTTGTGTTTACTTGAAGATGCCCCATGGAACGAAATTAGCAGAGGAAAACCTTTAACAGCACATAAACTATCATGGTTTTTGAAAGAATTTAAAATATATACTTTTCAAAAAAACTGCAACGGTCGTAATTCAAACCATTATTCTTATGATATATTTGTGGATACCTTTGAACGCTATATTCCTGATGAACTCGAAAAAGTAAAGAAAGCGGCAGAAGCCGAAGCCCCATGGGAAACTCAGCAAGTGGCAAATTTTAATGGATTTAAATAACTAAGGAGCCTTCGGGCTCCTTTCTTTTATGGAGTAAATAATGAATAACGAACACCTCAAAATACAAAAATTAAACGATTCTTTTCGCACAAGCTTATCAGGCGGCAAAGTAATGATAACCAGAGGTATATCCCTACTACCGCCTGAAGATGTGAATAACATTATTAAACAGGTGCAAAGTTTTAATTCCTTTAATAAAAGCAATGATCCTTATGGAGAACACGATTTTGGGGCATTTGACTTTAAGGGAAACCGGATTTTTTGGAAAATTGATTATTATGATACCGAGTACTTGTTTTATAGCATTAATCCGGCAAATGAAGAATGCACCAATCGAGTGTTAACCATAATGCTTGCCGATGAATATTAAAAAGCAGGAAGAGATTCCTAAAAGTTGTTAGTAACAAGGTGCATCTACTTGAAATTTATATTTAATTGTGT
>CALXVR010000010.1 GCA_944392155.1 uncultured Alphaproteobacteria bacterium | reverse complement strand
TCGACAACAGGCTCAGCCGGCGCAACGACAGGCTCCGCTTCTGCAACAACTTCCTCGACAACAGGCTCAGCCGGCGCAACAACAGGCTCCGCCTCTGCAACAACTTCCTCGACAACAGCCTCAGTCGGCACAACAACAGGCTCCGCCTCCGCAACAACTTCCTCTACGACAGGCTCCGCCGGTGCAACGACAGGCTCCGGCTCCGCAACAACTTCCTCGACAACAGCCTCAGTCGGCACAACAACAGGCTCCGCCTCTGCAACAACTTCCTCGACAACAGGCTCAGTCGGCGCAACAGCAGGCTCCGCCGATACAACAACCTCAGACTCTGAAGTATTATCATTATGTACCATCTCATCATTCTGAGACATTACAATAACTTCTTCCGTTATCTGTTGCTTTTCGCCTGCTTCATTATATAAAAACTTTTCGGTTTCTGTTTCTTTGCTTGTCGGCTCATCATCAGTTAAATCAGCCCAGATACTTTTTCTTAAAGAACCATCATCATCACGAGCAATACCTGCAACTAATTCTTCGGGAGAAACTTCTTTTACATCTTCGATTCCGGCCGGAGTAACTGATGCGTCACTTCCTAAAATCTCATCCAAAGACACTTCTTCTACTTTTGCTTCTTCCTTATTTTCAAATAAATTTCGAGCAAAATCATCACTATAATCCCCATCCAACAAAGTTGAGGCATTAACTTCTTGTATCTCTCCATCATCATCAAGCAGAGCATTCAAATCTGCTTCTTCAACGGGTTGAGACAATGGCTGAATATTTTCTTGTGATGTTTTTTCTTCTTCAATTTTTTCCATATTTGGAGTTTCTGGGACAGAAACATTTTGTTGTGGCATGGGCGGCACAGACAAAATAGGTTCAGGAAGCTCTGCTGCGGTCTCCACAGCTGTTTCTTGCTGCGCAACATCACTATCATCAACAACTTCTACATACTCATATTCGGCATCTTCCGGCAATTCTTCACCTTCAGCTAACTCTATATATTCATACTCATATTCCTCACCCTCGGCAGCTGGATTCTCACTTGCCATAATATTTTCCTGAACATTACCAGAATTCTCTAAATTTTCAGCCATAATATATCACCTGTAAAAATTGAATTTTGAAAGAATTCTAATACATATATGTTAAAATGCCTTTAACAAAAAAATCGGCTGATTTTACAGCCGATTTTTTTGCAAACATAATAACTTACCTCCACTCCGACCTTTCTGTTTATATCAATCATTGGCTACCCTGACATTAGGACCGACATAAACCTTGTTGAAAGTATATCGTCGGATATGGCCGCTATAGGGGAATACTGACGAGAACCCTCAAGCCTCCTATCGGACTATCCAGAAGCTCAATTTTGCCTCCGTGAGAAGTTATAATATCTTTGGCAATAGCCAATCCCAAACCGACACCACCGGTTTCTTTATTTCTGGACCCCTCAATGCGGTAAAATGCCTTAAAGACATCCTCTCTTTTATCTGCGGGGATTCCCGGACCGTCATCATCAACGGCAATTTCCAACTTGTTATTATTGCTTTCCAAGCTAACGGCAACGGTTTTACCATAATCAAACGCATTAGAAATGATATTGGTCAAAGCGCGTTTTAAGGCTTGTTCTCTGCCTTGAATAGCACTGACTTGGTCATTTGTTGAGTAACGAATAAGCGCTTTGGTGTTTCTAAACTTATTAATAATACTCAACAACAACTCATTCATATCAACAAAGCTGGATTTTTCTCCGCCTTCACCGCTGACAAATGATAAATAACCATCGAGCATCTTCTCCATTTCTGAAATATCGCTCAGGAAATCTTCTTTATCCTGCCCCTCTTTCATCATCGTCGACAACAGCTTCATTCTGGTCAAAGGCGTACGTAAGTCATGAGACACACCTGCCAACATTTGTGTTCTTTCACTGATTTGACGCTGAATTCGTTCCTTCATCTTAATAAAGGCAATACCGGCACGACGAACTTCAATTGAGCCGAAAGGCTTAAAGTCTTTATTGTCTATACCTTTACCAAAATCTTCCGAAACCCTTGCCAATTCGGCAATAGAACGTACCTGTATGCGCAGGAACAAAACCGCCACTAAGAACAACAGCAAAGAAGTTCCGACCATCCAAGCCACAAAACCAAAGATAGACGACGAAAAAATATTTTTAGAAGAGGTTGAAAATTGGAATAACCCGTCAGCAGTATCCACAAAGACCACCATATCATACTCACCTTTGCCCATATAAATACTGCTGATAGCATCCGGAAACTCTCTACGCAAAGAATCTTCCAAAAATCCCGTAACCAACTTGCTGTTTCTGCTGGTTTTATTCAAGACCGTATGTTTTTCATCATTATTATAATATTTCAAATTAATATCAAAAATTGAATGACTTAATTTCTGAATCTCAGGCAATTTATCAGGAGATTTCTCTACCAACTGCATCATAAACGCCATATCTGAAGTCAAATTTGAAGATAATCTCTTTCCGACCCTACCCCAGCTTCCGTCAAAAAAGGCCACAATAGACACGACCTGAACCACAATCAACGGAATAAAAATAAGCAGCATCGTTCTGAAAAACAAAGATTTAGGCAACAATTTGAGTTTTAAATATCTCAAACCATTGTCCACTTTTTCCGGAAAAGTCAAATGCATATATTTTCTCCTAAAATCAATAACTGCCTTGATATTAAACTAATGAAAAATAAATTCTAGTAAAATTAATTAACAAAGAATTACAAAAACGCAACATTACTCAGGCAACAACATATAACCTTTTCCACGAACAGTCTGAAGATAACGTGGATTTTTAGAATCTTTCTCGATTTTTTTGCGTAAACGTGTTATTTGTACATCAATCGAACGAGGACTTTGCCCTGCTCCAAGCATTTCGGCCAATTTCTCACGCGTAAAAATCTGCCCTGACTTTTGCCCCAAAATTCCGAGCAACATCTGTTCTACTGGTGTAATATGAATAACTTGCCCTTGTTTGGTATGCAGCTCTTTTTTATTCAAATCATAAACACAAAGCCCCAAATCCATTTTTGTTTTGAGTTCTTCATCAACCTGAGGGGCTCTTTTCAATATATTCTTGATTCGTAAAACCAATTCCAAAGGCTCAAAAGGCTTAGGCAAATAATCATCTGCTCCGGCAGAAAGCCCGCTGATTCTGTCTGCTGTTTCACCCATTGCCGTTAACATAATAACCGGCAAATTGCTCTCTGTTCGAAATTTTTGTAAAAATTCCAAACCGCTTTCATTGGGCATCATAATATCCACAATCAGCATATCGAATTTATATTCTTTAAGTCTTTCTCTTGCCTCCGCCGCATCTTTTGCCGCAGAAACATAGAACCCGCTTTCGCGCAAAAATCTTTGCAAGAGCGCACGCAAGCGGGTATCATCATCAACGACCAGAATATGTGTCTTATCCTTATTCATGGTCCAAAACCAATTTATTTCTTAGCTTTTTTTGCCGTTTTTTTACCAGCGTTTTTCTTGGTCGCAACGGCCTTTTTCTTGCCTGAGGTTTTTACTTCAGCAACTTTCTTCGGTGCTGCAACGACGGCACTGCTTTTCTTTTCAGCTTTTCTTTCTTTCTCAATTTTCTTAACATAATTGAGGCTTTTTTGAAAATACTGATAACCGGTAATAAAGGTCAAAACACCGGCAATCCAAAGCAAGATTTCGCCGATTCCGCCCCACAACCAAAAACCTTTCAACAACATCATCGACAAAGCTGTCATCTGAAAACCGGTCTTCCACTTTGCCAAACGAGTAACCGGCATACCGACCTTTACTTCCATCAAGAACTCGCGCAAACCGGAAACCAAAATTTCTCTGCACAAAATGACAATTACGGGAATATAGCTCAACTTACAAACCACCATACCCGGCACGGCCAAAATTACCACTAATGCAGATGTAACCAAGAGCTTATCTGCAATTGGGTCTAACAAGCGCCCGAAAGCCGAAGTTTCGTTTCGT
Source organism: uncultured Alphaproteobacteria bacterium (assembly GCA_944392155.1). Taxonomy (GTDB): domain Bacteria; phylum Pseudomonadota; class Alphaproteobacteria; order RF32; family CAG-239; genus Scatacola_A. The sequence continues at coordinate 45,784 of CALXVR010000010.1, read as the reverse complement.
GCGCGCGCCAAATATCCGTCTAAATAATCGGTTATAGAAGCAACAATAAACAGAACTGCCGCCAACAACTGCCAAACGGAAGCCTGAATATAAACCATCATAAAAATAACCGGAATAACCACTATGCGTGAAATGGTCAAAAGATTTGGTAAGCTATACACTTTTTGCGTCCTTTTATAAAAACAAATTAGCGAAATTTTGCCCTTATCATAAGACAGATTTTTTATTTGTGGAAGTAATTAAAAATCTTTTCCGCCGTTTTTTTGCTTATTCCTTCCACTTTTTCCAATTCCTTGAGCGAGGCTTGGGAAATTTCTTCCACCGACCCAAAATAATTCAGCAAATCCTTCTTACGCCTTGCGCCGATTCCTTCCACCTCATCCAAGCGTGATTTTGAGATGGATTTTGCCCGATGCTTGCGGTGTGTTCCAATCGCGAAGCGGTGCGCCTCATCACGCAGATTTTGCATATAAAAAGCTATCGGTGATTGAAACGGCAAAGCAAAACTTTCTCTCCCGACCATATGGTAAAATTCCTTACCCGCATTCCTCTCCGGACCTTTGGATATGGCAATAATCACAATCCCCGACAAATCAAAATCTTTTAAGGATTCGTGCACGGCATGCAGCTGTCCCAAACCGCCGTCCAGCAGAATAACATCGGGCTTATTTTCCGGCGTCATCCGCTCAAACCTTCTGGTCAGAACTTCTTTCATCATCGCAAAGTCGTCATTTGTAATATCCGGATTCTTGATATTAAAAGTCCTGTATTGTTTTTTATCAAAACCATCCGGAGTTGCCACCACCATCGCCCCGATGGCATAGCTGCCCTGAATATGTGAGTTATCATAAATTTCAATGCGCTTCGGAATACTCGGCAAACCAAAGATTTTGACAAACTCTTCCAAATTGCTCTTAACCGAGGCTTCTTCGGCAATTTTGCGTTCAATGGAAGCAAGCGCGTTTTCTTTGGCATTATTAGCCAATTTTGCTTTGTTGCCTTTTTGATAAGTATTAATTTTAGCTCCCGTTGCATCTTCCAAAAACTCTTTGTTTTCAAGTTCTTCGGAAAGAATAATTTCTTTGGGCGGAATATGTCTGGTATAAAAACTGCTCAAAAATGCTTCCAAAATTTCGGCATCTGTCGCTTCCTCGGTTTGCTTCGGAAAATACGGCACATTACCGCAGTTTTGTCCCGAACGCACAAAAAACACCTGAATACAAACCAAATTTCCTTTGCGAGCCAGAGCAATAATATCGGCTGACTTAATATCGGCATATTCCACTTGGTTGCCATGCTGAATATTGGTCAAAGCCCGAATACGGTCGCGCAAAACCATCGCCAGTTCATAATTTTGTTCATCGCTGGCTTCCTGCATTTTTTGCGATAATTCTTCTTGAATTTTAGAGTTTTTTCCTTCCAGAAAATCAACCGCCTCACGCACCAAACGCCGATATTCTTCCGGCGAAACCTTGCCCACACAAGGTGCGGAACAACGCTTGATTTGGTACATCAGACAAGGTCTGTCCCGATGCTTAAACACGCTGTCACGGCATGTCCTGAGCAAAAAGGCTTTTTGCACGATATCAAGCGTTGAATTAACCGCCAATACACTGGCAAAAGGACCGAAATATTTGCTCTTATCATGCCTTTTGCCGCGATATTTGCGCAAACTCGGAAATTCCGATTGCACATCAATCACCAAATGCGGAAAGGTCTTGTCATCTTTAAGCAAAATATTATAACGCGGCTCAAGTTTTTTAATCAGCTCATTTTCCATCAAAAGAGCTTTAGCCTCGTTTTCGACAATAATAAACTCCATCCGCTTAATCTCGGAAACCATACGTTGCAAACGCACGGGAAGTTTATCAATATGCGAATAAGCCACGATTCTTTTCTTAATATTTTTGGCCTTGCCCACATACAAAACCTTATCATTCTCCCCAAGCATCCGATATACACCGGGTTTTTCGGGAGCGATTTTAATATTTTTGCGCAAAACTTCCAAACCGTGCTTAATATCAACCACTTTTCTCAATCTCTTCTTCTGTTAAACAAAACTATAGATGATTTATAAGTCAAATCATCCGAAAATCAAATAATTTTCAGATTTTCCATCAAAATTTTTAATGAAAACTTAAAGATTTTGTGATATAATGACCTTTGTTATTAGGGAGAAAACAAATGTCTGAATTAGGTGCTTTAAGTTCCTATGCCTTATCTGTTCAGCAGATGCAAATGTCGCTGATAAAAAATGCGGTTGAGATGCAGCAGGAAGTTATTGAGGTTCTGCTCGGCGATGATAGCCGAATGGTTGCTCCTTCCCCCACCAACGGGCATAACGTAGATATTACGATTTAATCATACAGAATTTCAAAAAAATCCGAAGATAAATGTCTTCGGATTTTTTGTTTATGTCAAACTAATCATAGAAATAAAAGAAATCATCAAAACACTGGATAAAAAGAACTTGAAAGCCGAGCCGACCACATTAAGCATCGTTGCCGAAACATCCAACTCATACCCACCTTCTTTGTAAACTTTTTTGAATATAAAATTATATAAAAAAGCCAACAAAACACCTAACAAATAAAACCGATAATCAAAAAACAAATCCGTCATTTGCTCGGCTGTTAAATAGATATAGCAACAAATTCCAAATAAAATACCTAACAAAACCATCGGGTTAAAGATCAAACCCGAAGTAAAAAGTGACATAATTCCTTTAATCACAGAGCCTTACCCCACACCCGACGAGAGATAATTTTGGAATCTCTGCTCTCCAAAGAAGTCGGCCAAACACAACGCGAACCGCTGCTGATAAAATTGCCGTTTTTAAATGTTGCTGTCGCCAACAAAGACAAGTTTCCGCGTTTTTTAATCTGATAAGTTTTATCTTTGGACCAATCCAGTCCTGAGCGCATACTGTTCATAATTTTGCCTCGCTTTCAACGGATAAATTCCCGCTTATTATTTACTCTAAGCAAATAAAGTAAAAAAACATTTAACATCAACAGCTAAGGCATAACCTTAACAGATTCAAAACCTTTGGCTTTCTCCAAAACAGAAGAAATCTTCTGGTTAACCTCATCGGCAAAAGCCTTGTCATCACCCCAAACCCAAACCTGAATTTTAGGTTCCGTACCGGATTTCCTGACCAAAACGCGCCCTTTGCCCTCAATGGCTTTTTCCCCTTCACTGATAGCTGCCTTAAATTCCGGCAGTTCAAAAGCTTCCATCATTTCCTCTTTGCCGACGAAGCGTGTATCCACACGTTTTTTATACATCGGCTCAAAAAGCGGAAAAATCTCGCTCATCTTTTTGCCGCTGTCAATCAAACCCAAGCAAACCACCAATGCCGCAATCATTGAATCTCCGGTTTTGGCATAATCGGATAATACCATATGTCCCGATTCCTCACCACCGACATTTGAGCCATGCTTTTTCATCTCATCAATAACATATCTCTCACCAACACCCGAGCGCACACATTCAACCCCGGCAGACTTCAAAAATCTGTCCAATGCCGGATTAGAAACGATGGTTGCCACAACTGTATTGCCTTTTAACAAGTTTTTCTCTTTGAAATATTTTCCCAAGAAAGCAATCACTTGGTCGCCGTCCAAACGCGTGCCTTTTTCATCACAAATAATGATTCTGTCACCATCGCCGTCAACCGCAATACCAAGTTGCGCATGCGCACCAAGCACCGTTTCAACCATTTTTTCAATATGCTGCGAACCGCAATCCTTGTTGATGTTCCAGCCATCGGGTTGGTTGCCGATGGCAATAACCCCAGCGCCAAGCTCCATAAACACTTTCGGCATAATCTCCGAAAACACGCCGTTGGCGCAATCCAAAACCACACGCAAACCCTTCAAAGGTTTTCCTTCCGGCGCAACCGACATCGCTTGCACGATATATTTGTTAACCAAAGTATCTTCCACCGTTGCACGCCCGATTTTTTCGGGCGAAAGTTCAAATTCTCCTTTGGCAATCATATCTTCCAACTTGGAAGTAACTTCATCCGAAAATTTTGAACCATCGGCGGCAATCAGCTTAATGCCGTTATCATGCCACGGATTATGCGAAGCCGTAATCATCACCGACATATCAACCTTCAAATCAGGCGTCAGAGTTGTAACTGCAGGAGTTGGCAAAACACCCAAGCGCACCACATCAACTCCGGCAGCACTAAAGCCCGCAATCATCGCCGCTTCCAACATCTCGCCGGATAATCTCGTATCCCGACCGATAGCCACTTTGCGTTCCTTGGTGCAGATCGTAAGTCCTGCCGCCATCGCCAGTTTCAAGGCAAACTCTGCCGTCATCGGATAAATATTTGCCTTCCCACGCACACCATCGGTACCGAATAACTTTGCGCCCATTTTCTTCAATCCTTTTCGCCTAAATTTTTACAATGAACCTATCATAAAGCTCAAACATAAAAAAACAACACCTGAGAGCAGATATTCACCTCAAGTGTTGTTAATATTTGTTACAGACATTTAAGTCTTATCAGATTTCCGGAACGGAAGCATGGGTTCTTTTATCTTCGCTGACCGGACTTTCTTTGGACTTATCCACTTTTTCACCGGATAAAATTTGCTTGATTTCATCGCCGGTCAAAGTCTCATATTCCATCAAAGCCTGAGCCAAAGTCTCCCATTCCTTGTTCTTTTCTTTCAACAATTTCTGAGCGCCTTCGTAGCTTTCGGTAACCAAACGCTTAATTTCGGCATCAACCAAACGCGCGGTATCTTCGCTCATATTTTTGTTTTGCGTAACCGATTTTCCGAGGAAAACCTCGCCCGAATTTTCGGCATAAAGCACCGGACCGAGCTTATCGCTCATACCCCATTCTGTAACCATTGAGCGAGCCAGATTCGTCGCCGCCGCAATATCGGAAGACGCACCGGACGTAACCTTATCATAACCAAACTTCATTTCTTCGGCCACGCGTCCGCCCATCAGAATAATCAGACGAGACAACATCTTGGAACGAGAATATGAATATTGGTCTTTCTCCGGCAGCTGCTGAACCATACCCAAAGCACGCCCGCGCGGAATAATCGTTGCCTTGTGGATGGGGTCCGTATCAGGCACATAAAGCGAGCAAATCGCATGCCCGGCCTCATGATAAGCCGTAAGCTTTTTCTCGGCCTCATCCATAGCCATAGACCGACGCTCATTACCCATCAAGACCTTGTCTTTGGCATCATCAAAATCTTTGGAAGTAACTTTGTTTTTGTTCTTACGAGCCGCCAACAAAGCCGCTTCATTAACCAGATTCGCCAAATCCGCACCCGAGAACCCCGGTGTTCCTCTGGCAATAACCGAAAGGTCAACATCCTTAGCCAAGGGAACCTTGCGTGTATGAACTTTTAAAATATCCTCACGACCTTTAATGTCTGGGTTCGTAACCGTAACCTGACGGTCAAAACGTCCCGGACGCAACAAAGCCGGATCCAAAACATCGGGACGGTTAGTTGCCGCAATCAAAATGACATTTTCATTCGGCTCAAAACCATCCATCTCAACCAACAACTGGTTTAAGGTTTGCTCTCGTTCATCATTTCCGCCGCCCAAACCGGCACCACGATGCCGACCGACCGCGTCAATTTCGTCAATGAACAACAAGCAAGGAGCGTTCTTTTTGGCTTGAGCAAACATATCACGCACGCGTGATGCACCCACACCGACAAACATCTCCACAAAGTCAGAACCCGAGATTGAGAAGAAAGGCACATTCGCCTCACCGGCAACGGCTTTAGCAAGCAAAGTTTTACCTGTTCCCGGAGGGCCGACCAACAAAACACCCTTCGGAATTTTGCCGCCCAAACGCTGAAACTTTGTCGGGTCTTTCAAAAAGTCGATAACTTCTTCCAATTCCTGCTTAGATTCGTCAGCACCCGCGACATCGGCAAAAGTAACTTTTTTGGTATTTTCAATCAGCCTTGCGCGCGACTTTCCGAAGCTCATGGCTTTGTTATTGCCGGAGCTTGCTTGGCGCATAAAATAAACCCATACACCGATTAACAAAATCATCGGAAACCAAGAAACAAACACGCCCCAAAATGTGCTTGAAGCGCTGCCTTCAGGCTTAGCCGTAACCTTCACGCCGCTGTTGCGCAATGTTTCGACCATAGAGGGGTCTTCCGGCGCATAAGTATAAAACTTATGCCCGTCGACATAGACGCCCGAAATTTCCGGTCCGGTAATAACGACTTCGCTGACACGTTTGTTTTCAACATCTTTCATAAAGTCGGAGAAAGCCAAATTTTCGGCTGTTCCGCGAGATGCTCCCTCACCAAACATATTCATCAAAGAGGTTAACAAGACAATGGCAATCAGCCAAACAATAATACTTCTACCTGCTTTCATCACGATTCCTTATCTAGTTTCAAATTAAAGCTGATTCATATATAGGGAGGATTTAGCGAAAACTCAAGAGCTTTTATAAAGACTGAGTTTCAGCTTGTGGGGAAGTGCGATTTTGGCATATTCAGGATGCTTTAACACAAAGTTTTCCCAATCTTTTTTAGAAAGCTTAACTTCATTTTTAAGTTCGGGAACAATCCACAATTTTTGGCGAAAAGAGACAATTTCACATCCGGCCAAAGTCGCTCCGTGAAAAGCCTCGTCAAAGATTCTTTTCTGCAAACGCAACACATCATCAGCCCGCGGAATATAGTCGCGCAAGCCGATTTTTTTCAGCAACAAACAAAGCACCCGAAACACAATTTCTTCATGCTGCAAAGCTAATTGCTGTCTGGAAACCACCGCACCTTTTAGCCCAAACCACCGCACATTTTTATTCACAAATCTGTCAGTTTGCGCTTCCAAATAATCTTTGCTTCGTGCCAAAACCTCCATCGTATCAACAATACGCTCCGGTGTAATATCCAAAGCCTCTGCCAATTTGGGCAAAAACTTGCGTACGCGCACTCGCAAATAATCATCACAGGCATTACTCGCATCTTCCATCCAAGCAATATTTCGCGCCCGCAAATAATCTTTCAGCTTCTCCGGGTGCGTGGAAAGAAACGGACGAATAAGGCGAATATCATTTTTTTCACTCACGGCAGACATTCCGCACAAACCGTTTAAGCCACTGCCGCGTTGCAAACGCATCAAAAAAGTTTCGGCTTGATCCAAAAGATGATGCGCCACCGCCAAAGTTTTAATATTATGCGCCTTGCACCAATCACAAAGCAAAGCGTATCGCGCAGTCCGCGCCGCTTCTTCGATTCCGGTTTGGGGCTTTTCCCCACTCCAAACTAAAATATGATGTTCAATCTGGTGCTTAGCCATCAAATCTGCCACATATTGCGCCTCAGAAGCAGATTCTTTGCGCAAACCATGGTCTACGGTTAAGGCAATAACCTGCCTTCCCTGCGGGTGCAAAAAAGCATTTAGTTGCAACACTAAAGCCAAAGAGTCAGCACCGCCGGAAACCCCGACGGCAATAACCTCATCATCAATTAAATATTTTTCAAAAAACTCTTTCAACATCTTCGACTAATAAGAAAAATTTTTCAGCTCGCAAAATCTGCATGAGCTGTCCACAATACAAACTTTACCAAAAACTCGGAGAGTGAGACAGATAATAAGATTTCAGAGTGAAAAAAGCGGGGCGTACACAGAAGTACGTGAGTATTTTTTCAGCTCGCAAAATCTGCATAAGCTATCCACTATACGAACTTTACCAAAAACTCGGAGAGTGAGACAGATAATAAGATTTCAGAGTGAAAAAAACGGAGCGTACTCAGAAGTACGTGAGTATTTTTTCAGCTCGCAAAATCTGCATGAGCTATCCACTATACGAACTTTACCAAAAACTCGGAGAGTGAGACAGATAATAAGATTTCAGAGTGAAAAAAGCGGAGCGTACACAGAAGTACGTGAGCATTTTTTCAGCTCGCAAAATCTGTATTAGCTGTCCACTATACGAGTTTTTTTATTTACAATTAAGCTTAGCCGCCTCACTCTTAGCCCTGTTTAGGATTGTAGGCTCTGCCTTAGGAAATTCTTTGGGCAAAGATGTGAAAGCAACACAAGCTTCTTCATTCTTTTTGAGCTCACGCATGGACATTCCGAGCTTGAGCAAACTATCCGGTCCTTTAGGACCTTTGTATTTCTCATAACCTTTAGCAAAAGCAACGGCGGCCTTGGTAAAATCTTTGCGACCATAATAAACTTCGCCGAGCCAATACTGCGCATTTCCCGCCAAATCATCTTCAGGAAACTTGGTCAAAATAGTATTAAATTTTTCTTCGGCTAACTTATCATTTCCGGCTTTAAGAGCTTCCAGACCTTCTTGATAAATACTTTTCACGTCAAAACTTTTAAGCGGCTTAAGCTCATCACCTTTAATGCTGTCACCAACGATTGACTTTGGCGCACCGGAAGCAACCGGAGCCGCAAACTTATTTTTTGACGGAAGCTCTAACTTTCCGCTGCCATCAGAAGTAATCGGCTTACCCTCAAGCATTTTGAAACGCACATCAAAGTCTTTATTCATAACATTCAAACGTTCATTGAGTTTTTTAAGCTTAAACTCCAACTCATCCATCCGACCGATAACCTGACGCAATAACTCATCGAATTGTCCTATTTGTACGGACACATTCTTAGACGAGGCCAAATTCCCTGCACTATTATTATTATCGTTGTAAACTTGTCTTTGTAAGAACGTAACATCTTCACGAAGTTGTGCCAACTCTTCCTCAAAAGTTCCGGTTTGAGCTTGTGCTGAAGACACAAAACTCAACATAGCAACCACAGGCAAAATATTTTTCAACCTTCTCATTTTTGACCTCTACAAAATATTACCATTACCTTGCAAGATGATAAAATAAAAGTTTTATAATCACAAGAACAAAAAACCCCTTTCCACCTCAACAAAAAAAGGATGCCAAATCCGGCACCCTTTTTTTCAAATAGCCCTTACGCTACTGCAAGCTGATTAGTTGGCAGCTTTAACAACAGTAACGGCACGACGGTTTTGAGCCCAAGCAGCTTCGTTGTTGCCGAGAACAGCCGGACGCTCTTTACCATAGGAGATGACAGAGATTCTGTCAGCAGCAATGCCTTGAGAAATCAAATATTGCTTAACGGCATTAGCACGACGTTCACCCAAGGCCAAGTTGTACTCACGAGTACCTCTTTCATCGCAGTAACCTTGAACGATGACGTTAACTTTCTTGTGGTCCTTCAACCATTTAACCTGAGTATTCAAGATTTCAACAGCATTGTCGGAAAGAGCTGAGCTGTCAAATGCGAAGAATACTCTGTCTTCAGCATTAGCCATGAAGTCGCGAGCTTCTCTAGATTCACATTCGCTGCCACCGAAGAGACCGCCGTTAGAACCGAAAGCAGAGCAACCAGACAAGAAAGCGATTGCGCAAAACAAACTTAAAAGTTTTTTCATTTTTATATTCTCCAATTGGGTTTAATGTTCTTAATTGTTAAACAACTAATACAGCATTAACTTAAGCAATAAAAATTAATTTTTCAATAGCAAATATTAAAAGAGCTCAAAAAAAAACAAAAAGAGCGACGTTTCAAAACTGAAACATCGCTCTTTTATATCAGAGACCCAAATTATCATCTTTCAAACGCTTTTGCGCCAAAGTTTGACTGGGACTAAGGTTTTCCCCGTTCACAAAGAAGCTCAAAAAGCGAGTTGTATAATACCCGCCAACCTTCAAAGCATCTCCGATTTCAACCTCAAACGCGGGATAATTTAAAATCGTTCCCGAGTTTGGCATACAAATAAGCACCCAAAGCTCATCTTCCGCATCCCTATAAAATCGGATTCTACCAAACGAGTCTAAACCGTCTTCTAACCTGAACTTCCGCCATTCATCAGTTCCGACTTGCACACAAGCCTTTCCGATGTATCGCAAAACTTCATCAAAGGCTTTTGCAACTTTATCGGCGATTAGCTGCTCTCCATTATTAAGAAGCAATTGCAGCCGATAATGTCCGTCTTCTTTCCAAACATAATATGTTCGAGAATAAAGGCAACGCTTACCGACATTCATGCCGCCTCTGAACCGAGAAGCTCCAAGCCCTGCGACAAAGAAATCAGCGCCTTTTCGTGGCGTTTTAGAAACGAGTATGTTTTCTGCATACTTCTCAGGAGCATATAAATACGTTCCTTGGTCGGCCGTTGCCGAAACTGCGATTTGGATAACACCTTCCTGCTCATAACCGGGATTAAAAGCAAAAAAGCCATCCAGATTATCTACCAGTTCATCTACTCGTTCCGCAAGCGTAGGACGTTGTTCCTTTTCTTTTTTCTTGTTTCCGTTTTTAGGAACTTTATAGATCTTGTAGTTGTTCATTTTTTATAAACGCATTTACATTGTCCGCACTGACACGCACAATAAGATTATCCGACAACATTTTAAATCGCAGCACTTGATTCACGACACTGCGAAACTCCCCATTCCACTCAACCATTGTAAGGCTGATTTCTTCTTCGGAAATATCCGTAAGGATAGTACCGGAATTAGCCATACATAGGATTAAACGACTTTGACCTTCGTGGTTGGTATAAAACCCGACACGCCCAAAATCTTTAATTCCGGCATAAGAAAAATTCACCCACTGAGGCTGTTTTTTCGCCATCATTCCGCCAAGCTTCTTAACCACGATTTCAAACGCATAATCAACACGATTAGCAATAAGCCAATCGTTATTGTTCAGTAGCTTTTCCATGCTTACCAAACCATTCTCATCACAAGTGACGAAATAGGTTTCGGAACATAAACATCTTTGAAATCTTCTGTGTGCACTGGCGCAATTTCTGGCTTCACCTAGTGATGCCACAAAATATCTGGCGCCACGCACCGGGGTTCTTGAAACAAGCATATCATCTAAATACTCTGTATTTCCAATCTGATATGCTCCCACATCCTTTGTCGCAGACATTGCAATCTGCAATATTCCTGTCTGCATATACTCAGGATTAAACACCAAAAACCGATCAAAATTTCTTGCCAGAAAGGCAATCTTTTCCTGCGGTTTCATGCGAGAACCTTCTCGGTAGTTATAACGTCTGACGTTTTCTACCTTTTCTGCATTTTCTGCATTTTCTGCATTTTCTGCATTTTCTGCTTTCTTTCTAACTGCCTGCAAAGTCAGGTCTTTTACAATAATTCTTTCCATCTCCTTTTAATTTAGAAATTAACAATATAATAAATATCTCATAGTCTTATTTTATCGTCACTCAAAATACAACTTTAGACAAAATTTGTCAACAATCTTTAAAACACAAAAAAATAACAGGCTTGTTCTTAAAAGAACAAACCTGTTACAATCTAAATTCTTGATAAATATTTCGTTATGTCTCATTTAGCAGGCATTTTTGTCATCATAATATATGCTTGCGCGCTGACAATTTTGCCGTCTGCAACAACCCACTCATCGGCATCAGCCTTAAACGAATGGCCTTCTTGGTCATAACGAACTATCTCCGAATTTTCTTTCAAAACAACTTCCGGCTTACGCTCATGCTTACCACTAAAGGCACGCACATAAATGGCATACGTCTGTTTTTTTCTTTGCAGAATAAAGGCATTAACGCAAGAGCATACAAAGTTTTTAAACTTACTCGGAGACAAAATGCCCTGGTAATAATACACAAAGCACACGCCCAAACCTCTTGCTCCTTCTCCACACACACAAAAGGGTGAAACAGAAAGCTGTTTTTCTCTATTTACCAAAAAGAAGCGTCCAACCTGAACATCATCTTCCTTCACACTAATACCAAGTTGCTCAATCAAAACCTTGGCATCTTTTTTTGATAAAACTGCATTCATAATGATATGGTTTTAAAATTATAAATATGTTTTTTTTATTAAACGATATACTCCTAGAAAAATATAAATCTATGGCAACAAATTTATCCGGTTAAACAATTTTGTCAAGGACAAAGCAAAATCACCCTTATTTTTTAGGCAAAATTTTAATAAAGATAATGCCTTCACGCGGCACATAGCTGCATTTTTTAGCTTTCTCCCATTGGCAAGTTTCCACCTCCAAATGCGAATACAGATAGCTGTCAAACAACATAAATTTTTTCAAATGAGATGGTACAGATTTTATCATAGACCAGTGATCACCACAGTCCTTATTTTCAAAACGGATAATAGAGGCGGTATTTGTTTGGCGCAAATATTTGGCAATCACTTTTGTTGCACTTTTAACCGGCATATCAAGCCAAGTAAACGGACGCTTAAAAAGTAATCTCAAACCATAATGCTCCAACATATATTTTCGAGCTTCTTCCAAATACATCTGCATAATTTCAAAAGAGGAACCATGATGCAAAACTTCTTCTATCAAACCTTTATCAATCAAAAACTGCATCATATATTGATAAAATTCGCAACCTTCTTTGAAACTGAAAATATGATATTTTCGTCCGGCATAACGGCAAGCATTAATCACCGCATAAATTCCGCAAAAAAAATCAATATTTCCTTGATTATAAGGTCTCATTCTTTCCTCCTTTTTTAATCTAGTGCAAACATAGCGCTCAAAACTTAAAAAAGGCTAAAAAAAAGAAGCCTAAAAGACCTCTAACTAATTCTGACCGCCAAACCTAAAAGGACTTATTTTTTTGCACCCCAAAACTCTGGAGAATGCGCGGAATAATAAGAAAAAAGAGCCCCCCCCAAAAAAAGAACAAAAGCCGATATATGAGGATTACAATAAGAAAAAGCCTTTTAGGCGACAGGCGCGTACATCAAAGTACGTAACTTAGCCTAAAAGGACTTATTTTTTTGCACAAAAACTCTGGAGAATGAGCGGAATAATAAGAAAAAAGAGGGCGGAAAATTTTAGTGTAGACAAACCTACATGAATTTTCCGCCTCTCGTATTTTCTGTATTAGTCAGCCATTATACAGAGTTTTTTAAGCTGACTTTTTGCAGCAGCAATTACCACTCTCTTCCTTCTTGTCGTTCTTATGACGAACTGCAGCTTGAGCAGCAGCCAAACGTGCAACAGGTACACGGAACGGAGAGCAAGAAACATAGTTCATGCCACAAGTCTGGAAGAAGTCGATAGATGCCGGATCACCACCATGCTCACCGCAAACACCCAACCAGATGTTTGGGTTAGAGCAACGAGCTTTCTGGCAAGCCATCTTAACCAAGCAGCCAACTCCTTCAACATCGATAGATGCGAACGGATCAGCAACATAAACACCGCGAGCGCGATATTCATCCAAGATAGCACCGGTATCATCACGGCTCATACCCAAAGTTGTTTGGGTCAAGTCGTTTGTACCGAAGCCGAAGAACTCAGCAGACTGAGCCAACTCGTCAGCCTTCAAGGCAGCACGCGGCAACTCAATCATAGAACCGACTTCATACTTAATCTTCTTACCCTTCTCGGCAAAGACTTTCTCGGCTGTTGTGTCGATAATGTCTTTAACGATGTCGAGCTCTTTCTTAGAACCTGTCAACGGAACTTCAATTTCAGGCAAAACTTTGATACCGTTGTCAGCGCATTCAATAGCAGCTTCCAAGATAGCGCGTGTCTGCATTTCGCAGATTTCCGGATAAGTAATCGGCAAACGGCAACCACGGTGACCAAGCATCGGGTTAGCTTCATGCAAAGCATTAGCGCGATTCTTAACTTGTTGCAAGGTCATACCCATCTTGTCAGCCAATTCCTGCATTTCAGCATCAGTATGCGGCAAGAACTCATGGAGCGGAGGATCCAACAAACGGATAACAACCGGCATACCTTCCATAATCTTGAACAAGTCTTTGAAGTCTTGCTTCTGGTAAGGCAACAAACGAGCCAAAGCGGCACGACGACCTTCTTCGTTGTCAGACAAGATCATAGCGCGCATATCCGGAATTCTGTCAGCATCAAAGAACATATGTTCTGTACGAGCCAAACCGATACCCTGAGCACCGAAATCACGAGCTGTCTGAGCATCTTTCGGAGTTTCAGCGTTAGCGCGAACTTCCATTGTGCGGATTTCGTCAACCCAACCCATCAACTTACCGAAGTTACCGGTGTTGGTGTCAGCCTTAACGGTCGGAACCTGACCTTCAATAATCTGGCCTTTACCACCGTCCAAGGATACCCAATCACCTTCTTTAACAACGACGCCGGACTTAGTTGTCATTGTCTTGTCTTTGTAGCTGATGACAATGTCATGAGAACCGGAAACGCAAGGAGTACCCATACCGCGAGCAACAACGGCTGCGTGAGAGGTCATACCACCGCGAGCGGTAATAACACCCTGAGAAGCGTGCATACCACCAATATCTTCAGGGCTGGTTTCGTTACGGATAAGAATAACTTTTTCGCCCTTAGCAGCCCAAGCTTCAGCATCTTCGGCATTAAATACGGCACGACCAACGGCAGCACCCGGAGAAGCCGGCAAACCGGTAGCAATAACTTTCTTCGGAGCTTTCGGGTCAAGCATCGGGTGCAACAACTGGTCAAGTTGGTCAGCACCAACGCGCATAATAGCCTCTTCTTTGTTCAACAGGCCTTCTTCAACCATTTCAACAGCCATACGAACGGCAGCCTGAGCGGTACGTTTACCGTTACGGCATTGCAACATCCAAAGTTTACCATGCTCAATGGTGAATTCCATATCCTGCATATCTTTGTAGTGAGCTTCAAGGTTGTTACGAACATCAACCAACTCTTTGTAGAGGTGAGGCCATTTTTCTTCCAAAGAAGTGCCGTCGCCCTTAGAAGCCATCGGTTGCGGTGTACGAATACCGGCAACAACGTCTTCACCTTGAGCATTAATCAAATATTCGCCATAGTAAACATTTTCACCTGTAGCCGGGTCGCGAGAGAAGCAAACACCGGTAGCGCAGTCATCGCCGGCATTACCGAATACCATGGTCTGAACGTTAACGGCTGTACCCCAGTCACCCGGAATATTGTTGAGCTTACGATAAGTAATGGCGCGGTCAACCATCCAAGAACCGAATACGGCACCGATACCAGCCCACAACTGATCCCAAGGATCTTGCGGAACAACTTTGCCGATTTTCTGACCGATTTCTTTATATTCTTTAACCAATTCTTTGAGGTCTTCAGCAGTCAAATCCGTATCAGACTTGTAGCCTTTAGACTTCTTCATATTATCCAAAGCTTCTTCATAGAGGTCAAGGTCAGCACCCAAAACCACGTCAGAGAACATCTGCAAGAAACGACGATAAGAGTCGTAAGCAAATCTCTCAGAACCGGAAGCCTTAGCCAAAGCCTTAACAGTTTCATCGTTCAAACCGAGGTTCAAAACGGTGTCCATCATACCCGGCATAGAAACGCGAGCGCCGGAACGAACCGAGAACAACAACGGGTTGTTAGCGTCGGCAAACTTTTTGCCCATAATTTTTTCAACACCGGCAACAGCTTCTTTAACCTGCTCTTTGAGGTCAGCCGGATAGGTGTGATTATTATTGTAATAATAAGTACAAACTTCGGTTGTAACAGTAAATCCGGGAGGTACGGGCAAACCAACCTTATTCATTTCAGCCAGGTTGGCACCTTTACCGCCGAGGAGATTTCGCATAGAGGCATCGCCTTCGGCTTTGCCGTCACCAAATGTATAAACCCATTTAGTCATTGTTGTTTCAGCTCCTTAAGCTATAATGTTAAAACAAGGCCCACACCCAAGGACGGGCACAGACCGATTCTTAGAACTGTTTGGGAATCTATAACATCTCTCCAGATTCTTCAAGAAAAATATTAAAAATTCAAAGTTATCCCGACTCCTTTAGGGTACAAACATTAACAATTTTCCGACTCTGCAACACCGACTCGGATACTTTACGAAATAGAGCCCCCAAAAAAAATTTCCCGATTCGCGGCTTTTTGAGTCCGAGATTCTGCAAAATTTGTATCAACTTTCATCTTCCGGATTCGTTTCAGGAGAAAAAAATCTTATTTTTCACAAACTTACCCCCTCAGGCGCGAATCCTTGCTCTGTAAGGTTTTGTCTAAAATTTAGACATTTTAAACACAATTTATAACGACGATTTTGACCTAAAAACCAGAAATTCATACGGTTTTTATTGTTTTTTAATCAATTTTATGCTATCCTAAAATTCGACAAATAAGGATTATGTTTAATTATGATAGGTTTTATTCTGAAAGAATACAAAAGGACATAAAATTTTAGGTTAGACCAAGGGTATAAGCTGAATTTTTTTCCTCTCCTTCCATACTGAACATAATTTTTCAATATAAAACTTCGTAGAACTCTTAATCCTTAAGATTTCCTCGAAGTTCTCTTCAAAAAAAAAGAATAATAACAATAAAAAAAATAATAACATTATGAAGACAATGAAAAATTCTGCAGTATTGGTGCTGATAGCACTGATCTGCGCAGCAGTATTTGGTTCTATTCTCACATCTTGTGAGAACGGTGTAGACGGCACTCCCGAATTCACCGCATCAGTGAAAAACGTGGAAATTAAGGTGCCGGTAGAAGTACACGACACCATATGGTATCCTGTACATGATACCCTCACCATTGAGATTATCAAAAAGGAAGGGATAAAAAAGAATGGCGAACCGGGATTGGAAAAAATCGACGAGAAGAGCTACCTGACTTGGTATCCATTAATCGAGGATGGTAACGAAATCGAACCGGCTACAGAGTTAAATGTAAGAGCTTCAATCGCCGACTGTGATCACGATATTATCGTGGTTCCAGACAGCATTATCGGAGCTCCGTCATTCTCTGTTAACCGTGCAACTCGCAGCTACCAAGACGGTGATTTTACCAAAATGGAATTCAGCGCTGGCTGGGTTTATAATTTTGGTACATTCTCAGAAACCATCAATACCGTGCACGAAAAAGCATGGTACAAAGGCTGGGAAATGTTATCATCCTATTGGTTAGGCAATTTCAAGGGTGTTCGTTACGGAGAAAAGGGCGAAGCTTACACTCATGAAGGCATCGAAGGTAAACTTTATACCAACACTCTCGTGTGGGAATTTGTTTACAATGAAGATGACGTTCGTGAGTTTACAAAAACCCACAAATTTTTCGTAGCCAATAACACCATTGAGCCGGATCCTGAAGCAACAGAAATGTTTGGAAAGAACTTCACGTTCAAAACCACATCTGACAATACTGCCGAAACAGCATTCGAAATGTGGCAAAAATTGAACAACGGTAAGGAAGAAAAACTTTCTGACGTTTCTGCAACCCTCCGCTTCTGGTTGGTTAATGCCGAAGGCGTTATCGTTGATTTGAAAGACGATGAAGCTTTCGCTTTAACAGACTTAGAACCGGTTGCTGGTTCCAAAGAAAAAGTTGGTGACCCGAGATTAGTAGGATCCATTTCCATTCAGGAGTACGTAACAACTTACACCACAAAGACAGATAAGTCTTCAAGTGTATTTTACGCACACACCGAAGAGGCTACATATATTGTACCTCAGGGAATGGGAGAAAACATTCACTTCTTGAGCAAAGATTTCTCATTCCGCGACAGCGGCACAACCGAACTGACCGACATGGCCGGATACGGTTATGAGCAGAAACACGCTTACTCACGGATTGTTGCGACCTACTATGACCGTAACCTGAACGGCGAAGGAGAAATTATTCTCCGTAAGCTGAAAGGCGAAGAACCAAAACCTGAAAAAGAACTCATCAGCGTTGAAGAAAAGTCCTTTGACGGAGAAAACACTTACGTAATTACCCGTCACTACAGCGATGGTAGTGTAAGTGATACAACCGTTGTCAACAACTACGGATACACACACAAGATTGTTATGCCGACATTGAACCGTCTCTACCGCGATAACACTAATTTTGGAAACCCGACAATTTCCAAAAATGGCAGCGCTTCAAAGGTAGGTAACAGCTCAACCAAGAAAAGTTTAACATTCCAGACAATGAAACAAGAGATGAACGCTGCATACAACGATCATTCTCACATCATTGAACTTCAGTATACAGATTTAACTTATACTGAAAAAGGAAAATCTTGTAAATTAAGTGTTCCTATGTGGACTTTAACTTATAACGCAGTCAACAAAGGCACCGTAAGAACAGAAACTGAAAACTCTCATAATTATGAAGTAACTCCGGTTTCTTTCGTTTATAACGGCTCTTTTGGTTCCAACACAGCTAAGTATAACACTGATACTGAAGTTTGGAATGACCTTGGTGAGGAAGCTCATCAGGATGGCACTATTGGAAAGGAGTTCGGATTTGACTATGTGAACCCGACCACCTCTTATACTTATGCTACTTTCTATGCCATCATGTCTGACGGCACTGAAAAGGAACTGGGTACTGACGGTGTTCAGATTTTCAACTCAATCGAAGCTCCGGCCAGCCAAAGCATTGACACTGATAACTTCAACGTTTCAGACGCCAATGCAGTTGAAGGATCCAAGCAACTTGTAAGCACCCGCGAGGCTGCCAGCAAGTATGGTAAGTTTATTGTCAAGAAGTACAAAACAACTTATACAACAAAGACTAACAAAGCCCAAGTTGTATTTGCTGCTTATCATGAAGAAGCTGAATTTGTTCCGACTATCGGCGACAGCTTTGCCATGACTTCTAAGACATACAGCTTTACTGACCTTGGACATTCAAGCCTTGTTGACCTCGGCCGCAAGGACGGTAAGGACGGAAAGATGTACAAGAGCCAAATCTCTGCAACATTTAACGGCCGTTCAACCGACGCCAGCGCAGAAGTTAATCTTTGGGTTGCTTCTCCGAACCAGTTTGGCATCGCCAGCGGAAGCCAAAGCCATACTTGGGACTACAACAATGCACACCATGTCGCCACAATCTTCACTTACAACATCTATGAAAATGGACAGTTAGTAGGCGGAGGTCTGAAAGGCTTTATTGATGGCAAGGAAGTAGTCAAGAAAGAGTGGTCTGAGGTTACCGTTCCGGCAAACGCTGTTCTTGGCCTTGGCCAGAGAGCTGATGGAACTTGGGTTATCTGCCGCACTTATCAAAACGGCGACGCATTTATGTGGCGCTCTATTGAGAATGCAAGCAACAACTCACCTATCACCTCAATTGAGGCTAACCAGGTACGCATTGCCAACAACGGCAAAGCCGAACTCTACATCGCTTCTACCTACACGGAAAACGCTGATGGTAGTGTAACCGTAAGTTCTTCTTTCGGTAGCGCTACTGCTGCTGCATGGTAATAAAACACCAGTGCAGTATGGATAAGTAAAAAAAATTCACAAATATCCCCCTCGGCATAAAACCCCGAGGGGCCTAACTATAAAACTTTATGAGACTTTTAAAAAATTTAGCAGTTGCCTTTGTAGCATTGGTAGCTGCAACAACAAATATGAATGCGCAAGATAACTCCAGCGCGAGTGAAGTAAAATACGATTTTTCTGCAATCACCGAAACAGGTGATACCGCAGAAATCGACATGTCGTACGTTAATCTCGCCGATGCATTCGGTGGGAAACCGTATGATGTGAAGTTTAAAGACGGTACCCCAAAAGGCACCGTTATCACCGGCTGGAGCATCGGTATTTCTGGTGGACTGAACTCCTATATGGGAGCTCAGTACGGGATTTTTGCCAAAGGATACTTTGGCTGGTCCCACCTCAGCATAAATGCCGAGATTGGAGAAAACATGAAAATCGCAAAAGATCTGGATGACTCATTCCGATCTTTGGGCGGTTCTGTAGATTTCGCCATTTCATTGGCGCATTTCGGAGGAAAAAAAGTAGTGAATACAGTAGGGATGACTTCTTACCAAAAGAAGAAAGCCCTTCGTAACGAACGTTACGGCAGACTGTGGAGATTATATGCTGGCCCGTCTATCGGATACCAGTATTGCCAAAGCACTACAGATTTTCACTATACAGATACAAACCCTGACGTAGATGTGCCCGGAACAGTGGACTTCCCTGTACCGGATAACGGCAACTCCATCAAATATGGAGCCGTGGTGGGTTTGGAAAGAAGATTCTTTGGTAGCATCACAAAACTCTCTCTCGAGGGTAGAATTGAAAGCTACCAGTACAAGACTTTCGGAAAGACTTACCAACCCGTCTACGGGTCTGTTACTGTGAAATTGGAATTCGGCTTAGGACGCCGCCCCAATAAGGGTCGCTTCTAAAAGCCAATAAAAAAAATATTATTATAATAATATAGGAAAGGGTGGCAGGTTTACCTGCCGCCCTTTCTGTTTTTAAATACTTTTAAAATAATATATCACTCCGCAATCACCTCATCTCACACCGCAGCATAACACACCACAGTTTGCCACATCACCCCCCACCTTATCATATTCCTCCTCTCAACCGCCTATCCTCACCCCAGACAAAATCACCTCTTCTCTTTTCACCTCATCACACAGTCTCCGCCACAGCCCACCACTCCATCCCCTCAGCAAACTCACCTGCCGTCATCGCGCACCGCACTCGCACGCCACACCTCACCGACCACACCCCCTCAACCACGCAACACAACCACTCCACTCTTGCCACACTTTTCCCCCTCCACGCTCACCCCCTCAACCACTCGCCACAAACTCCCCTCACCCACACAACCACTCCGAGTCGTTTCCGATTCGCCTCGTTTAAGCACAAAAAACAATTTTTCAAGCCCTTAGGCATAAAAAAATACATTTATTAATCACATTTTAAGACATTTTGGCTAAATTAAGACATAACCAATGCATTTTTTACTTGCGTAATTAAACAAATTATTGTATAAAATTGGACAAAATAGACTTTTTTATCTAAATTTATTTGGAGTTGACCAATGAACAAAAAGCTTTTGTCGGCATTTGCTGCCTTTTTAATGTCTATGAGTCTGGCAGCCTCTGCCTCCGCCGAATGCGACGGTTTTTATATGGGTGTCCGTGGTGGTATTGTTAACCACAACTTAGGCGATTCGGACGAAGCCCTCGGCGACAGATTTGAAATTGATGACAACTCTTGGATGGCTGCTGCCGCCCTCGGTTATCGTTATACATACTTCCGTGCTGAGGTTGAATTTACATGGCGTGAAGAAACCGAAAAGAAAACCGGTGAGATTGACGCACGCAATACTTCAACCTTCCAAACAATGTCTTATATGTTTAACGTCTATGCCGACTTGACACCATACTCTATGTTTACACCTTATATTATGGCCGGTATCGGTATGACCAACATTGAATATGAGTTCCAAGGTTTTGGACGTAAAGCAGTTAAATATGAAGAAGATAACTTCACCTGGGCCGTCGGTGGTG
This sequence comes from uncultured Alphaproteobacteria bacterium, assembly GCA_944392155.1. Lineage (GTDB taxonomy): Bacteria > Pseudomonadota > Alphaproteobacteria > RF32 > CAG-239 > Scatacola_A. Next base: position 24,542 of record CALXVR010000010.1, on the reverse strand, counting down.
GTTTGTCTGCTAAGTTAACCAACCGTATTAACATTGATGTCGGTTATCGTTTCTTGAATATGGGTGAAATTGAAAGCGCTTCTATCCGCGCCCACGAAGTATACGGTGGTTTCCGTTACGTCTTCTAACCCAAACCTTATCAATAAAAAAAGCTCTTCTTCGGAAGAGCTTTTTTTATTGCCCTAAGAACACAAGGCACATACGCAAGATATGCACGCTAGAAGCATCACGATATAACAATGATTCTCAAAGCAGCCCGTGTTCACTCAAGTGCGCCCACTTGTCAAACTGGCTACAGTTTGAAAATATTTGGAGAATGAGGCATATAGTAAGAAATAAAGTCAAAAGTACCACAGCGTACATAAACAACATAAGAACACAAGGCACATACGCAAGATATACACGCTGGAAGCATCGCGGTTCAACAATGATTCTTGAAGCAGCCTGTGTTCGCTCAAGTGCGTCCACTTGTCAAGCTGGCAACAGCTTGTTATTTAAAGGAGTTAACCAAAGACCCAGCCAACATATACCAACCGTCTACTAAGACAAAGAAAATAACCTTAAAGGGCAGAGCCAAAACAGTTGGCGGCAACATCATCATACCCATTGACATAAGCACGGAAGCAATCACCATATCTATAATCAGGAACGGCACGAAAATAAGAAAGCCGATTTCAAAGGCGCGGCGAAGTTCGCTAATCATAAAAGCGGGGATAGCAACTTTAAGCGGGGTTTCCGCAACGCTTTCCGCAGGCTTTTCTTTAGCCAAATCCGTAAAGAGGAGTAAGTCTTTTTCACGGGTATTGCGCACCATAAATTCCTTAAGCGGCGCGGCGGCTTTTTCCAAACCTTCAAGGATTTCAACCTTTTCCTCATACATCGGTTTAATCCCCTCTTCCCAAGATTTTTCAAAAGTCGGAGCCATAATAAACATTGTAAGGAACAAGGCCAAAGAGAGCAAAACCATATTCGGCGGTGTTGAGTTGGTGGCCAAAGCGCTGCGGGTGATGGAAAAGACCACCACAATTCGGGTAAAGGAGGTCATCATCACCAAAATACTCGGCGCAATGGAGAGCACCGTAATCATCAGGATAATATTGAAGATTCTGGCTGTTGCCGAACCGGTAGGCTGATCCTGAACATTTAAGCTAAGCGTCTGAGCCTCGGCCGGAAAAGCAAAAAAGCTCCAAGCGCACAACAAAAACAAACATAAAAACAAAAACTTTTTAGACATTATTTCTGAACCTTTTTAACCTGTTCGGATTCAATCAGCAGATTCTGCGTTGCGCCGAGCAAAAGCAAATATTCTTTATCATCTTTTTTGAATAACACGAGTGAGTTTCTGGCATCAAGCCGCCTATTTTCAAGCACCTGCAAGCGCTGATTTTCGCCGAGCTTACGCATAAACTTATTTTTTGCGCCGTGGAGCTGACAATATTTGATAGCCCAAAGCGTCAAAAGCATTAAGCCCAAAACAAAAGCCAGCGAGAGCACGGCTTTAAGTATCATCAAACCTTCCATAACCCACCTGCCGCAACAACTATTCCTGCGCCGATTATAATTTTTTTTGAACTTAAGAGTCAATCATCGCCCCTCTGACTGTTGATATTTGTCTTGATATGCTGGAAGAGGGAAAAACAATATGTTAGAGATATTGTTATGAAGAAAGAAAAAATACAAATATCAGAAGAACGTCGCACTCAGGGCTTAGCAAGCGTATCGCAAACCATTTTACCGCTTGCCAAGCAATTTTTGGGCGCTAAAGGTTTTGTTGAAATAGATATCCTAACCGGTTGGAGTACCATTGTAGGCGAAGAACTGGCCGAATTCAGCCTGCCGCAAAAAATAGACTTTCCTCGAGGACAAAAAAGCAACGGCACTTTACACTTAAGCGTTCTTTCAGGGGCTTTTGCTCTTGAGATTCAACATCGTGAAAAATATATATTGGAAAAGATAAACACGCATTTTGGATATCAAGCCGTATCTAAAATAAAAATCATTCAGGACACCAGCCTTGCAACAGAAAAATTAGATAAAACCGCTGATGAAAAACCTGAAATTAAAATTAGCCGGGAAGAAGAAAATTACATCAACGACCTGACATCTGACCTAAACAATACAGAACTTAAGAAAATATTAGTAAAATTGGGTAAAAGTGTATTTAATGACAACAAAAGAGAGAATAACGAAAAATGAAATTTGAAGATACCGTCAAAAAAATAAGTGGCACAATTGCCGGTCTGATTATATTTTTTATCGCCGCCGGAATGTATTTGAACCTTAAAGGTTTTATTATGAGTCCGGACGGTCGTCCTGTCCTGATGCAAGCGGCACAAGCTGCACCTTCCGCAGAAGACATTAACGGTCTGGCACAAAAAGTAGACCCTAAAATTAATGTGATTTTGCCCAAAGGACATTCTCTCGGCAAAAGTAATGCACCGATTACAATTTATGAATATTCATCTTTCGGCTGCCATCATTGCGCTAATTTTCACTTAGATACCCTACCGCAACTAAAGAAAGACTTCATTGATTCGGGCAAAGTCAACGTAATGTTTGTAGACTTTCCTATAGACAATAAATCCATGATGGCATCGATGCTGGCTCACTGTGTTCCTGCAAAAAATTATCACGAATTTTTGGAGCTTTTATTCAAAAAACAACGTGACTGGGGATTATCTCTCCGCACCGAAAAAGTTTTGACCGAATACGCTTCTCTCAATGGGTTAAGCAAAGAAGCCGCAGCCAAGTGCCTTAAAAATGAAAAATTGGCTGAACAAATTATAGAAGAACGTCAACAAGCCATAGAGAAACTAAATGTTCAAGGAACCCCTGCTCTGCTTATCGTAAGCAAAGACGGCAAAGAAGTCATTCACGGTGCTCCGGATTATGAAACCCTAAAAGCTTATTTAGAAAAGAAACTCTCGAACAAATAAAATGTGCCGAACTTTATTAATAAGTCGGTAACAATTTATGAGGTATAGTAAGCACAATGAAAAAGATTCCTGATGACTTAAAATTATTGGAAGAACGCATAAACAAACAACGAGCTGTCGAACAAGCTGCTCGCAAAGAAACAAAAGAATCTGAATTTGCTTATGCCACCAAAACAGGCTTCAGGGTCGGAACAGAGTTGGTTTCCGGAGTTTTGGTCGGAACTGCCTTGGGTTATTTTTTGGACAAACTCTTTGCCACACAACCCATCTTCTTGGTAGCCGGACTATTCTTTGGCGGCGCAGCCGGATTCTTAAACGTATATCGTTTTGTAAAAAACGAAGACCGAAATAAGGAGTAAGTTAGTCGTGTCTAACCCTATGGAACAATTTACAATTAAGCCGATTATTCCACTTGAAGTCGGCGGTGTGGACATCTCTTTCACCAACTCCAGCCTTTTTATGGTGTTGGCTGTTGTTTTATCCACCCTCATCTTCGGACTTTGTTTGCGCAAAAGAACAATCATCCCATCCGTTGCCCAATCCGTCCCCGAAACGGTATATGAGTTTATATCATCTCTTCTGAAAGAAAATGTCGGCATAGAAGGCCTAAAATATTTTTCATTCATCTTCACCGTATTTTTGTTTGTTGCCTTCGGAAACCTGCTGGGCTTATTCCCATATGCCTTCACTTTCACATCACATTTGGCTGCGGTCGGCGGTTTATCTATCATCGCCTTACTCTTTAACATCTGCATCGGCATCAAGAAAAAGAAATGGAACTATCTGCGTACATTTCTTCCCAAAGGGATTCCTGCTGCCCTTGCACCGCTGATTGTACCGATTGAAATGATATCTTTCCTTTCAAAACCATTCAGTTTAACCGTCCGTCTTGTTGCAAACATGACTGTTGGTCACATCATGCTCAAGATTATTGCCGGTTTCATTGTTGCCCTCGGTATCGGCGGCATTGTTCCTTTGGCATTTGACGGCTGCATCATTGTCTTTGAAATTTTCATCGCCTTGCTGCAAGCTTTCATCTACACGGTTTTAAGCTGTATTTATCTTGGCGATGCTTTGCATAGCCACTAAGAATTAAGTTTTTGGCTCTGTGCCGAATATAATTATGTTTTTTACTAACCCGAAGTTTGCTTGGCAAGCTTCTTTATCAACCCGAAAGAGGATAAAAATTATGGAACCAATGGCTTATATCGGCGCCGGTATGTGCGCTTTGTCAATGACTGCCGCTGCCTGGGGTGTTTCTCAGGTATGGACAACAATCATCTCCATCGTCGGACGCAATCCGCAGGTAAAAAAAGATGTTGACCTTTATGCCTGGGCAGGTTTTGCCGCTGTTGAGGCTATCGCATTGTATGCTTTGGTTATCGCCCTTGTAATGCTCACGGGCAACTAAACAAATCCGTCTTTCGTCAGAACCGAGGAAAACTCACTCCTCGGCTCTGAAAAGACGAACAAAAAGGGATAAACTATGCCGCAGTTAGATTCATCAACTTTCACATCTCAGTTATTCTGGCTCATCGTATGCTTCTTCAGCATGCTGTTTATAATGTCGCATTTTATCGTGCCGCGTATTGCCGATATTCTGGAGCAACGCCAACGCAAAATAGACGGCTACTTAAACAAAGCGCATAACATCCGCTTAGAAGCAGAGGATTCCCTGAAAAAATATCAAGATGCACTCGCAGAAGCCACGGCAAATGCTAATGAATCTCTGGCAGCCACTCAAGCCGAGCTCAATACTTATATGCAAAAGAAGCAAAATGAACTCACTGCAAAACTCCAAAAGAAAATTGCCGCCGGAGAAGCTGAAATTGCAAAAAGCAAAGAAGAAGCTCTGGCAAAAGTAAAAGAAATGTCTGAAGAATTGGCTCAAGCCGTTGTTGCCAAAATCGGCTTAACAACCATTTCAGCCAAAGACATTAAAGATGCAGTCAAAACCGTTGAGGCAAAACAAAAATGACCAACAAAAATTCTAATATCATAGACACCGCACAAAACGCCGTTATGGATGCCGCAGACAATGTCTCGGAAATCATCGGACACATTGACGGGCACGATGAAGTCTTCTATCAGAGTGCCGAATTTTGGGTCGGTGTTGCCTTTGTTTTGGTTGTTGTTTTATTAGCCAAGCCGATTGGCGGTCTGGTCAAGTCAATGCTCAACAAACGCATAGACGGCATTGCCAAGCGCATTCAAGATGCAGCCAGACTTCGTGATGATGCACAAAAACTCTTGGCTGATTATGAAAAAAAATTCTTAAATGCAGACAAGGAAGCCGAAGCTATTTTAGCAAAATCTCAAAGAGAGATTGAATATTTCAAGAAAGAAAATCTTTCCAAACTTGAAGCGGAAATGAAGCTTAAAGAAAAAGATGCCGAAGACCGCATCAAAGCGGCCAAAGAAAAGGCTGCAAAAGAAATTTCGGATTTAACCAGCGAGCTGACAATACAAACCGTTAAAACAGCTATAATGAAAAAATTAGATACCAAAACACAAGATAAATTAATTGACGATTCCATTTCGCTGATTACCAAGCTTTAAGATTACATTATAAAAAAGAGCGGATATTAATCCGCTCTTTTTTTAGTTTGATTGTCTTACACAAACATTGTATCCAACAACTCTTTAGCATAAGCTCTCATTTCCGGATTACGCATCAACTTGAGCTTAAGGTCAGAGTAGGCCAAATCTTTATTTGTACCGCAGTCAAAACGCATAGCATCGCACAATACCCCGCTAAGCTTAACACCACGCTCTGCTGCCAAATTCATAGCATCTGTAAGGTTAATTTCACCGTTGGAACCTTTTTTAACTTCCGGCAAAATATCCATAATGATATTCGGCAAAATATAAGGTCCCATACTTGCATAAGTAGACGGAACTTCCTCAAGTTTCGGTTTTTCGACCAAACCTTTGGCATGAACAACACGCCCATCGCGCACGGCACCAACTAACGCACCATAACGTGTCATTTGCTCACGCGGAAATTCCATAATATTTTCAACCATTCCGCCATATTCGTTATAAACGTTCAAAAGCTGTTGCAAGATGCCTTCACCATGCATGTTGATATACACATCATCAGGCCACATAACAATAAAATCTCTGTCTCCAACAATGTCTTTAGCCATCAAAATAGCATGTCCGTTGCCATGAGGCTCTTTTTGCTCTGCAAAAGAAAACTTCATACCATGCGGAATAATGTCTTGGATAACTTTTAAAAGGTCTAACTTATTTTTTTCTTTCAAATGATTTTCCAACCATGGATAAGGATTAAAATAAGTTTCGAACAAGTGTTTGCAGGATTGATCGCTATAAATAAAGACAACTTCCTTAACCCCGATTTCGGCACAAGCATCTACCGCATATTGAATAATCGGCAAGCTGTCAAGCGTCAGGAAACCCTTGTGAAGGGCTTTGGTTGCGGGAAGATTTCGGGTTGATAACCCTGCCACGGGCAAAATACAAACTTCCGGTTTTTTTATCATCTAAAACTCCAAATAATGCATTGTTACACAATGCCCAGAATCATAACATAAAAAAACGATTCGACAAGCATAAAACAACCCTTGCACAACTATTATATGAACAACTTGGTATGTTAATCTTCTACCCGAATAATCTTGCCGGAGGCTTTAGAAATTTCGCCCATGGTTTCTTTCAACAAACTACCGGAAGGTACTAATAACGGCTTTTCCCCGGACTTTTCAACAACAACTTTCTCCTCAGCGACCTCATCTTGAGTTGTTGAAATATCTTCGTCTGGCTGCAAACTATTTTCTGCTTCATTTTCAGGAAACTGACGTCCGACTTCTTCAACTTGATTCCAAACTTTCTCTTCTGATTCTGTCTCTGCCTCGGCTTCTGGCTCCAAAATGACATTAGGCTTGGTCACAATTCCGCTTGGTTGTTTTCCGCTAAAATCAAGAACAGGAATAGCCTCATCTTTCTTAGCTTTTTCCATCGCCTCAATCTCCTGAATATTACGCGTTACCATAATATCTTTTCCGCCAACTCCGGAAATCTTGCCCGTATTTTCCTCCAGTTTTTTCTTAATTTCTTCTTGTTTCAATTTTTCTGCATAAGCCTTTTCTTCTGCCTTAGTAACATCTTCCGAATATTTAAACAGTTCATCAATTTTTTCGTTCAGAAGCTTTAAATCACCATTGGTCTGTTTTTCAAAATCAGCAATTTTTCCGGCATATGCCTCCAATTGAGCCAAATCTTGAGAATTCTGGATAAATATATAGTCTTTAACCACTTGAGAATTAACCGCGTCAATAGCCAATAGCTGATCTTCTATTTCCTTTTTCAGCGCAATAACCTTCTCATCTTGTTCAATATCTAACATGGTCTTCACCATAGCCAAACGTTGAGCAAATACACCGTATGCATCTCTGTACTTACTTACATCTTCTTTTGAGCGATTATAGTTATCTGCAATTTTGTTATAAACCTGATTAATTCTTTGTTTAACGTCCAAAGCATAAACGTCAAGAATCTCTTGCCTGAAACCTGCCGACCCCTCGTCTAAGGCCTCATTTTTTGCTTTTAACGACTTTGGCAAACTTTCATCAAACTCAGGCACCGTTCCCTGAACAATAACTTCATCTAAGCCTTTACTTATATTTTTAATTTTGTTGTCAATTTCTTGATATTTTGCCAGTATTTCCTCATTCTGCGTCAACTTACGTTTGGCTTCCAATTCCGGAATAACCTCATCGAACAAACGCTTCTGAATTTTTTTGGCATAGCTTTGCTGAGCATCCATCAACGATTTCAAATGCGCTTTTCTTGCCTCTTCTGCTGCTTTTTTTTCAGCCTCGACTTTTGCCCAATGAGCATCATACGTATCCGTAATTTCCTTCGCATCCACAGAAAGTTCCGGAGATATCATAGCCCCGGACAAAGCAAACCGTAAAGGCTTAACTTTGCTGTCTGCCATAACAAACATAAACTGAGCATCCATATCCCAAAGATTAAGATTACCCTTGTCTGTCATCTCGACACGCCATTCCGGACTTTCAAAAAAAGCATTTTCAAAAAGATAGTCTGAATTCGCCACTTTCACTTTTCCGGCTGCTTTCTGAAAAGAAGATTCTCCTTGCTGCAAATTTTCCGTTACAAAAGCCACCAAACCGTCTGAATATGCGCGTTTTTTCAAATCATCGGCAATGGCATACAAATTCCACCCCTTAACAACTGGAGAAACAATGTCATACGAAATTTCCGCATTTAAACCTGTCAATAACTCCTCAGCTGAAACGGCACTTGTAGAAAAAGATATCTGAGAATTAAGTATACCGGACTTAATCCCGTATTTATCACCGCTCCAAGCTTTATCGGAAATTTTTTGATTTTTTAAATTAACCATTCCGTCAAGTTGCGGATTTTCAGAAATAGAAAGCGTCAAGTTTCCATTAACCTCGCCACCATTATAGCCGGCGCTAAAATTCTTAAAATCAGCCTTTCCTTCTTTTAACGCCGCATTAAAAACAACATTTTTCAAGTTTTCGGCCTTATATGTCAAAGAACCGATTTTAAAATCTCCGCTTAAGTCAAACGTCTTATAAAAATCATAATTAATTCTATCTTTACTCAGATTCGGACGAGCAATAAAGGCAACCTTTTCCGCTTCATTATTTCTGAAAAGCACCGTATTACCTGACAATTCCGGAACATCATTATACACAAAGCGCTCAATTTCAAACTTATTAATATCGAGCTGAGCCGTTATGCTGGGGCGGCTCAAACGCTTATCGATAACAATATTGCCCTTAAAATTATTAGAGCCGACAAATGCGTTTACGTTAGATAAACTAACATAATCAGATGTGCTAAACATTTTTCCGGTCAGAGTAAAAAGCCCCAGAGAAAAAGTTTTCGGTTTATAATTAAAATTAAAATCATTAACCGTCTGAACAAAATCCGGTGCTCTCAAATCAACATTTCCGTTAATCACCCATTTTTCATCTTTCTTACCCGCTTGACCTCCGAAAACAATATCCAGATATTCAAGTTTCGAAACCGTTTTCATGGCCATTAATGTTGGAGAACCGGAAACAATACCCTTTGAACTGAAATTTTTAAACTTTTTCAAATTCACATCCGGCAAAGGCAATGCAAATTTATTCAAAAATGAGGCAAAATCCTTTGTTTCCATATCATATTTTAAATTTTCCATCACCAAGGACTTTCCAAGCCCCTTTAGCTTTCCGTTTAAGCTAATTGAAGCATTCGCAATACTAGCAATATCAAGCTTACTGACGGTCAGAACCCCTTGAGCCACATCCATGTCAAATTGCGAATTTTCAAACGGAACTCCTTCATAAATTCCTAACCCCAAAGAGCCGATAAGTCTAAAATCAAAATCATTTAAAAATCCCAGTTTAGAAATTCTATAATTAATTCTGTCTGCCAAAGTTTTAGCCTTTTCAGTATCTGGCAAAGCAGAAATATAATTATCAAAATTAACACTATCAGCCTTAACCTCTAAAAAGGCATTTAATCTTTCCCCTGTAATAATTCCCAAACTTCCGTTAAACACGCTCTTGTCAATGCTCAAATCAAACGGAGCAATTTTAACTGTCTTAAGCGTGCCTTCAACCGTGGCATCTCCGGCGCTTCTTTTATAGGTTGCTTGAGTAATGGGTTGAATATCATATCCCAACCAGCCCAAAAGCTTCTGCAAATCATTTGTCGTATATTCTGGTTGCAACGAATAAGTCAGCACATCATCATCAGAAAAAACATCGCCGCTAAGCTTAAACTCCGTATCCCCCGGAAGAGACATACTCAAATTTCTGATTTTTAATTCATTATCTATATAATCAAGGCTCAAATTAAAGTTTTTAAGCGTCTGCCCTTTATAAAGCGTATTAATCGCTTTCATATCCGCAATAAAATCAAACTTCAGCTGCGGATTATAAATAGCCCCTTCCGCACTATACTTTTGAAAAGCACTTTTTAAAGCTGCTTCCACTGGAGCCAAATCCAAATCTGTCATTTCAAATCCGATTTCCGCACGACGACGCTTTGGCGTCCCCTCATCGACAACATAATCAGGATCCAAAGGCACCAAAATATTACCGGCACCTGCTGTTGAACCATATTTCATCACAATATTAGATAATGCAATTTTTGTTTTATTGGTATCGGCCTGCAAAGACAAAGCAAACGGATAATCATATTCCGCCCCAAGCTGAAGTTCCTTAAAATTTTTGTTTAAGAAATCAACCGGCTTCTTCGATTCAACAATGATGTTTCCGTTAATAGCATCATTCTTAAGCAAAACAGAACCATCAAAACGAATAAAAGTTTCTGATGTCGGATGATTCAACACAAAGTTAACCGATGTTGCAAAACTTTCCGAAAAACGTCCCAAAGAGATGGCAAATCCCTCTGGATTATTATCTTTTATATAACTTCCCTCAATTCTATAAGGTCCGAAAATACTCGGAGCAATAACCTCGGCATTCAAGTTTTCAAGCGTAACATCAATATCATGCTTCGTATTAACAAAGTTCAACGTAGCTTTTTCCAAAAGCACGCTGTCTAACGTAATTTCAATATTATCAAGGCTGAGTTTTTGTTCTTCCGTTATAGATGACTGCCAATTAAGCCGACCGTTGTTATCAACTTCCATAAAAATTTTAGGTCCGACTAAAGACATCATTTTAACTTCAAAATTACCTTTAAGCAAAGCCCACAAATCAAGCTTTGCCACTAATTTATCAATCGTAGCCAAAGGCGTATCCTGATGTCCCGCCTCATTGCTAAAGACTTTAATATTTGAAGCTGTTAAATCCGGAGACGGAAAAATCTTAAAGCTTACCGGTCCTTCAAAAACCACCAATTTTCCGCTCACATCAGAAATTTGTTCGGCGATTTTATCTTTGTGCTCATTCCAATCAATCATTGCCACGTAAGCTGAAACACCTCCGGCAATCAAAACCAATATAGCCAATATTATGAGCACTGCTTTTTTCAAGACTTTTCTCCTGCACTAGAATGCAAAAACTTAAAAATAATCTTTGCTAAATCTGCAAACTACATATAGTATTAGAACATAAATTAATTAATAAACATTTTAAGGAAAATAGCAAGTGATGAATAATACATCAAAACTTTTTGAGCTTGCAAAATCTGCTCGCCAAAACGCCCATGCACCATATTCAAACTTTCCGGTCGGGGTTGCAATCTTAAGCAAAGAAGGACATTTTTACAGCGGGTGTAATGTTGAAAATATCTCTTACCCTTGCGGCAGTTGCGCAGAAACCGGAGCCATTGCGGCTATGGTTGCCGGCGGCGACAAACAAATCACCGAAATTTTGGTATTAGCAGAAGGCAGTGAACTCATCACGCCTTGCGGAGCTTGCCGCCAACGGATTAAAGAATTTTCCACCCCGCAAACTCTGATTCACTTAGCCAATGCTTCCGGCGTGCAAAAAACTTGCACCATTGCCGAACTCTTACCTCTTGCTTTTGCAGAAAAGGACTTAATAAAATGATTGAACAAATTGCCGCGCAAATCAAAGCCAAACTCGGCGCTTATGCTCCGGAAACAGCCATCATTTTAGGCAGCGGTCTGGGTGCCTTGGGCGACCAGATTGAAAACCCCGTCATCATCCCTTACGGCGAGATTAAAGGGTTTCCGCAAAGCACGGTCAGCGGACATAAAGGAAGACTGATTATCGGAAGACTGGAAGGTAAAGACGTCTTGTGCATGCAGGGTCGCATCCATCTATATGAAGGTCACAGCCCGCAAAGCATCAACACTTTCATCAAAGCATTTCAGTTATTAGGCATTCAAAACCTTATTGTTACCAATGCCTCCGGCTCTTTGACAACAGACTTGCCTGCCGGAACCATAATGCTGATTAAAGACCACATCAATCTAAGCGGCACAAATCCGCTGATTGGCCCCAACGATGAGGCTTACGGTCCGCGCTTTCCGGATATGAGCAATGCTTATGACAAAGAGCTCAGAGCCAAAGCCAAAGAGCTTGCCAAACAAGAAAACATTTCTTTGGCAGAAGGCGTTTATTTAATGGTTTCGGGACCGACTTTTGAAACCCCCTCCGAAGTTCGTGCTTTCCGAATTTTAGGCGCTGATGTGGTTGGAATGTCAACCGTCCCTGAGGTTATTTGCGCGGTTCATTCCGGCATGAAGGTTTTGGGTTTTTCAGTTGTTGTCAACTTGGGTTGCGGCTTAAAAGAAGGCGCAATCAATCATGCCGAAACTCTGCGAGAAGCAGACAAAGCCTCCGCAAATCTTATCAAATTGGTCAGAACCTGCATAAGGGAGATATAATATGGATGACGTAACCGCAGCCAAACATCTCATTCATCTGTTAGACCTAACCTCGCTCAACAAAGATGATACGGAAAGTCGCATTGAAAAACTTTGCAAAAAAGCCCAAACCCCCTACGGCAATGTTGCCGCCGTTTGCATCTATCCAAAATTTCTGCCTTTAGCACAAGATATGCTTGAAGGAACAGGTATCAAACTGGCAACGGTCGTCAACTTTCCCGAAGGCGACGCCGATTTAAGCAAACTCCGTGCCGAAACTGAATATGCCTTGGAGAAAGGAGCGCAAGAAATTGATGCCGTCTTTCCTTACAAAAATTTTCTGAACAACGACTATCAAACTTGTGCTGATTTTGTGGCTTATGCCAGCAAACTGACCGGCAAAAAGCATCCCCTAAAAATCATTTTGGAAACAGGGGTTATAGAAAAATCCGCACTCATTGCCGAAGCCACAAAAATTTGCATAGCCAATGGTGCCAATTTTGTAAAAACCTCCACCGGAAAGACCGAAGTTTCCGCCACACCGGAAGCCGCCAACATCATTCTGGAAACCATCGCTTCAGGTCGCCGCAATGTCGGTTTCAAAGCAAGCGGCGGAATAAGAACCATTGAAGATGCCAAAAAATATTTGGTCTTAGCCAACACCATTATGGGATGGAAATGGATCAGCCCGTTTAATTTCCGCATCGGCGCAAGCTCCCTGTTGGACAACCTGATAGAAGTTATTGAGAGAGGATATTAAACATGACTTTTTTACCCCAAGAAATAATCCGTAAAAAACGCAATCACCAAACTCTTACAAAAGAAGAGATAAGCTTTTTCATAAAAGGCGTAACCGATGGCTCAATTGTTGATGCTCAAACCGCAGCCCTGACCATGGCCATTTTTCTCAATGGCTTTTCCAAAGAAGAAACAGCAGCCCTAACCTTAAACATGCGCGATTCCGGCGATGTTCTGGATTGGTCTGAGGTCAACGGTCCGATTGTAGATAAACATTCCTCGGGCGGTGTCGGTGATAAAGTAAGCTTGATGTTAGCCCCGATGATTGCTGCTTGTGGCGGATTCGTTCCGATGATTTCAGGTCGCGGACTAGGCCACACCGGCGGAACTCTGGACAAGTTCGATTCCATCCCCGGCTATCAAACCGCCCCGAGCAATGAGCTTTTCCGCAAAACAGTTAAAGAAGTTGGTTGCGCGATTATTGGGCAAACCGGAAATTTAGCTCCGGCCGACAAAAAGATTTATGCCATCCGCGATGTTTGCGGCACGGTTGAATCTGTCGAGCTGATAACCGCCTCTATTTTATCCAAGAAGCTTGCAGCCGGACTTGATTGTTTGGTAATGGATTTAAAATGCGGCAACGGCGCTTTTATGGACAGTTTGGAAAACGCACGCAAACTGGCTCACTCTATTGTTGATGTCGCCAATGCGGCAGGAACTAAAACTTCGGCTATTTTAACCGATATGAATCAGGTTTTGGGACGCAATGTCGGCAATGCTTTGGAGGTTTTGGAGGCAGTTAATTACCTTAAAGGCATTGATGTTGACCCAAGGCTTCATCAGGTAACCATCGCTCTTTGTGCCGAACTTCTTGTTTCCGCAGAGCTTGCCGAAAACAAAGCTCAAGCCGAAGCAAAATTGCAAAAAGCCTTGGATTCGGGTCAGGCTCTGGAGATTTTTGCGCGTATGGTTTCAGCCTTGGGCGGACCTAAAGACTTCTGCGATTCCCCGAACAAATATCTGCCGCACGCAGCTTTGGTAAAACCTGTATTTGCAGAAAAATCCGGCTGGGTTACGAATATGCAAACCCGCAACATCGGCTTAAGTGTCATTGGCTTAAAAGGCGGACGCATTACGCCGGAGCAAAAGCTTGATTACGCAACCGGCTATACCGAATTTTGCCAAATCGGTGAATATGTTGATGAGAACAAACCCTTGGCTGTTATTCACGCTCAGGACGAAAATTCTTGGCAACAAGCCGCTGATGAGCTCAAACGCAACATAAGCATTTCAGAGCAAAAACCGACCGAAAATCCGGTCATTATGGAACATATTTCATAAAAGGAGAACACAGATGGGACGCGCCATAATTTTAATGATGGATTCTTTCGGTATCGGCGGAGCGCCGGATGCTGCCAAATTCAACAATCAGGGAGCCGACACTTTCGGGCATATTGCCGAGGCTTTCCCCACCCTCAAGATTCCCAATCTTTGCGGATTAGGTTTATGTCAGGCGGCTGAGCTTGCAACCGGAAACAAACCGAAATTGGAAACGCAAGAAGAAAGCAAACTGGGTCTTCCTTCCGCCTATGGCTGTATGAAAGAAATCAGTGCCGATAAAGACACTGTTTCGGGACATTGGGAGCTTGCCGGTCTGCCCAACCTCAAAGGATGGGGACATTTTCCGCCAAACTATCCCTCTTTCCCGGATGACCTTATTGCCAACATCTGCCAAGAAGCCGGCTTAAAAGGAATTTTAGGCAACAAAGCAGCTTCCGGCACGGTCATCATTCAAGAGCTCGGTGAGGAACACATTGCCTCGGGTAAACCCATATTCTACACCTCTGCCGACAGCAATATGCAAATCGCCGCGCATCAAGAGCATTTTGGTTTAGAAAGGCTTTATGAACTATGCCGCGTTGCTTATAAATATGTTCAACCCTACAACATCGGGCGCATTATAGCCCGTCCTTTTATCGGTGAAAAAGCCGGTGAATTTACCCGTACCAAATTCCGCCGTGATTATACGGCACAGCCTTTTGGTCCGACTTTGCTGGACCAGCTCAAAACCGCCGGCAAAGAAGTTGTTGCCATCGGCGCGATTAATGATATTTACGCGCATCGAGGCATAACCCAAGAGATTCACGGCGCAGGTTTGGAAGAACTTTGGAACTTAACGCTTGAGGCTATGCAAAGCACCCCGGACGGCAGCCTGATTTTTACCAATTTTGAAGATTTTGACATGCTCTGGGGACACCGCCGCAATGTCAAAGGCTATGCCGAAGGTCTGGAATATTTTGACTCTCGCCTACCCGAGATTTTGCCGCATTTAAGAGACGATGACATTTTGTTCATCACGGCCGACCACGGCAACGACCCGACTTACGAAGGCACCGACCACACCCGCGAACAAGTTCCGATCTTGATGTTTGGCAAAAAAGTTGAAGCGCGTTGTTTGGGGCAAAGACAAACTTATGCCGACCTCGGACAAAGCATCGCCGCTTATTTGGGCATTGCACCTCTGACCTATGGGGAGAGCTTTCTCTAATGTCTTGGTTTGCGCCAAATCTGGCTAAAGAAAAACATTGTTTTTTTGACCGCAAAGGAGGCGTGTCTCAAGGGCGCTATGCCGAATTGAACGTCAACCGCAAGAGCTTGGACAAGCCGGAAAATATCGCCCAAAATCTGAACCTTGCCGCCGCATATTTTGCTCTGACATCAAAAAACTTGGCCATGCCTTGCCAAGGTGTCAGCAATCATGCTGTCTTTATAGACAAGCCTTCGCTTTTTGAACAAGAAGCTGATGCTTTCGTAACCAACCGAAAAGACATTTTGCTAGGCATAACCACGGCTGACTGCGCCCCTGTCTTGTTTGCCGACAAGCAACAAGGCATCATCGGCGCGGCTCATGCCGGTTGGCGCGGCGCGGTAAAAGGTATTATGGAAAATACCTTAAATTTGATGATGGAATATGGGGCAAAATTAGAAAATATTGCCGCGGCCATTGGTCCTTGCCTGCAAAAAAATTCCTTTGCCGCCAAAGAAGATATGCGTCAGGAATTTTTGCATCAAGACGAGGAAAACAAACGTTTTTTTGAACAAGTTGAAGCGGAATCTTATCTTTTTGATATGGAGCAATATCTGATTTTTCGCCTACGCAAATTCGGGATAAGCAATATTTCCGCCTCAGGCATTGATACCTATACTTCGGCAGACTATTTCAGCTACCGCCGCGAATGCCACAAAAACACCATCACCCAAAAATCTGACTTCCCAATTCAGTTATCAACCATCCGATTATAAAAACTTTATTTTGCGGGAAAATTAGGCTACTATGAGCCAAGGTTAAATCTAAAGAAGAAAGTTTATGGCACCACTTGGCAAATTTACATTATCGGTTATCGGACTGCGCCTGTTCGGTGCTGCTGGTTTTTTTTGGGGTATGTTCCTCGGACATTTACTAATTGACCACTCCATCGTCAACAAATGGATTCAAAATCGCTTAAGCGAGCTGGACGACAATCTGCGCTTGCTCTTGCCTTATGGTTTTTATAAATATTATTGCCGTTTGGATGACAATCTTTTCGGTAAACTTTGGGGCGCATTGCTTGGCGGGCTTACTTTCGGTTGGGGCGGTTTCATCACGCTGTTCATTTTGGGACATATTTTGTTTGATATCCGCAACAACACCCTCGTCAAAGATGCCAAAAAAGGCTTTGAACATTTTTGGAACCGCCATTGGGGCAAAATCTTGGGCTTTATTCTGGGTTATTCTCTACACAGCGAAATCGTGCTTTTCGCAGGCATCATCATCGGCTTTTTTGCCGACCTCTATCGCTTGGAAGGCACATGGCGCAACAAGCTGAAAATAAATTGGCTGCTTGGTTTTTGGTCAAAGATTAATCCGCTGAAGTTGGCTCTGCATTCCGCAGAGGCGCGCAAAGTTTCGCTCATTCAGTCTATGGCAGGGCTTTCCGCCAAAGTTGCCAAAGCTGACGGACAAGTCAGCGAAAACGAGATTCGCACCTTTAAGAAAATTTTTGATATTCAGGCCGGCAACAATGACAAAATCGCCCGCATTTTTAACACCGCCAAACAATCCGCTGATGACTTTGAACCTTATGCTTTTCAGCTTCGTTTGCTTGCCAAAGATGACCTCAACCTGCAGGAAAGCATCATTGAAAATCTGTTCAAAATCGCGGTTGCCGATGGTCGTTGCGGAGATTCCGTTTTGCACATCATCCGCTCGGTTGCTCTTATTATAGAATTACCGGAAGGCAACTTTGAAGCCATCCGCAAAAATTTTGAGATTCGCACTCAAGCCTCATCACTCAATGACTATTATGCTGTTTTAGGTGTCTGGTGCAATGCAAGCAACGCCGAAATCAAACAACGCTGGAAAGAGCTGATTAACCAATATCACCCCGACCGCGCACAGGCCAAAGGCGCAGACCAAAGCACCATAGAGTCTTATACAATTAAGATGGCGGAAATCAACAACGCCTACCAAAATATAATGAAAAGTCGCAAAACCATTTAGGATAAAAATATGCAGGAGCTTCCCCTTCCCCATTACAATGAGCGCAAAACACCGATAGATATGCTGGTACTCCATGCCACCTGCCATGATAATGCGCAAGATGTTTTTGCAAGCCTAAACAAGCTGGAGCTAAGCTGCCACTACTTTATAGACCCGCAAGGAAACATTACGCGTATGGTTAATGACGAGCACCGCGCTTGGCATGCGGGGCTTGGCTATTGGCGGGGGATTGATACGGATTTAAACTCCCATTCCATCGGCATAGAAATCGGCAATATGAGCTTGGGACAAGAGGCTTTTCCCACCCAACAAATCCAAAATCTTATTCCGCTTTGTCAGGAAATCATCAAAAAATACAACATCAAACAGCATAATGTCGTTGCCCATTCAGACATCGCTCCCACACGCAAACCCGACCCCGGAAAATGCTTTCCGTGGCAAGAACTTGCAAAAGTAGGGATTGGCTTGTGGTATGATATAAAAAATGCAGATTTGGTGGAAGAAAACAATCCGCAAGAGTTGCTTAAAATCATCGGCTATGATACCAGAGATGATGAAAAAACCATCGCTTCGGCTTATGCTTTTCGCCGCCGCTTTCTGCCGGAAGAAGTCGCCAAAGATAATGACATCCAACATTTGGTAGACAATGTTTATCCCATAGGTAAAAAAGAACTCCTAAGCGGCAAAAGATTTTTGCAAACCCTAAAAGCCGTTGCTTACAGTTACAAAGATTAAAAAAAAGCTCCCTTTCGGGAGCTTTTTTAGTTTAAGGCAACAACGGCGACCAAGCCGGGTCTGAAGCCTCTGCCGGTGTAACAATCATCCGCTCGTTATATCCGGTCAGGTCAATAGAGTAAAGTTTGACCGGCGCATTGCGGCGTGATGTTCCCTTGTCCTGACGGAAATACATCAGCACACGACCGTTCGGCGACCAAGTCGGTCCTTCAACCAAATAGCCGCTGGCCAACAAACGCTCTCCGCTACCATCTGGATACATAACACCGATATAAAACTGACCGTTAGCCATTTTTGTAAAGGCGATATAGTCTCCTCTGGGCGACCAGACAGGGGTTGCATAACGTCCCGTACCAAAGCTGATACGATGCACATCGGAACCATCGGCATTCATCACATAAAGTTGTTGGTTTCCGCCTCTGTCAGAGTTAAATACAATCTGGCTACCGTCCGGCGAATAACTTGGAGACGTATCAATCGCCGAACCTGAGGTCAAACGCTTACTGGTACGTTTTTTCAAATCCATCTCATAGATATTTGTGCGACCATTGTTAGCATAGCTGAGCAAGACTTTGCTGCTGTCCGGAGAGAAACGCGGCGCAAAAGTCATTCCGGGGAAAGAACCCAAGAGCTCTTGCTTACCTGTTTCAATATCCAAAATATAAACTTTCGGCATAGATCCGGCATAAGACATATAAGTAACTTTTTGCAAGTTTGGCGAGAAACGCGGTGTCAAAGCCATTGCCGCACCTGAGGTCAAAAACTTGTGGTTTTCGCCGTCTTGGTCCATAATCGCCAAACGCTTAACACGCTTGGTGGCAGGTCCTGTTTCTGATACATAAACGATTCTTGTATCAAAATAACCTTTTTCACCGGTCAGGCGTTCATAAATCGCATCGGCAATAACATGCGCCACGCGCCGCCAGTTATCTTTGGTCGTGGTAAAGGATTGTCCTTTAAGCTGATTTTCGGCATAAACATCCCATAATCTGAACTCAACACGCAAAGTATTGGGATCAACTTCTTTGATGGCACTTTGTACCAAAGCATGAGCCTGAATAGCCTTCCAATCCACAAAATTTGGCTGTTCGTCAATAGATGTCAGCTCCTGAATATAGCTGTTTTCGGGAATAATCCGAAACAAACCGGAGCGCTCCAAATCCGCAATAACCACATCACGAATTTTGCCGGCATATTGCCCAACCCAAAAGCCTTCATGAATCATCTCGGGAAAAGCCAATGGCAATGGGTCGCGCATAGCACCGGTAACATCAATCTGCAACTCGGCACGTGCCGGAGTTACAAACAAACACATAACAAGAGCCAAAACATATTTTAACTTCATTATCTCTCCTCTGGGAAAAAGAATTTTACTTGTGCAAAATAGTAGTATAATATTCTTAAAAATCAATTAGCAAATAACCGCGATTTTATGAATTAAAAGAGGATAAATGAACATAAAAGAATTTAAAGCATCTCTTCCGGCATACCGCGCCCTCATCGGTTTTGACTACGGCGCCAAAAGATTAGGCGTTGCCGTATCAGACTTATTGCTTACTGTTGCCACCTCTTATAAGATAATTCAAAGAGAAAGTTTTGCTAAAGATTTGGCCGAAATCAAAAAGATTATTGCCGAAAAAGAGATTGGAGGCATCGTTTTTGGCTTGCCCTTGCAGATGAACGGTGAAGAAGGAGAGATAGCCAAAGAGGTCCGCCATTTTGCCGAGAAATTAAATAAAGAGATAAATTTGCCAATTTTCTTCTGGGATGAGCGTTTATCTTCTTCGGCAATGGAGAATTTCTTGATTAAGGAAGTTGATATGTCCCGAGGCAAAAGGAAGAAGGTTTTAGACTCTTCCGCCGCCGCCTACATTTTGCAAGGCGTGCTGGACGCACTCCGATTCGCCTAACAAAAACACAAAGCACAAACTCAATATATGCATATTGGAAGCATCACAGTTCAACAATGGTTCTTGCCGCAGCCAATGCCGCGATCAAGCTGGCAACAGATAAAAAAAAATAACACATATAAGGCACAATCTCACGATATGCACCTAAGAAGCAACGCGATTCAACAATGATAGCCAAAGCAGCTAGTGAAGCGGTCAAGCTGGCAACAGCTTGAAAAGTTTGGAGAACGAGGTAAATAATAAGAAATAAAGGCAAAAGTACCCTGCCGCAAAAGAAAGCACCCAAATGTGCTTTCTTTAAGGAAAAGCAATGAGACTTTCCTTTGTTAGAATGCGACAGCTTTCGCAACAAAGGTATAGTCGGAATTGGTACATAGGAGTACGTGAGGACACTTTTGACCTGAAATTTCTGTATTAGTTACCCGTTATACAAACTTTTTATTTGTCGCCAATACGCAACGCTTCAATAAACGCCGATTGCGGAACTTCTACCTTGCCGAACTGGCGCATTCTGAGCTTACCTTTTTTCTGCTTATCCAAGAGCTTGCGTTTACGCGTGATATCACCGCCATAACATTTTGCCGTAACATCTTTGCGCAGAGCAGAGATTGTTTCGCGAGCAACCACACGTCCGCCGATAGCTGCTTGGATCGGAATTTTGAACAAATGTCTGGGGATAAGGTCTTTTAAGCGCTCGCAGATTTGCCGTCCGCGCGATTCCGCCTCAGAACGATGGCATAAAAAGGCCAAAGCATCAACCGGCTCTTCATTAATCAAAATTTGCACCTTAACTAAATCAGCTTCTTCATAACCGACCAACTCATAGTCAAAACTTGCATAGCCGCTGGTAATGGATTTAAGACGGTCATAAAAGTCAAAAACAATCTCGTTCAAGGGAATTTTATAAACCACCATTGCGCGATTCCCGACATAGGTCAACTCGTGCTGTTCACCACGGCGCTCGGTACAAAGTTTTAAGACCGCGCCCAAATATTCATCCGGAACCATAATGGTAGCTTTAACCATCGGTTCTTCAATAAACGAAACTTGCGAAAGGTCCGGCATATCTGCCGGATTATGCAGCGCGATGATATCGCCGTTGGTCATATGAATTTTATAAGCAACGGAGGGAGCCGTCGTAATCAAATCAAGATCAAACTCGCGCCCCAAGCGTTCCTGAATAATCTCCATATGCAACAAGCCCAAAAATCCGCAACGGAAACCCAGACCCAAAGCGGCCGAATTTTCGTTTTGATAATCTATGCTGGCATCATTGAGTTTGAGCTTGGCAAGTGCGTCTTTAAGACTTTCATACTGCGAACTATCCACCGGAAAGATAGAGCAGAATACAACGGGGATTGAAGGCTTAAAACCATGCAAAGCCTCTGCACAAGGATTTTTATTATCCGTAATCGTATCGCCGACCCGACAATCGCTCACACTTTTAATGCTGGCTGTCAAGAAACCGACTTCACCGGGATAAAGAGCCTCAATATCCTGCATTTTTGGCGTAAAGATACCGACTTTTTCAACCTGATATGTGGCATTATTGCTCATCATCCGAATTTGCATTTTTTTCTTGAGCACACCATCTTTAATGCGCACCAAAATAACCACGCCGAGATAGGGATCATACCAGCTATCAATCAACAAAGCTTGAAGCGGCGCTTCCGCATTTCCTGAAGGCGCAGGCAAACGTTGTACTATGGCTTCCAACAAGTCTTGCACGCCCAAACCGGTTTTGCCTGAGGTTTCAACAGCATCAGAGGCATCCAAGCCGATAACATCTTCAATTTGTTGCTTAACTCTTTGCACATCAGCGGAAGGCAAGTCTACTTTATTCAAGACCGGCACAATCTCATGATTATTATCCAATGCCAAATAGACATTCGCCAAAGTTTGCGCTTCCACGCCTTGGGTTGCATCCACCACCAAAACAGAACCTTCGCAAGAAGCCAAAGAGCGTGAAACCTCATAAGAAAAGTCCACATGCCCCGGCGTATCCATCAAGTTAAGCTGATAAGTCTTGCCGTCTTTGGCCTGATAATTAAGCCGAACGGTCTGAGCTTTGATGGTAATACCGCGCTCTTTTTCAATATCCATGGAATCAAGCACTTGCTCGGTCATCTCACGGCGTTCCAACCCGCCGCAATATTCAATCATTCTGTCGGCAAGGGTGGATTTTCCATGGTCAATATGTGCAATAATGGCAAAATTTCTGATTAAATTCAAATCGGTTGTCATTTTTCTTACTATATCCATTTAAAATTTTTTCTTAAGTCATAGATAAAGTAAAATTGCAGATTAAGCAATATAATATTGATTGAATAATGAATTTGTGCTTATAATAAGAATACACTAAAGTAAGGAGGGCGCCATGAAAAAAATGATAGACATTCCTTTCGGATCTTCCCGCTATGATGATTTGGTCAAACTCCGTTACAAAATTCTGCTTGAACCTCTGGGACTAAAGTTTTTGGATATGCACCGCGACAAAGAAGCGGGATATCTGCATATTGGTTGCATTGAAAACTTGGATGATGCTTTGGTCGGAGGTCTCCTCCTTGCTCCGGTCAATAACGAAGAAATTCGCTTGATGCAAGTTGCCGTAGATAACAAATATCAGGGCGAAGGCATTGGTCGTGAACTGGTAAAATATGCCGAAAAACGAGCCAAAGAAGCAGGATACACACGCATAGTCATGCACGCCATGCTTTCTGTTGTCAGTTTTTATGAAAAACTCGGTTACCATCAGGAAGGCGAAATCTTTGAGGAACAAGGCATTACTTTTGCCCGAATGGTCAAAGAACTTTAAATAGACAAATTTTATACAAAATATTTGCTTTTAGTAAAAATATAATATATCATATGGTCATAAATTGCTTCTGCGCCAAGGAAGAACAATATGACTGACTTCAACACAAAAGAAAAACTTATCCTTAACCACATGGTCGGTTTGAGCCGAGAATATCGGTTTGGAGAGTCACGTCATGAAATTATCAAAGCAGCATCTCTTCCTCAACAATATGCGACTTTTTCCATTCCGGAGCTTCGTAAAATTATTGATACGCGCATTAAAAATCAAGTCACGCCGCCCATTGTAAGTGAGATGCTTCGCATTGAAAGCACATTCCGCCACATACGCGACATTGAAAACTTTAATCCGAACCAAGCAGCAAAAATCATCAAAAACCTAGATGAAACCATCCCTTATCTAAACAACAAAAACTTATGGTTTATTTTGCATAAAATGAATCAAATATATCATTTCAGCGGCGAAAAACATTTTCGTTACAAACTAAATGAAACTCCCAAGAACATTGACAAAGTTCGGCTATTAAACCGCATGTTAAAAGATAAAAAGAAACAAGCTCTCACACCAAACTATATTAACGAGTTCAAAAAACAAATCAGCATCAACGGGATTAATGAAATAAACCAGCTTCTGGAAAAAACACAAAATCCACACGAAAAAATTCGCCTGAATGAAGAAAAAATATATCTAATTGACAACAGCAGTTGGAGTCGCAGCCAGCGTTTTTTGAACAAGAGTTCAACTTACGGTGAACTCAATAAACTTTATGAACAAATAAACAACTCCGCCAAAGCCAAAGATATGGTCGAAAAACAAAACTTATTCAGAAAAGCCTACCAAAAAGCTCAAAAATTCCACCCCGACTATCGCAACAAACAAGCCCAAGACGACTGGGATTATAGATAAAACCATCTGCTATTTATCCCACAGATACAGACTTAAATATGTCTCACATTAGCAGCAAGCGCTTTACTTCTGTACAAAAATCCAATAAACCCTACCTACATCTATAACATCCGCAAGGACCAGATTCTGCACATCCAGAAGGACAATTTACGATTACGGCATTGGCACAAATATAATCTGTATAGGAGTTACATCTTGTACATTCTCCGCAAGATCCCCATGAAGCGCAACCAAATGCACAAGAACCAATAACATCCGTTACCCCTTCACAAGGATCAGGATTACAACTTGTGCATTGTCCACAAGAACCATAAGAAGCACAACCTGTTGTACAGCTTACACCTGTTACTCCGGCACAAGGATCAGGATTACAGCTTACACATTGTCCGCAGGAACCTGTTGAAGCACAACCAAATTCGCAACTAACCCCAGTTACGCCTTCACAAGGATCATCCGGTGGCAAATCATTACAACTAGTGCAAACAGAAGAACAACAAGATGTTGAAGAAGACCAGCTAGCACATCCGGCGGAGCCACAACTTACAGAAGTTGGACAAGTTACGCCTTCACAAGGATCTGAAGGCGGTGTCGGATTACAACTTGTGCATTGTCCGCAAGAGCCGTAAGAGGCACAACCGTTAGAACAGCTTAC